>CALVHN010000001.1 GCA_944327845.1 uncultured Bacilli bacterium
TAAAGTGGTACGCGAGCTGGGTTCAAAACGTCGTGAGACAGTTTGGTCCCTATCTGTCGTGGGCGTAGGAAGTTTGAGTGGATCTGTCCTTAGTACGAGAGGACCGGGATGGACATGGCAACGGTATATCAGTTGTTCCGCCAGGAGCATGGCTGAGTAGCTGCCCATGGAAAGGATAAACGCTGAAAGCATCTAAGCGTGAAGCCCCCCACAAGATTAGACTTCCCATTCGAAAGAAGTAAGTGCCCTTCAATGTTAGGAGGTTGATAGGTTAGAGATGTAAGCACAGTAATGTGTTCAGTCGACTAATACTAATCGCACGAGGACTTAATTTCATAAAGTTTTATATAAAACAACCATAAAATTTGGGTAAGAAAGAACATCTTAAAAATATCTAGTTTTCAGAGAATAAATGTTGTAAAATACTATTGTTCTCATGTTGAGTCTGGTGATTATGACGTAGCGGACACACCTCTATCCATCCCGAACAGAGAAGTTAAGCGCTATAGTGCCTATGGTATCGTAAGAGAGAGAAATAGGAAGTTGCCGGGCTCTTTTTTTATGTAAAATACCGATAGTAGCGATAAAATTTAATGTTTTTCAACATTATTAATTATGGTATAATTTTTAAAGACCAATGGAGTAAAGTCATGGTTAAAAATGAATTAAAAACAACAAATGATAAAAAATTAGTAGTAGAAAAAAAGACACTTACATTCTTAATTGGTGAAATAACTTCCCAAGTTTATGGGGTTGTTGGTTTAACAAGCGTTAAAACAATTAAGAATCAGTTGGTTATTCTTAAAAAAGAAAATTATGTTGATGGCATAATAATCGACAAATTAATAAATGGAAAATATGATTTAGAGATCCATTTAATTGTCGCTTATGGCATAAAAACTACTGAAGTAGTAAATGAAGTAAGTAAACGTATTCATTATGAGATAAATAAACGCTACGGAAAAATTTTAAATAAAGTTAATGTTTACGTTGAAGATTTGCTTGACTTATAGTTTTAAGAGGTAAAATTATGAAAATTCTTGATGGAAAGAAGCTCAAATCGATGTTAATTTCAGCTTCTAACAATTTATATAATCATTATCCAGAAGTTGATGCTTTAAATGTTTTCCCAATTCCTGATGGAGATACAGGAATTAATATGAATTTGACATTATTCAGTGGACTTAAAGAAATTCAATATCGTACTGATAATGATTGCTATGTAATTGCTAAAGCATTTGCTAGTGGATTATTCGATGGAACAAGAGGAAATTCTGGTGCAATTACATCTCAAATATTTGCTGGTTTTGCAAAAGGGATATTAAATAAATCGACTTTAACTGTTTTTGATTTATCTGATGCTTTTATTGAAGCAAAAAAGACTGCATATAAAGCAGTTTTAAAACCAGTTGAAGGAACTATATTAACAGTTATTAGAGAAGCTGGAGAAAAGCTTGCAAGCGTTGTTAATGAGAATATGTCAATTGAGCAAGCTTTTGATGTATTAGTTAAAGAGGCTAATGAATCTTTAAAAAGAACACCTAATTTATTACCTGTTTTAAAAGAAGTTGGTGTTGTTGACTCTGGAGGAGCTGGTTTATGTATTGTTTTAGAAGGTATGCAATCAGCTTTACTTGGAAAACCTATAGAAAGAAAAGATGAAACAAATTTAACTTCAAGCAATGGTGAAGCACAAGTTTTAGCAGATGCTGAAAATACTGAATTTGGCTATTGTACTGAATTTATATTAAAATTAGGAACTGTTGAAGAAGGAAAAAGAATTTTCAATATAAATCGTTTTAAATCCTTTTTAAATAGTCATGGTAATTCTTTAGTTGTTATTCAAAATGATGATTTAATAAAGGTTCATGTTCATACTTTAAAACCTGGCGTTGTCTTTAATTACGCTCAAAACTTTGGTGAATTTAAGAAAATGAAATGTGAAAACATGACCGAACAACATCATGAAATTTTATTAAATGAACAAGAAAAAAGTGAAGATGAAAAATCCGCTGCTGGAAAAATAAATCATGGATCACTTGAGATGCCTAATAAAGAAGAGAAGAAGAAAGAATTCGCTTTAATTGCAACATCAAGTGGAAAAGGTGTTGATGAATACTTCCATGAAGCTGGTGTTGATTATATTGTTAGTGGTGGACAAACAATGAATCCATCTACTGGTGATTTTATTAATGTAATTAAAAAATCAAATGCGGAACATATTTATATTTTCCCAAATAATAGCAATATTATTCTTTCTGCGAATCAAGCAAGAGATGCTTTAATTGATGAATATGATGTAACAATCATTGAAACAAAAACTATTCCACAAGGAATTTCATCAGCTTTGAATTTCAATCCTGCTTTATCAAAAGAAGATAATATTGAAGCAATGAATGAAGCAATTTCTCAAGTTAAATCTGGTGCAGTTACTTATGCTATTAAAGATTCTGTAATTGATGGATTAAAAATCAAACAAAATGATTATCTTGCAATTAAAGAAACTAAAGATATTATTGGAAGTTATCGTTCAAAAATTGATGCTTTTAAAACTGTAGTTAATTCATTGGTTGATGAAGATAGTTCGGTAATTACTGTTTTATACGGTAAGGACGTAACAAATAAAGAAAAAGAACAAGTTGAAAAATATTTAAATAAAACATTTAAAGATCTTGATTTTGATTTAAGAGATGGTGAACAACCTGTGTATAGCTTTTTAATTGGAGTTGAATAAAATAAAAAATGCTCTTCATAATTGAAGGGCTTTTTATAAAGGAGAAAGATTTATGAAATTTGTAATTGATATGATGGGCGGAGATAATGGAAGTAAAGTTACAATTGAGGCAGTTTTAGAATTTGCTAAACAACATTTAGAAGATACATTTTATTGTGTTGGAAATATTGATGAACTAAGTTCATTAAATGGAATTAATAATATAATTTTAGTTCCTTCAAAAACTGTTTTAAAAATGGATGTTGATCCAATGGTTGCAATTCACGATAAAGAATCTTCGATGAATATTGCAGTTGATACATATTTAAATGAAAAATGTGATGGTTTTATTTCTGCTGGTTCAACTGGAGCCGTTTTAACTTTAGCAACTTTAAAATTAAAAAGATTACCAGGAATTACTCGTCCAGGATTAATTACTCCTTTTCCTACTTACAAAAAGAATAAAAGATTTGTAGCAATTGATTTAGGAGCAAATACTTTAAATACAAAAGAAGAACTTCATCAATTTGCTAAAATGGGTTCAATTTATTATCAAATTGTTTATTCTTATGATCATCCAAAAGTTGGCTTATTAAATATTGGAAGTGAAGAAGAAAAAGGTAATGATTTAAGAAAAGAAACATATCAATTGTTAAATGAAGATAAATCTTTATATTTCATTGGTAACATCGAAGGGAATGAACCTTTATATGGTAATGTCGATGTTTTAGTTACCGATGGTTTTTCAGGAAATATATTCTTAAAAACAATGGAAGGAAGTTGTAAAGTTATGTCTTTATTAATTAAAGATGCTTTTAAGAAAAATATTTTAACTAAAATCGGATATCTTTTCTCTAAAAAAGGTTTTGATGAATTAAAAGAAAGAATGGACTATAAAAATGTTGGTGGAGCTATGCTTATGGGAATTAATGGTGTTTGTATTAAAGCTCATGGAAATAGTGATTTTAAATCATTCACCTCAGCTTTAAATATGTGTTATAGTTTAGCTAAGAAAGATATAGTTTCGCAAATTAAGGAATCTTTATAAAAATATGATCAAAAATCTTTCAAGTTTTTATCAAAAATATAAAATAAAACCTAAAAACAAGGATTTATATGAGATGGCTTTTACGCATTCTTCTTTTAATTGCGATGCTAAAACTCATCATCATGACTATGAAAGATTAGAATTTATTGGAGATGCTTTATTAGGATTTGTTGTAGCGAGTTTACTTTTTAAATTTCATCCTGAATTAAGAGAAGGAGATTTAACAAAAGCTAAGGCTAATTTAGTTCAATCTAAATCCTTAGCTAATTATGCTAAAAAACTTGGATTTAACGAATATATTCGTGCTGGTCACTCCTTAAGTATTGAAGAAGCTAGCAATAACCAATCAATATTAGAAGATGTTTTTGAAGCAGTAATTGGAGCAATTTATCTTGATCAAGGACTTGATTTTGCTATTAAATATCTTGAAAATATCTATTTAGAAGATACTAAAAATTTCTCGATGGAACAAATAAAAGACTATAAAAGTATGCTTCAAGAATATGTTCAAAGTGAAAGCCGTGAGTCTGTTGTTTATAAAACTGTTTTAGAAAAAGGACCAGCTCATGATAAAACTTTTTATGTTGAAGTATATTATAATGAAATGGTTTTAGGTAAAGGAAAAGGTAAAAGTAAAAAAGAAGCTGAACAAGAAGCAGCAAAAGATGCATTAAAGAAAAAGGTTACATTATAATTTATGGGTTTATTTAAATTTTTAAAAGATAAATTTTTTAAGAAAAAAGAAGATACTAATCTTGAAGAAAATATTCCTCAAGAAGTAAAAGAAGAACAAGTTAAAGAGGAAAAAAGTTTAGAAAAATATGACCAAGCTTTAACTAAGTCTAGAAAAAACTTCTCAAGCAAACTTGATGCTTTATCTAAAAGATATCAAACTGTAAATGAAGAATATTTTGAAGAATTAGAACAAATCTTAATTGAAGCAGATTGTGGTGTTTCATTTACTCTAAATATTATTGAAGAATTATTGGAAACATCAAAAGAAAAGAATATTACTAATCCAAAAGATATTAATGAAGAACTTGTTGATAAAATGTTCTTAAATTATTTAAAAGAAGGAAAAGATATTCAAAACGAAATTGTTTTTGATTCAAAACCTAAAGTTTTGTTAGTTATTGGGGTAAATGGTGTTGGCAAAACTACAAGTATTGCAAAAATTGCTCATTATTATCAAAAGAAAGGCAAAAAAGTTAGTTTAGTTGCTGCTGATACTTTTAGAGCTGGAGCAAAAGAACAACTAACTATTTGGGCTAATAGACTTAATATTAATATTACTAAAGGTAATGAAAATGAAGATCCAGCAAGTGTTGCTTATAAAGGTATTAAAGCAGGGATAGAGAATAATTCAGATTTAATTATTGTTGATACTGCGGGAAGATTACAAAATAAGCAAAATTTAATGGACGAATTAAAGAAAATAACTAGAGTAATAAAAAAAGAAATTAATGAACCAATCGAATGTTTTTTAATTATTGATGGAACAACTGGGCAAAATGGAGTTCTTCAAGCTAAAGCTTTTAAAGAAATTATTGATATCACTGGAATTGTTATTACCAAAATGGATGGGACCAGCAAGGGTGGAATAATTTTAGCAATAAGAGAAGAATTAGGTATTCCTGTAAGATTTATTGGATTAGGTGAAAAACTTGATGATTTTGAAGAGTTCGATCTTGACAAATATTTATATGGTTTATGTAGCGAGTTAATTAAAGATGAATAAAATAGAAGAATTTGTAAATATAAATAATTTATTAGATTGTTATCAAAATTTATTAACCGACAAACAAAAAAACGTCATGCAAAAATATTATAAGTTTGATTTATCTTTAATGGAGATCTCTAATGAACTTAATATTTCTAGAAGTGCAGTATTAGATACGATTGAAAAAGCGAAAAATAAACTTATGATTTATGAAGAAAAGCTTGGCTTTTATAAAAAATCCTTGCAAATCTCAAATATTTTAAAAGAAAACAATGTTAAAGAAAAAATAATTGAAGAAATTGAAGAGGTATTAGAAAATGGCATTTGAGGCATTAACTGAGAAATTTAGTAAAATTATTAAAAAAGTTAAAGGGCAAGCAAGATTAACCGAAAAGAACATGGATGAGATGTTAAAAGAGGTTAGAATTGCTCTTTTAGAAGCTGATGTTAATTATAAAGTTGTTAAAGAATTTATCGAAAATGTTAAAACAAAAGCGATAGGAACAGATGTTTACACAAAATTAAACCCATCTGAAATGGTTGTTAAAATTGTTAAAGATGAGTTAGTTGATCTTTTAGGAAGCGATAAAAGCGAACTTTTATTTAATAAAAATAAACCAACTATTATTATGCTTGTTGGTTTACAAGGAAGTGGTAAAACAACAACTGCTGCTAAACTTGCTTATTTAATGAAAAATAAATTAAAAAAGAAAGTTTTACTTGCTGCGTGCGATGTGTATCGTCCTGCAGCAATTGATCAACTTCAACAATTAGCCGATCAAATTAAAGTTGATTTAGTAAATTTAGGAACAAATGAAAATCCTGTAAATATTGCGATTAAAGCTAAAGAAAAAGCTTATAATGACCATTATGATGTTTTAATTTTAGATACTGCTGGTCGTTTACAAATTGATGAACCTTTAATGGATGAATTAAAAAATATCAAACATAAGGTTAATCCTGAAGAAATTTTACTTTTAACAGATGCAATGGCTGGACAAAACAGTGTTGAAGTCGCTAAAACATTTAATGAATGGCTTGGTTTAAGTGGCGTCATTATGTCTAAGATGGATGGTGATGCAAGGGGTGGTGCTGCTTTAAGTATTGCTCATGTAACAGGCATTCCAATAAAATATATTGGTGTTGGTGAAAAAATTGATAAACTCGAGATTTTCCATCCCGATAGAATGGCTGATCGTATTTTAGGAATGGGCGATATTTTAACTTTAGTAGATAAAGTTCAAGAAAATATTAGTGAAGAAGAAGCTAAAAAGACTGTTAACAAAATGATGGAAGGGAAATTTACTTTAATTGATATGATGAATCAATTAAAACAAGTTTCTAAACTTGGAAGTTTAACTTCAATTTTAAAATTAATGCCAATTCCTGGAGCAAACAAAATTAGTAGTGAACAAATTTCAAGTGCAGAACAAGAAATGAAGAATTTTGAAATTATTATAAATTCGATGACACCTTATGAAAGAGAAAATCCTGAATGCTTAAAATATTCAAGAAAAAATCGTATTGCAAAGGGTGCAGGAAAAACTAACGCAGATGTTAATCGTGTTTTAAAAAAATACGAACAAACTAAAGAAATAATGAAACAAATGAAAAAAATGAAAAAAGGTGGAAAATTCCCACCATTTAACGGTTTTTAATAAATTTTTTACCCTTTTCTATTGCATCAATTTCCCGTTTTTCAACTTTATTTTCTTTAATTTCTTCTAATAAAGATAACTCGACTTTTGAAAATTTATAATCCTTTAAAAGATCAGGACGATATTTTAAAGTATAACTTAAAGATTGTTTTAAATGATATTTTTCAATTGCTTTATGATTACCAGAATATAAAATATCTGGAACAAATTCATTGTTAAATTCGTATGGTTCGGTGTATTGAGGATATTCAATAAGAGGAGAATTAAAAGTTTCTTCAATAATTGAATCTTTATTAATAACATTTTGAATTAATCGAGTGACTGCATCAATTAATACAAAAGCTGCGGTTTCTCCTCCAGTTAAAATATAATCACCAATTGAAATTTCTTCATCAAAATATGAATATACTCTCTCATCAATTCCTTCATAGTGTCCACAAAGTAAAATAATTTCATCTTTTTTAGATAATTCAATGGCTTTATTTTGATTAAATATTGTTCCTCTTGGAGAGAAAATAATTTTGTGTGCATTCGAAGTATTAATTGAATTTAAGGCATCAATTATTGGTTGAGCCATTAAAATTAAACCTGGTCCACCTCCAATAGGGTTGCTGTCAACTCTTTTATATTTATTTTTGGTAAATTCACGAAAGTCAATAATTTCAAAAGATACTAAACCTTTTTTTATTGCTTTATTAATAATTGAAGTTGATAAAAAAGAATCAAAAATATTAGGGAAAATTGTCAAAATTTTAAATTTCATATCATTCCTTCAATGGTATTTACTAAAATTATTTTTTTATCAAGATTTACATCTTTGATAAAGACATCTAAAAAAGGAATATAAATATCTTTATTTTGAGAATTTTTAATTTTTAAGGTAATTTGGGAAGGAAATTCTTCAATTTTAATGACTTTTCCAATTTCAACATCATCTTGATTTATTACGGTACAATCTAATAAATCAGAATAAAAATATTCATCCTTATTTAATATAGAATAATCTTTTAAAGCAAATAAATCACAATTTAAGTATTTTTCAACATCATTAATTGAAGGCAATTCATTAAATGATAAAACATCAAATTTTTCGTCTTTTTTACGATAATTCTTTATTGTTAAAGGAATATAAGAGTTATCGTAAAAAAGGAAAAGCGTATTTCCTTTTTTATAACGAAGTGATTTAAAAGTAGTTGTTGAAAAAACTTTAACTTCGCCATTTAAGCCGACAGGTTTTAATAAAGTGCATACTTTTAAATATTCGTTATTTTCCATAAATTATTTACCTTCTTGATTAAAAGCTTCAAATTTAATATGAACTTTTTTATTTTCTAATTTTCCTGCAATACCAACAACATTTCTTATTGCATTAGCAACGCATCCTTTTTTTCCAATAAGACGAGCGATGTCATCATTTTCAGTACAAATTAAAAATGTAAGTTCATTTTCTTTTTCTTGAGGAAGTTCTCTAATTAATAAAGCTTCAGGTTTTTCTACAAAAGGGTCGATAATTGTATGAATTAATGTTTGATAGTCCATTAATTATTCTCCTTTTTTAGTGTTTCTTGCTTTTTCTAAAATTCCTTTTTCTTTGAAAATAGCTTTAACTGTATCGGAATATTGAGCGCCGCTATTAATCCATTTAATTGCGATGTCTTCATTAATATTAGCATTTTCTAAACCTTTTGCTGGATCATATGTACCGATTTGTTCAATATATCTTCCATCACGAGAATATCTAGAATCAGCTGCGACAACACGATAAAATGGAAGATGAGTTCTTCCTGCTCTTGTTAATCTAATTTTTACTGCCATAATTAAAATCTCCTTTAAACGGAATAATAATATAGGTAATAAATTTGAATGTCAAGTATTTTTACTTGACAGGGATTAATTAATTTAATTAGAGATTGACTTTTAATTAAAAATTCGGTATTTTATTTAAGCATTATTTAATGCTACAAGTGTTCCGCTTTAAGTTGTCACTCTTATATGAACACATAATAAGAAAGATTTATGTAATAAATGGAGGTTAAGTTATGAATACAAATTTAGTTAAAGAAGTAGCTGCCACACAATTAAGAACTGATCTTCCAGAATTCTCTTCTGGTGATACAATTAAAGTTTCAGTAAAAATTACTGAAGGTGGCAAATCAAGAATCCAAGTTTTTGAAGGTGTTGTTATGGCTCGCCGTGGTGGTGGAGTTGGAGAAACCTTCACAGTAAGAAAAATGTCAGCAGGAATTGGAGTCGAAAGAATTTTTGGACTTCATTCACCACTTGTTGCTAATATTGAAGTAGTTAAAAAAGGTAAAGTAAGACGTAATAAAATTAACTATCTTCGCGGAAGAAGTGGTAAAGCTGCTAGAATTAAACAAATTCTTAAATAGAATAAGTATTAAATTATTAAAAGGTGACGATAAAGATGGCAAAAAAGCCATCTTTTTATTAGACTATTTTTATGGGTAAATATGTAGAAAAGAAAGAAAATAATAAAAATGTAAATAACTGGTATCCAGGACATATGAAGAAAGCAACTAATCAAATAATTGAAAAATTAAAATTAGTTGATTTTATTATTTTTATTTTGGATAGTAGAGTTCCTTATACTTCTTTTAATTCTAATTTAAATGAACTAATTAAAAATAAGAGAAAACTTATTATTTTTAATAAAATTGATTTAGCTGATTTAGATAAATTAAATCTATTTATTGATAAAAATTTAAATAAAGAAAATGATTATTATTTATTATTAAATTTAAGTGATAATAGTTCAAAAGAGAAAATTTTTAAAAAAATAGATGATTTTAGCAAAGAAAAATTAGAAAAACTTAAAAATAAAGGGATTAAACATGCTGTGACAAGAGCATTAGTTTTAGGAATTCCTAATGTTGGAAAATCTACTTTTATTAATATGATCGCACCTAAAAATATTCAAAAAGTTCAAAACATGCCAGGTATAACAAGAAATATTACTTGGGTAAAAATAAATAAAAATTTTGAGATGATTGATAGTCCTGGAATTTTAGAACCTCGTTTTAAAGATGCTAATAGTGGGATTAAATTATCTTTAATTGGAAGTGTCAAAGAAGGAATAATTAATAATGATGTTCTTGTTGAATTTGTTTTAAATTTTTTAAAAAATAATTGCTTAGAGCAATTATTAAATTACTTAAATTTAAAGGAACTTCCTAATAATAATGAAGAAATTTTAAAAAATATTGCAGTTTTGCGAGGTTTTTTATTAAAAAATAGCGAATATGATATTGAAAAAGCAAAAGTTATATTATTAAAAGACTTTAAAAATGGAAAAATTTCAAAAGTCTTTTTAGATGAGGTTTAATAAACTTATGTTAGATTATGATTATCAATTTTATACTGAAAAAATTCAAAAAATTGTAGGAATTGATGAAGCAGGAAGAGGACCTTTAGCAGGTCCAGTTGTAGCAGCGGCTGTAATTTTACCTAAAGATTATACGAATGAAAAAATAAATGATTCAAAAAAATTAAGTGAAAAAGTACGTGAAAAATTATTTTTAGAAATTAAAGAAATTGCTCTTGCTGTTGGAGTTGGAATAATTGAAGCTACTGTTATTGATCAAGTTAATATTTATGAAGCGACAAAACTTGCGATGCTAGAGGCTTTAAAACAAATAAAAATTAATTACGATTTAGTTTTAACTGATGCTATGCCTTTAAAATTAGAAAATAATATCAATGTAATTCCTATTATTAAAGGAGATGCAAAATGTATCTCTATTGCCGCTGCAAGTATTATTGCTAAAGTTACAAGAGATCATATTCTTTATGATTTAGATAAAAAATATCCTGAATATGGTTTTAAAAATCATAAGGGTTACGGAACAAAAAAACATATAGAAGCTATTAAAAAATATGGCGAAATAGAAGGAATTCACCGCAAAAGTTTCAAAATCAAAAAATAATTTGGGAAATTTTTATCATTCAATTCATCTTGTTATATAGGAGGTGAACATTGAATGAAAGGACGTGATTTAATCGCTTATCTATCTTACCTTTACGATGGTAATTGGGAAGAGATTTATGAAGCGATAAAAAGCAAACAAAGAGTTACTGAAAAAGAAATCGAAGATTTTTTAAGTAAAGAAAATATCGGACCTTATTTAACCTTGGTTGATGCAGAGTACCCTTCTTCTTTAAAAAAAATCTCTCGACCACCATTTGTTTTATACTATAAAGGTGATTTATCTTTAATTAGTGATGATAATTATGACAATTGTTTAGCAATTGTAGGTAGTAGAAATTCTTCAAAATATGGAGAAGATTCTGTTAAAAACATTGTTGAAAAATTAACAAATAATGTAATTATTGTTTCTGGTTTAGCTATTGGAATTGATAAAATTGCCCATCAAAGTGCATTATTTTCTAACAAAAAGACTGTTGCGGTATTAGGATCTGGAATTGGGAATTATTATCCGAAAGAAAACGAATCTTTATTAGATGAAATTGTTAATAAGGGCGGATTAATAATTAGTGAATATCCATTTAATGTAGAAGCAAGTAAAGATAATTTCCTATTTAGAAATAGATTAATTGCAGCATTTGGTAAGGCAGTACTAGTTGGTGAAGCACATTTAAGAAGTGGAACTAGTAGGACGGTAAATTATGCAATAAATTGTGGAAAAGATGTTGGCTGTATTCCCTACCCTTTAAGCAATGATGGAATAAAAAGTGGATGTAATCGTTTAATTAAAGATGGTTCATATTTAATTGAAGATGATAACGATATTTATGATCTTCTAGGTATTAATCGAATTGATGATGAAAAATAAGTATTACTATAAAAAAGAATTAAGAGAACAACTTACTAATAAAGTTTTTAAAAATGCAGAATCTATTTCATATGAAGATGATTCATTTGAAATTGTTCAAGTCTATCAAAAAAATATTGCAAAAAGGAATAAACCAAAAGATTTAGTGACGATTATTAAAATAATTATTGCTCCTGCGACTAATAAAAACTGGGAAATTTTCAAAAAATTTTATTTTTTTTAAATATAATAATATTTAATAAGTTTTAAAAAATTTTTCTACTTTACAAAAATTACTTTTCTTTTTATATTCATAAAGTTTAAGAGAGGATTTTATGAAATTAGTTATTGTTGAGTCACCAACTAAAAGTCATACGATTAGTCATTATCTAGGAGAAGACTATGTTGTTGAAGCTAGTATTGGACATATTAGAGATTTAGCTAAATCTGGTAAAGGTGGGTTTGGAGTTGATATTGAAAATAATTTTAAGCCAACTTATGTAGTATTAGATGATAAAAAAGATGTTATTAAAAATTTAAAAAAATTAGCCAAAAAATCAGAAGAAATATATCTTGCAACCGACCCTGATAGAGAAGGTGAAGCTATTGCTTGGCATTTAAGCGATGTTTTAAACTTACCCATTGAAGATACTAAACGTTTGGAGTTTCATGAGATAACTAAAGAAACTATTTTAAAATCAATTGAAAATCCAAGAACAATTAATATGAATCTTGTTCATTCCCAAGAAGCAAGGAGAATTATTGATCGTATTATTGGTTTTAAATTATCTGGTTTATTGAATCAAAAGATTAAAAGTAAATCTGCCGGAAGAGTCCAATCTGTTGTTTTAAAATTAATTTGTGACCATGAAAAAGAAATAAATTCTTTTGTTCCTGAAGAATATTGGACAATTGAATGTTATATTCAAATTAAAAATAATGAATATCTATTAAATCTTATTTCAGTTGATAAAAAGAAACCTGAATTAAAAAATGAAGAAGATGCTCTTAATTTATTTAGACAAATTGGTGATAAAGTTAAAGTTTCTAATATTAATTTTACTGAACGACAAACTTCTTCAAAAGAACCTTTTAGAACATCAACTTTACAACAAGAAGCTTTTTCTAAATACAACTTTAAGACTAAAGACACCTCTTTATTAGCTCAACAACTTTATGAAGGTATTGAAACAAATGAAGGTTTAACTGGTTTAATTACCTATATGAGAACCGATTCAACAAGAATTAGCGAAGAATTTGTTGATAAAGCGAAAGCTTACATCACTAATAAATATGGCGCCGATTATTTTAAAGGTGTAGCAAGTTCTAAAAAAATAAAACTTGCTCAAGATGCACATGAATGTATTAGACCAACATCTTTAGAAAGAACACCTGAATCTATAAAACCATATTTAACTACAAATCAGTACAAACTTTATAAATTAATTTTTAATAGAACAGTTGCATCTTTAATGTCTGATAAAATTGATTTAGTAAAGACAGTTACTATGTTTTCAAATAATGTTGAATTTAATTTAAAAGGTATTACTAATAAATTTCCTGGATATAATATTTTAAAAATTGAAGAAAAGGATAAAACCGAACAAGAATTACCTGAAATCAACGAAGGTGAAGAATTTGATTTAATTAAAAAGGAAAAAAATCAACATTTTACAAAACCACCTGCAAGATACAGCGAAGGAAAAATTGTACGTTTAATGGAAGAAAAAGGTATTGGAAGACCATCAACTTATTCTTCAACAATTCAAACATTACTTCAAAGAAAGTACATTTTATCGGAAAAAGGAATTTTATCACCAACCGAACAAGGAGTTTTAACTTCTAATGTTTTATCAAAGTATTTCCCTGATTTAATGTCTACTGAATACACTGCAAACATGGAACTATCTTTGGATAAAATCCAAGATGGAGACCTTAATGAAGTACAGTTATTAAAAGATTTTTATTCAGATTTCATAATGCATTTTGATGAAGTAAAACAAATTATGTATAAAGAACCACCAAAATTAACAGGAGAAAAATGTCCAGTTTGTGGAGGAGATATGGTTTATCGTCAAGGAAAATATGGAGAATTCCAAGCTTGTATTAATTATCCAACTTGCAAATATATTAAAAAAGAAAAGAAAGAAGTTGAATTTTTAAATAGAACTTGTCCTGAATGTGGTTCTCCTTTAGTTGTTAGAAAAAATAAAAAAGGCGATGAATTTATTGGATGTTCAAACTTCCCAAAATGTCATTATGTTGAAAGTATGAAAAATGAAGAATTGGAAGAAAGAATTTGCCCTGATTGTGGTGGGAAACTTGTTTTAAAACATTCAAGACGAGGAAGCTTCTATGGGTGTAGTAATTATCCAAAGTGTACTCATGTTGAACCTTTAAAATCAAAGAAATAGAATATGGCAGATTTTGTAAATGTTATTGGTGGCGGACTTGCTGGATCTGAAGCAGCTTATTTTTTAGCAAATCATGGTATTAAAGTTAAACTATATGAAAAAAGACCACTGGTAAATTCTCCTGCTCATAACACCTCCTTATTTGGGGAACTTGTTTGTTCAAACTCTCTAAAATCACAAGCTTTAACTAATGCATGTGGGCTTTTAAAGGAAGAAATTAAGCATTTAGATTCATTAATTATTGAAGCTGCGCAAACAAGTAAAATTGAAAGTGGAGATTCACTTGATGTTGATAGAGATATTTTTGCTAATTACATAACTAGTAAGATAAAAAGCCATAAAAACATTGAAATTATTAATGAAGATGTTTCTGTGCTAAATCTAAACGAAAAAACAATTGTTTGTACAGGTCCTTTAACTTCTGAATCTCTTGTTGAATATATTTCAAGTTTAGTTGGAGAAAAGGTTTTCCATTTCTTTGATGCAAGTGCTCCTATTATTAAAAAAGAATCAATCGATAGTTCAAAAGTTTTCACAAAATCTCGCTACGACCATGGAGAAGGAAAATACATAAACTGTCCAATGAATAAGGAGCAGTATCTAAGCTTTTATAACGAATTAATAAACGCAAAAAAAGCTCATGTTCATTCTTTTGATACTAATTACTTTGAAGGTTGTTTACCTATTGAAGTTATTGCAAGCAGGGGAGTCGATACTTTAAGATTTGGTCCTTTAAAACCAGTTGGTTTAGAAAACGAAGGTAAAAGTTATTATGCTGTTGTTCAATTAAGACAAGACGATTTAATTGGAAACTTTTATAATTTATTAGGTTTTCAGACAAATTTAACTTACGGTGAACAAAAAAGAGTTTTCTCGATGATTCCTGGACTTGAAAATGCAAAATTTGTCCGTTATGGAACAATGCATAGAAATACATTTCTATATTCACCAAAAATGCTTGATGATTTTTTAAGATTAAAAAAATTTAAGAATATTTATATTGGTGGTCAATTAAATGGTGTTGAAGGCTACGTCGAATCTGCTGCAACAGGATTATTAGCAGCTTATTATTGCTTTGCTGACATTAAAAAAATTCCAATAAAAAAATTATCTTTTTACACAATATTAGGAGCTTTAGTTAATTATATTACACATACTGGGGTGAATAATTTTCAACCAATGAATGCAAATTTTGGTATAATTTATAAAGCATCAACTACACCAAAAGAAGAAATTATAAATCGTTCATTAACGTTAATTAATGACTTTAAAAAGCAATTTATTTAATGAATTTACTAGAAGAAAAATTTTTAGAACATTTAAAATTAAATCTCAATTTTAGCAATTATACTTTAATTGCTTATAAGCATGATATCGATGTTTTCTATGATTTTGTTAATGAGAAAGATTTGGATTTTGAAAATTTTTCTCGAACTAACATAAGAGATTTTATTAAATATCGACTAGATAAAAAAGATTCTATTAGAACTGTTAAAAGAAGAATATCTGCTTTAAATAAATTTTATGAATATCTAGTAAAAAATAATTATATCCAAACAAATAATTTTGTTGGAATTAGGTTAAAATCGCGCGAAAATACTCTTCCTAATATATTATTTGAATCCCAAATTAATAGGCTTTTAGATGAAAATAATAAAAGAACCGATTTTTACAAAGAAAGAGATCAAGCAATATTAGAATTGATGTTTTCTAGCGGTATAAGGTGCTCTGAAACAATTAATTTAAAACTAACTGACGTTAATTTTAGTTTAAATGTTGCTTTAATTAATGGTAAAAGGAACAAACAAAGATATGTTCCATTTTCTCCTAACGCAAAACAGGCATTAATTTCGTATATAGAAAATACAAGAAAAGTTTTAATGAATAAAAGTCCAAATTATGAAGATAAAAAATATTTATTTTTAAATAAAAATGGTTCGAAATTATCTGCTCGTGGTCTTGAATATATTTTTAAAACTATTACTTTAAAAACAGGTATTTCTTTTGATTTTAGCTTTCATCCTCACTCCTTAAGACATACTTTTGCAACACATTTATTAAACAATGGGGCGGATATAAAAACAATTCAAGAATTATTAGGACACTCATCCTTAAATACGACACAAATTTATACACATGTTTCACTTGAGAAACTTAAAGAAGATTATAATAAGTATTTTCCTAAGTAGATTTTTATTATTGTGACACTTTGGTAATTTGAGATTGAAAAATTAGAATAATCTCGTGTATAATATTACGACTTTTGCAAGAAGGCAAAAGATTACGCACACTATGAATTCAATGGCCTAGTCTTTAAATTATTTTAAAGGGAAATTGTTCGAAATAGTGGAGGCTTAACAAATTGGAGGAGAGTCAAAATGACTGAAGAAATTTTAGAAAATGTAGAAACTTCAAATGAAGAAACTACAAACATTATGGAAAGTGTTGTACACGATCCTAACACACCTGTTGTTACTTTAAAGAAATTATTAGAAAGTGGAGTCCATTATGGTCACAATACAAGAAAATGGAATCCAAAGATGCAACAATATATCTATTGTGCAAGAAATGGTATTTATATTATCGATTTAAATAAAGTAAAAGAAGGTATTGATGTTGCATATGCAAAATTAAAAGAAATCGTTAATGAAGGCGGAAAAGTTCTTTTTGTTGGTACAAAAGATAACGCTAAAGAAGTTGTTCAAGAAGAAGCAACAAGAAGTGGATCTTTCTATGTTAATAATAGATGGTTAGGTGGTATTTTAACTAATTTTAGAACTATTCAAACCAGAATTAGAAAATTAAAAGACATGGAAATTGAAGAAGAAGATGGTGCTTGGGATAATCTTCCTAAGAAAGAAGCTTCTAAATTAAAAAAGGAAAAAGAAAAATTATTTAAAAACCTTGAAGGTATCAAGGAAATGAGAAAAGTTCCTAATGCATTAATTGTTATCGACCCAATGAACGAACATAATGCTATTAGAGAAGCTAATAAATTAAATATTCCTGTTTTTGCTATTTGTGATACAAATTGTGATCCTGATAATGTTGATTATGTTATTCCAGGTAACGATGATGCTGATAAATCAATTAGACTTATTATTGGAATTTTAGCTGATGCTATCGTTGAAGCTAAAGGTGGACTTCCAGAAGTTGCATACGCACCTCTTGATGGTGAAGAAGTCACTATGAAAGATGCTTTAAGACAAGCAGATAGAGAAAATGCTCTTAGAGTAGCTGCAAGAAGAGAAATGCAAAGAGAAAGACTTGAAAAAGAAAAAGCAAGACGTAATGCATTTGAAAATAAAAATAAAGAAGTTGCTTCTAATCCAGTAGAAAATTCTACTGAAGAAGTCAAAGAAGAAACAAAAACTGTAAAAAAACCAAGAAAAACCGTTAAAAAAGAAGAAAAAGTTGAAGAAACTGAAAATAATTAAAAAGGAGTATTTTAATGGCAAACATTGAATTAATTAAGGTTCTTAGAGAAAGAACTGGCGCAGGAATTATGGATTGCAAAAAGGCTCTTTCCGAATGCAATGATGATATCGATAAAGCTTGCGACTGGTTAAGAGAAAAAGGAATTGCTAAACAAGCTAAAAAAGCTGATAGAATTGCTGCAGAAGGTTTAACTAATATTGCTGTTTCAGCTGAAACTAATTCTGCTAGTGTTGTTGAAGTAAACTGTGAAACTGATTTTGTCGCTAAAGCTACACCATTTATTGATTTAGTTAATGTTTGTGCAAAAAAAGCTTTAGTAGCTAAAGATATTAATGATTTACAAGAATTAGTAAAAGAAGAATTCACTGATGCTGCTGTTAAATTAGGGGAAAAATTAAGTATTCGTAGATTTAATGTTGTTAAAGGAACTTCTGAAAACTCCTTTGGAACATACTCACATGGTGGTGGAAAAATCTCGACAATAGTTCTTCTTAAGAACAAAGATGATGAGCTCGCTAAACAACTTGCAATGCATATTACTGCAAATAATCCAAAATATATTTCAGAAAATGATATTGCTCCAGAAGAAATTGAAAACGAAACAAAAGTTCAACTTGAAGCAATGAAAAATGATGAAAAATTAAAAGGCAAGAAAGAAGAACAATTAAAAATCATTGTTAAAGGTAAAGTTCATAAAGTATTTGCTGAATTTATATTACTTGAACAAGACTTCTTAATGGATCCTTCTAAGACAGTTGCTCAAGTCTTAAAAGAAAAAGGCAATGAAGTTCTTACTTTTGTTAGATATCAAGTTGGTGAAGGATTAGAAAAAAGAAAAGATAACTTTGCTGAAGAGGTAATGGCACAAGCTAAATAAGAATGAGGCGCTTTATTGCGCCTTTTTAAAAATATGAGTAAAACAATTATTTTAAAATTAAGTGGCGAATCATTAAGCGACATCGAAGATGGTCTTATTTTGAACAACGAAAAAATGGACCAAATAATTTCAATTATTAATACTTTTGTAAATAAAAAGTATAAAGTCGGAATTGTTATCGGAGCAGGTAATATTTTTAGAGGTAGAATTGCTAATAAAATAGGAGTTAATCAAGAGTCTGGCGATTATATGGGAATGCTAGGAACTATGATCAACTGTATCGCATTAGGAGATTTATTGACTAAAAATAATATTAAAAATCAAGTTTTTTCTGCTTTACCTATTTCAATTGAAAGATATGTTTTACCTTACGATGTTAGCTTAGCAAATAATTTATTAAATGAAGGTTATGTATTGCTTTTTGGGGCTGGAGTTGGAAAACCAAATTTTACAACTGACACTTGTGCTGCAAAAAGAGCAATTGAAGTAAATGCCGACTTGATTTTATGTGGAAAAAATGGAGTCGATGGAGTTTATAGCGACGATCCTAAAATTAATAAAAGTGCTACATTAATTTCGAAAATGTCTTATAATGACATTATCTCAAATAACTTAAAAGTTATTGATAAAACGGCTGCAGAACTTTTAAAAGATTCAAAAGTCGTTACAAAAATATTTTCAATGGATGACATTTCCAACTTTATAAAAGTTATAGATGATGAAAATATTGGAACTACGATTAAAGGAGATATTTAAAAATGGAAGATATTTTATTAGAAATTGAAGATAAAATGGAAAAAACCGTTAATTCCTTAAAGAAAAATTTAAATACTTTAAGAACAGGAAGAGCTAGTGCTTCTTTACTTGATAATATTGAATGTGAATATTATGGAGATAAAATTTTAATTTCTTCAATTGCTGCTATTAAAGTTCCAGAACCAAGACAATTATTAATTGCTCCATACGATCAAAATGATATTAGAACAATTGTGACTGCAATCAATGCAAGCAATATTGGAATTAATCCTATAGTTGATGGAAAACAAATTAGACTTATCATTCCTGCATTAACTGAAGATAGAAGAAAAGAATTGGTTAAAAAAGCAAAAACTTATTGTGATGAAAGTAAAGTTGCAATTAGAAATATTCGCCGTGATTTTAATGAAAAAGTAAAAAAAGACGATTCCTACACAGAAGATACTCGTAAAAGAGAAGAAGAGAAAATTCAAAAATTAACGGATAGTTTTATCTCTCAAATTGATGCAATCTTAAAAGAAAAAGAAAGCGAAATCATGTCAATATAGTTGGTGATTGTTTATGGTTGGAGGAGATAACAACTTAAATCGTAAAGAATCGCACATTAATCATTTAAACGTCGATACGAAAAAATCGATGCTAAGTAGAATTATTATTTCTATTTGTTTAGTGATTATTGTTGTGCCTTGTATATTTTTTGGAGATTACATTTTTTTGTGTCTAATATTTTTAGCTAGCGTTATTGCTACGCATGAAATTATTAAAACACCCCAATCAATTGAAAGAAAATTTAACAACTTAATATATGTTTTTGCATATATTATGTCTTTTTTGCTTATTTATTGGATTTTTATTAAAAACAATTTAGCTTCTTATTTTGATAATCCTGACGCTTATAGTTTTTCTTTATACAATAATTTTGAATCACCATTTATTTCATTATCGGCTTTTGTAATATCTGTTGCATTCTTATTTATTATGATTTTTATCGATAAAACATTTACCGTTCAGGATGCTTTCTATTTTGTTTCAATGTTGTTTATCGTTTCAATTGGGTTCCAATCTATAATGTTCTTAAGATTTTTTCCTTCTACTGAACTTTATAACGAATATTTAGATTTGTTGAATTCAACAAATGCTTTAGATATTGCTCGAGTTGAAGAAATTAAAGCACAACTAGATAGTTCAACATTTAAATATCTTCATTCAACTGGACTATTATTTTATATGTTAATTGGTGTTTGTTTGAATGACGTTGGTGCATACTTTATTGGCGTTTTATTTGGAAAACATAAGCTAATCCCACGTATTTCTCCTAAAAAAACTTGGGAAGGTTTTGTTGGTGGAATAGTTGTTTCTATTTCTACCAGTATGTTATTTGCGTTTTTAATGGCCTATTTTGGATATCCTATTTTAAATATTCTAGATTTAGATCATTGGTATAATATTGTAATTTTATCACTTGTTATGCCTATTGTTGGAACATTTGGAGATTTATTATTCTCATCAATTAAAAGGTATTATAACATTAAAGACTTTGGTCAAGCATTAAAGAGTCATGGTGGAGTTTTAGATAGGCTCGATTCCATTCTTATTTCATCAATTGCTTTAGGATTATTTATTCCATTAATGGAACATACTTGGTTAATTTATCTATAATGAATCTAGTAATTTTAGGTGCCAGTGGTTCAATTGGAAAACAAACAATTGAAGTAGTTAAAAAAGAAAAAAAGTGGGATTTAGTAGGGATTTCAGTTGGAAATAATGTTAAATATGCACTTAATCTTTTAAAAGAATTTCCTTCCATTAAGTATCTTTCAATATTAAATAAAAATGATTTAAATTATTTTAATAACTTAAATAGAGAAATTAAAATTTTTACAGGAAGTGAGGGTATACTTGAATTAATTAATACTAGTGGAGCAGAAATTTATGTAAATGCATTAGCAGGTTTTAGTGGTGTTTTACCTAGCATCAAAATCATTGAAAAAGAGAAAAAGTTATGCCTTGCAAATAAAGAAACAATTGTTTGTTTAGGTGAATTATATAGTGAAATATTAGGCAAACATAAAAAAGCTATTGTTGTCCCTATTGATAGCGAGCATGCCGGTTTAAAAAAATGTATTGGTAAATTTAAAGATTCTGAAATATCCGAATATATCATTACTGCAAGTGGTGGTCCTTTTTTTGATTTAAATAAAGATGATTTTAAAAAAATAGAGTTAAAAGATGCGTTAAATCATCCAAATTGGAAAATGGGAAATAAAATTACTATTGATTCAAGTTGTATGATTAATAAAGCTTTTGAAATCATTGAAGCACATTATTTATTTAATATACCTATTAATAAAATAAAAGTTTTGGTTGATCGAAAATCATATGTCCATGCTTTAGTTAAACTAAAAGATGGAACTTATAGAGTAAATTATGGGCCTAAAATCCCAACAATGACACGACCAATATCTTTTGCATTAAATTATAAAAAAGATAGAAATTTCTATACTGATGTTAAAAAATATTCCGATTTAGAAAGGTTTTCTTTTAAAATACTCGATAAAAATAAATTTCCTCTTATTAAATATGGGGAATTTGTTTTAAATAAAAAAGGTAACAGTGGAGTTGTCTTTAATGCAATATCTGAAGAATGTGTTAATTCCTTTATACAAGGCAAAATTAAATATGTTGATATAGAGCAAATAGTTGATAAAATAATGAATAGTTTTGATTTTGAATATGATTTATCTATCAATAAAATTATTGATAGTGATAAAAAAGCTCGTTTAAGAGCTCAAAAATTAATAAGTAATGAAAGGAGATAGAAACTAGAATGCCAACTGGATTACGTATATTTGTTTCTATTATTTTATTTATTGTTGCGTTAAGTGTTCTTGTCGCCATTCATGAACTTGGACATTTTATTGCTGCTAAATCTTTTAAAGTTTATTGTAGTGACTTTTCTATTGGGTTTGGACCTAAAATATTAAAGATAAAAAGAAAAAAAGGTGAAACAACTTTTTCAATTGGAATTATTCCTTTTGGTGGATATGTTTCAATGTATGGAGAAGAAGGCGAACTAGAAGAGAGTGATGGCTATATTCCAAAAGAAAGATCTTTATCTGGAATTAAAAGATGGAAAAGAATAATAATCATGCTTGCAGGTATTTTTATGAACTTTGTTTTAGCATATTTATTATTTTTAATTGCTGTTGGATGTTTTGAACAAACTAGTTTGTATTTAAATTTTAGTAAAAATTCTGATGTAAGTAATGCTCAATCTACTTTAGTTGTTGACAGAGAGAATTCAAATGAACTTTTAGAAAATGAATTTTTTAATTATTCTACTTTAGTTTTTGATAATCATAGTGTAAATAATATTATTCGTCTTAAAGATGATAAACCTATTGAATTAAATGATAAAATTTATGTTTTAGGTATTAATACTAATACTCCTGATTTTGGAATATATAATTGTGATATCGCTGATTTTTTAGTTCTTTATGAAGCTGAATATAATGAAAATGTTCAAATAATTGATTCATATAACGTAAAGTATAATGAAGATAATACAATAGAAAGTGTTACAGAAGATATAAAGACATATGTACCAGTTGTTGAAAATAATAATTTAAAGATTTTAGATTTAAATAGTTTAGAAGAGCTAAATATTAATGAAATTGTAGTGAATCCTGAAATTATCTCTGGTGAGAATGAAACTAATAGTTTTAGAACAAAATATGATTCAATTTTAACCTTAAAAATTAATCAAGAAACAGATAAATTTTATTCATTTGGGTATTCGTTTTTAACTGATTCTTACTACAATGGTATCCACTCTTTTAGCCAAGCTGGTGAATTATGGGTAAGATCATGCAGTTTAATTACTGATACACTTGGTGGTTTATTTGTTGGTCAAGGATGGGATCAAGTTGGCGGATTTGTTGCGATGCTAACACAAACAACCTCAACATTAATTAATAATCCTTTTTATATTTATTTAGAACAACGGGGTATGATTTCCGTTAATCTTGCCTTATTTAATTTATTACCTTTTCCAGGTTTGGATGGATGGCAAGTTTTAGTTGAACTAGTTGAAGGATTTTGGAATGGTGTATTAAAAATTAAAAAGAAAATTGTTAAAAAGAAAGAAGATAAAAAACTTGTACCTTCTCTTTCATATAATGAATCAAACGCAGATCATAATGGGATTATCTCTAATGATAATATTGAAAATGTATTTGAAGAAAGCGAAAGTGATAGTAGTAAAGATAATTCTGAAGTAATAAAAGATAATTTTGATGTAGTTAGCTCGATGAATAATACTGAAATTGTTATTGGCTATGAAAACGATAAATTAAAAGATGAAGAATGGCATTTACCTGCAAAATTTAAAACAGTTATGTCTTATCTTGGCTTAGGATTGTTATTTTTATTAATGATCATTATTTTAATTAAAGATATTATAGGACTATTTTAGTTATGAATAATCGAGTTGAAAGATTTTTAAAATCGTTAAATATCGAGAATATTGAAGATTTTGATTTAGATTTTGATAAAATTTTAAAACCTTATTCTGATAGAAATTATTTTATTTATTATCTAAAAAAAGATTCTTTATGGGATTATCATTTATTTGAAGAATTTTTAAATGGTATAAATTCGATTACATCTTATACTTGCGATATTTATTTTGAATATACTTGTGATTTTAACTTTGATAGTGTAATTAATTTTGTTAAAGAATGGTTATTTTCGCGTACATCTAAAGATATAAATTTTGAATGGAATAATGTTGAAAATAAGATTTTATTTTCTTTTAAAAATGAATTAGATAAACAAGAATTTAACAAAAATATTGAGGATTTGCGCAGTTTATTTCAATATTTAAACTATAATTATATTTTAGAGATCCAAGATGTTTTTATTAAAGAGAATAAAAATGAAGAAGAAAATCATCAATCAAATTTAGAACTTTTACTTGGGAAAGAGGATGATGCAAACGATATAAAATTAGAAGATGTTAGTAATAAATTAAATAGTGAATTTAATAAAATTAAAGAAGACTCTGAAGAAGAATTACATAAAGCATTAGAAGATAATTACATGAGAATGCTTGAAGAAAGATTACAAAAAACTAGATTTAAAAAAGGTGGCTATGTTCCAATAGATAAACTAATAAATATTGACGGAAATAATTTATCGGTAGATGTAAATGGAAAAACTTTTGATGTTGATGAAAAATTAAATACAACTCAAACTGGTAAAAAGAAGATAAGATTTGGTATATCAGATGGCACAAGTGCAATTTACTGTAATGCTTTTGAAGGTGGTAGCTTATCATTAGATACAATAAAACAAATAAAAAACAAAATTAATGTAAGAATACTTGGAAGATTAGTTTTAGATTCTTATAACAAAGAATATCAAATCAATGTTCATGAAATAGATTTATTACCTGATGATAAATTAAGAGAAGATCATGCAGAAACTAAAAGAGTTGAACTTCATTTACATACAAATATGTCTGAAATGGATGGAATTACTTCAATTACTGATTATGTAAAGCTTGCTAAAAATATGGGACACAAGGCAATTGGATTAACAGACCACGCTGTAGTTCAATCATTTCCTGAAGCAGCAAGTGCTTCAAAAAAATATGGTGTTAAAATTTTATATGGTTGTGAAGTTTATATGATTAACGATTATTTAAAGGGTTGCTTTAATCCTAATAATCAATCAATAAAAGATTCTACATATGTTGTATTCGATCTTGAATCAACTGGTTTAAGTGTAAAATATGATAAAATAACCGAGTTTGGCGCGGTTAAATATAAAAATGGTATAGAAATTGATAGATTAAATATCTTAATTAATCCTGGAGTTCATATTTCAGACTTTATTGCAAAAAAGACTCATATTGATGATGAATTAGTAAAAAATGAAAAGAAGATTGATGAAGTTTTACCAACAATTAAAGAGTTCATTAAAGATTCAGTTTTAATTTCACATAATCTTGAATTTGACTACTATTTATTAAATCAAGCTTTTGTTGATAATGGATATGAAAAACTTTCTCAACCAGGTATAGATACATTAGCTTTATCTAGATTTTTATTTCCACGAAAAAGAGGACACTCTTTAAAAGAATTATCAAGAGAATTAGAAGTTGAATATGATGAAGAAAGTGCACATAGAGCAACATATGATGCTAGTGTTTTAGGTTCTTGTTGGCATGCTATTTATGAAATGTTAATTAAGGATAAAAAGATATTAACTTTAAAAGAATTAGAGAATCTAGAAATACCTAATGAGTATTTAAATCATATACGTAGAGGAGCATTTCATACCACTATTTTTGTAAAAAACCGTGCAGGTCTCAAAGATTTATATAATTTAGTTAGAATGTCACATGTTGAAACATTGGGCTATTATCCTTTTGTAAAAAGAAGTGAAATTGAAAAAAGGAGAGATAATTTCCTTATTGGAAGTGCTTGTTTTAATGGCGAAGTTTTTTATAACAGTTATCGTCGAAACAAAGATAAACTTATTGAAGCTATTAAATTTTATGATTTTATCGAGATTCAACCTTTAGGTAATTATTCTCATTTAGTATTTAATGGCGAAATACCAAATGAAGAAATGTTAAAAAAATATATTCTTGATATTATAGAAGCTTCTAAATCATTAAATAAAATAATTGTTGCAACAGGAGATGTACATTATGCAGAAAAAAGCGATAAAAAATATCGTGATGTTTTAATTGAAACTCCTGGTGTTGGAAAAAAATGGCACCCTCTTGCTCATAGTCCTTTTAGTAAAAAAGAAGATGATGAGGGAGATTCTAATTCAAGAAGTTATTTTCCAAACCCTGATCAACATTTTAGATCAACAGAAGATATGCTTGATTGCTTTAAATGGTTAGGAGATGACGGCTATCAATATGTTGTTACTAATACTAATTTAATTGCCGATATGATTGAAGAAATTCAACCTATTCCACCTGGATTATATCCTCCAAAAATTAAAGATAGTGAGAAAATTTTAAAAGATTTATGCTATAAAAGAGCTCATGAATTATATGGTGAAAATTTACCTGAATTAATTAAAGATCGTCTTGATAAAGAATTAGAAGGTATCATCTCAAATGGTTATTCTGTTATTTATTATATTTCGCATCTTTTAGTTAAAGAGTCGAATGATAGAGGCTATATTGTTGGAAGCAGAGGTTCTGTTGGTTCTTCTTTTGCTGCTACTATGGCATCAATTACTGAAGTTAATCCTTTAGCACCACATTACTGCTGTCCAAAATGTAAACATTTTGAATTTGCTAATATTCCTGGAATTACAAGTGGATTTGACCTTCCTGAAAAAAGATGTCCTAATTGTGGAGAAATAATGATTAGTGATGGACAATCTATTCCTTTCCAAACGTTCTTAGGGTTTAATGCTGAAAAAACTCCTGATATAGATTTAAATTTTCCAACAGATTTCCAATCAAAAGCTCATTTGATCTTAAAAGATTTATTAGGAGAAAAGAATGTTTTTAGAGCTGGAACAATTTCTACTATTAAATTAAAAACTGCAATTGGTAATATAACAAAAAATTATTTACCTCGTACAGGACAAAGCCAATCTTCTTATAAAGCTGCAGAAATTAAAGAACTAGCTTTTGGGACGACTGGTGTAAAAAGAACTACAGGTCAACATCCTGGAGGAATTGTTGCTGTTCCTAATGAATATGATGTTACTGATTTTACTCCTACTCAATTTCCAGCTGATGATTCAGAAGCAACATGGCAAACAACTCATTTTGATTACAATGCTTTACATGATACTTTACTTAAATTTGATATGTTAGGTCATGTCGATCCACAAGCAGTGAAAATGATGTCAGATTTAACAGGAGTAGATGGAAGAAATGTTCCAATGAACGATAAAAAAGTTCTTTCTATTTTTTCTAGCGATAAAGAATTAAATTTAATGCATAAATATTTAAAAGAAGATAATGGGGCTCTTGGTCTTCCTGAATTTGGTACTGAATTTGTTAGACAAATGTTAAGAGAAACTAATCCACAAACTTTTTCTGATTTATTAATTATTTCAGGTTTATCACATGGAACCGATGTTTGGGCTTTTAATGCACAAACTTTAATTAAAGATGGAATTACTAATCTTAAAGGTGTTATCGGATGTCGTGACGATATTATGGAATATTTAATTTCTATGGGTATGGATCAATCGGAATCCTTTAAAATAATGGAAATTGTTCGTAAAAATAAAAAATTAAGTGATGAGCAGATTCAACATATGAAGGAACATGGAGTACCTGATTATTATATTGAATCTTGTAGAAAAATTGCTTATCTTTTCCCTAAAGGTCACGCTTGTGCTTATGTTATGATGGCAGTGAGAGTCGCTTATTATAAGGTTTATTATCCTTTAGAATATTATGCAACCTTCTTTACTTTAAGGTGCGATGCATATGATATTAAAACTATGATTGGTGGTATCGATACTATATATGAAAAATTAAAATCTTTGGAGCAAAGAAGAAATATCCGAGCCGGAGAAGGTGCTTTAAGTAACAAAGAAAAATCATTAATTATTACTTTAAGTTCAGCTTTAGAAATGCATGAAAGAGGATATAAATTCTTAAATGTTGATATTAATAAATCAGATAGTTCTAATTTTATTGTTGATAAAGAAAATAAAGCCCTTATTTTACCTTTAAAAGTACTTGATGGATTAGGTGAAAATAGTGGAGATGAATTTATTAAAGCTAGAAATGAAAAACCATTTTCAAGTATTGAAGACTTTAAGAAAAGAAGTGGATTAACAAGTACAGTTATTGGTAACTTAATTGATTTACATTGTTTAGATCATTTAAAAGAAGATGATAATATTTCGTTATTTGATTTTTCTTTCTAAAATTTTGAAATTTATTTTTTACTTTCACTATTAATTTATAAAAGTATTGAAAACTTTAATGGTTTAATACAGCATTTATATGTTATTTAGGATTACTTTTTAAGAAAAATTTTCCACCCAAAACATAAAAAAAGCCGATAAAATCGGCATTTTTATTCAATTGGAGCCCCCTAGCGGATTTGAACCACTGATCACTGAGTTGCAGTCAGTTGCCTTACCACTTGGCTAAGAGGGCAGCTATTCAATTATAAAGATATTGCTATCTTTAATCAAGGGCAAAGATATATTCAAGAGCAAAACAAAGCATGTTTTGCTCTTGAGATGTTTTTAATATGTTTTGCTTATAATTAAAATTAAAGTTCTTTAACCCATAAGCCATGAAGGTTACAGTATTCATAAACTTTTAATACTTTTTCGTTATTTAAAACAAAACTTGCTTTTGGCTCATCTAAATGTGTTAAATCCTTACGATAAATATTCTTATCTGTTACAACAACTATAAAGGAAATTAAATGTTCTTTTGTCATTGGGTGAATTGTTGAACCTACTTGGACATTAACTACATTATCCTTTATTTCAACAACAGGAACGTGTTTTTCTAAAGCAGCATCAACTGTATTTGCTTTTAATTCGACCATTGGTTGACCACAACAAATTGTAGGAATATTATTCTCTTTTGTGATTAATTCAATAATTTTTCCACAAGTATTACATTTAAAAAATCTTACATCATTCATATTTTTTTACCTCACTACTTTAATTTTATACTTTATTAAAGAAAATATAAATTAAATGCTTAAAATTTTTATTTTAAAAAGTTTATTATTAATCAACTTTAAGATGGCATTATATTTAGATATAATTTTTATCGAGGTGATTTTATGAGCAAATTACAATTAGTAAATAACGATACATATTATATTGGAGCAAGCGATAGACGATTAGCTCTTTTTGAAAACATTTATCCACTTAAAAATGGAGTTAGTTATAATTCTTATTTAATTTTAGATAATAAAACTTGTGTTCTTGATTCAGTAGATAAATCTGTGGAAGAAACATTTTTAAATTTATTAAAGCAAGGGTTAGATGATAGAGAATTAGATTATTTAATTATTAATCATATGGAACCTGACCATTCATATTCTTTAATGAAAGTTATTGAAAAATATCCTAATGTAACAGTAGTTACAAATGAAAAGGCTTTAAAAATGTTTAAAAACTTTAATAATGATTTTGTTCCTAAAAATTTATTACTTGTTAAAGAAGGAGATACATTATCATTAGGCAAACATACTTTAACTTTTGTTAATGCACCAATGGTTCATTGGCCTGAAGTAATGGTTACATATGATCTTTATACTAAAACTTTATTTTCTGCTGATGCATTTGGAACTTTTAACGCTTTAAATGGAAATATTTTTGCTGATGAATGTGACTTTATAAATGAACATTTAGAAGAAGCAAGAAGGTATTATACAAATATTGTTGGTAAATATGGTCCTCAAGTTCAAGCTTTGCTTAAAAAAGCAAGCAATATTGATATTCAAATGATTTGTCCTTTACATGGACCAATTCGGAGACAAGATTTAACTTATTTTATCGATAAATATGATAAATGGAGTTCATATACTCCTGAAAAGAAAGGTGTTTTAATTGTTTATGGAAGCATTTATGGAAATACAGAAAAAGTAGCCAATATTTTTGCTTCTAAATTAAGTGATTTAGGAATATCTGATATTAAAATGTATGATGCTTCTAAAACTGATAAATCATATATTTTAAGTGAAGCATTTAAATATTCGCATTTAATTATTTTATCTTCTACATATAATATGGGTATATTTACTCCAGTTGAAGAATTTTTATTAGATTTAAAATATCATAATTTACAAAATAGAAAATATATTCTTGTTGAAAATGGCTCATGGGCACCAAATAGTGGAAAATTGATGAATGAAATCTTATCATCAATGAAAAATATGGTTCAAATTGGTAAAACTTTAACTATTAATAGTGCTTTAAAAGATTCTCAATACAATGATATAGATTTATTAGTTAATGAATTAGCTAAAGATTTTCCAAGTAAAACTGTAATTGATGATATGCTTTATAACATTTCTTATGGATTATATGTTTTAACAACTTTTGATGGAAAGAAAAATAATGGTTGCATTTTAAATAGCGTTAATCAAGTTAGTTCTAATCCAGATCGATTAATGATTTCTATTAATAAAAAGAACTACACTGCAAATACTTTAAAAGAAACAAAAGTATGTAACTTATGTGTTTTAAATAAACATACTCCATTTACTTTAATAAAAAGATTTGGTTTTAGTAGTGGGAAAGATGTAGATAAGTTTGAAGATTTTAAAGATTATCAAATTGCAAAAAATAATTTAACTTACTTAACTAAATATACAAATTGTTATATCTCTTTAAAAGTAATTGAAACAATCGATTTAGGAAGTCATTTTGGTTTTATTTTAGAAATAGAAGAAATGAAACAAATTTCTAACGAAGACAGTTTAACTTATAAATTTTATTTAGATAATATAAAACCAAAACCTTCAAGAGAAGAAAAACATATTAAAGGGTGGAGATGTAAGATTTGTGGATATATTTATGAGGGAGAAAATATTCCTGAAGATTTTATATGTCCTTTATGTAAACATGGAGTAAAAGATTTTGAAAAAATAGGGGATTAGCAAGGTTATGGAAAAAATTAGCTTTAATGAATATCAAAAAGAAGCCTATAAATTAATTTCTGAAGAAGGCAAAAAAGACATGGTAACTAATGGTGTTTTAGGGTTAGCTGGAGAAAGCGGAGAATGCTGTGATATCGTTAAAAAATATAAGTATCAAGGACATGAATTAGATAAAGATCATTTAAAAGATGAACTTGGTGATGTTTTATGGTATATTGCTGAAACAGCAAGTGGATTAAATATCACCTTAGAAGAAATTGCTTTATATAATTTAAATAAATTACATAAAAGATATCACGGAGATAAGTTTTCAAAGGAAGATTCAATTAACCGCAAAGAAGATTAGATAATTTTTATTATTTGTTATGAAATATATTTTATCTATTGATCAAGGAACTACATCATCAAGAGCCATATTGTTTGATAATGAAAGCAATGTAATTTTTAAAGCGCAAATGGAAGTAAAATGTTATTTTCCTAATGATGGATGGGTTGAACAAAATCCAAATGATATTTATATTTCAGTGTTAAATGTAATTAATGAATGTTTAGTTAATGCAAATATTACTTATTCAGATATAGATTCAATTGGCATTACTAATCAAAGAGAAACAACAATTATTTGGAACAAAAAAACTGGTGTTCCTATTTATAATGCAATTGTTTGGCAATCTCGCCAATCTCTTGATTTATGTAATAAATGGGAAAAATATAAAGATTCAGTTCATGAAAAAACTGGATTATTAATTAATCCTTATTTTAGTGCGTCAAAAATTCGATTTATTCTTGATAATGTTAAAGATGCACAAAAAATGGCTGAAAATGGTGAATTATGTTTTGGAACTGTTGATACTTGGTTAATGTATAAATTATCAGAAGGTAAAATTTTTAAAACTGATGTGACCAACGCTTCAAGAACAATGTTATTTAACATTAAAACTTTAACTTGGGATGAAGAGTTATTAGAATTTTTTAATATTCCAAAAGGTATCTTACCTACTGTTCATCCTTCATCTTACTATTTTGGGAATGCAACTATATTAAATAAAGATTTAAAAATAATGGCTGTTGCTGGAGATCAACAAGCTTCTTTATTTGGACAAAATTGCTTTAGTATCGGAGAAAGTAAAAATACGTATGGCACAGGTTGCTTCATGTTAATGAATATTGGGAAAGAAATCAAATATTCAAAAAATGGACTATTAACAACAATTGCACGGCAAATAAATGATGAAGTTTATTATGCTTTAGAAGGCAGTGTTTTTATTGGTGGAGCAGCAGTTCAATGGTTAAGAGATGAATTAAATATAATAAATAATGCTAAAGAAAGTGAAGAACATGCTTATCAATCAAAAGAAGATAATGTTTATTTTGTTCCTGCTTTTGTTGGACTTGGAGCACCTTATTGGGATAATGAATGTCGTGGATCTTTTTTTGGATTAACTCGTTCAACAAACAAAAATGATATTATTCGTGCAGTTTTAAATTCGATTGATTTACAAGTAAAAGATATTATAAAAACTATGGAAAAAGATACTTCTTTAAAACTTAAAATTTTAAAAGTTGATGGAGGTGCAACTGATAATAATTACTTAATGCAATATCAAGCAGACATTTTAAATGTTAAATTGATGTTACCAAATTGTTTAGAAACAACTGCATTAGGTGTAGCTTATTTATCAGGACTAGCAAGTGGTTATTATAAAAGCATTGAAGAAATTAAAAATATCCATAAATATAAAAAAGTTTTTTATCCTAATATGAATGCTCAAAAAAGAAAAGAAATTGATCAGAAATGGAAAAAAGCTATTAAAATAACAAGGGAATTTAAATAACTATGTTAGAGTTAAGCAATTATGATTTTATTGTTGGACCATATAATATAAAAAGGTACTTTTTGAATAAAAAGTCTTCTAATTATACATATAATTTTAAATTTTTAACAAAAGAAGAGTTAGAAGGATTACTTTTTGGGAAGGTAGAAAAAGAAGCAATTTTATATTTAATTAAAAAATATAATTATACTTTTTTAGTTGCTTCAAAAATTATTTCTTATATTAATAAAGGTGGAGAAATCGAATTAAGAGAAGAACTTATAAAAAATAATTTAATTAAAATTGATAAATACAATAAAAAATTATTTTTAAATAAAAAAATCTTGTTTGTTAGTTATGGTAAGAATAATGAAGAAATTAAACACATTATCCAAGAATTAAATTTTAATAATTCACCTTTAGTTAAATATCAAGATTTTAACGAAATAATTGAACATGATAATTCTTTAAAGAGTGAAGAAAATAACAAAAAAACATATAAGTTTAATAATATTGAAGAAGAAGTTAAATATTTATTAGATGATTTATCTTTTGAATTAGATAAAAATAAAGATAAAAATAAAAATGAAGATAAAGATAATAAAAATTATATAGAGCCAAAAAATGCTAAAATATTTTGCTTAGATATCGAAAAATATAAGTATTATCTAATAAATTTAGGAAATTTAGCTGGATTAAAATTTAATTTCCCAAACTCAAAAACATTATTTGACACCGAATTATCTAAAGTATTATTTAAAAAACTAAGTAATGATGAACAATTCAATTTAAAAGATTATTTAGAATCTAATTGTATTTATTTATCTCAAGTTTATCCAAATTATGAAGAAATAAAAAAGGTAATATTTGAATATGATATCGATAATTTAAATAATAAAATTTTAAATTTTAAAGAGGTTTTGCAAGGTTTTTCATTAAATAATATAAGATTTTTAGAAGGAATTGATGTTATAAATTCTTGTGAATTTGATGAAAATTGTATTTATTATTTTTTAGGATTAAATGATAATGGGTTCCCTAATATTTCAGTTAATAATGATTTTTATGATGATGAATATAAAGAAAAAATAAAGATTGAAACTTCACTAAATAAAAATACTGTAAGTAGAGATTTAGCATTAGCATTTTTAAAATTTAATCAATTAAAAATGAGTTTATTTCATAGTATAGATATTTCTGGAAAATATGAATTTAATTTCTTGGCTGAAAATTTAGGATATAAACCAATTGAACCTGAAATAGCAAAAACAAAAATTGAATATTCGCCAAGTTTAACTTCTATCTATTATCAAAATTTTGAATATATTTACCAACATTATCATCAAAAGAATAAACTATATTTAGCTTATAAAAAGAATGAAGCTTTAAAATTAGAAAAAATATATTCTTCTGAATTTAAGAAGATGACTAATTTTAATCTTGATCCAAATTTTATTTATAGTTTTTCAAATATGTCTTCTTACTATTCATGTCCTTTTTATTTTTATTGTGCTTATATTTTAAAATTAGGAGAGTTTGAAGAAAACTTTAGTTTAAAGTATGGTACAATGGCACATAGTATTTTTGAAAAAGTTTATCAAGATACACCTTTTGATGAACTTGCAGAAGAATATTTAATATTGAATGATAATTTATTTTCAAAAAAAGAAAAACTATTTATTAAAAGTTTATTACCTAGGTTAAAAATATTATTTGACGAAGTACGTAGTAGAAAAAACATAGAAAAATTTGATAAAAAACCATTATCTGAATATAAAATTACTATTAATTTACCTGATAATCATAAATTTGAAGGGACTATTGATAGTATTGTTTTTCTTCAATCAATTAATACAAATAATAAATTTTTATATTTAGTTGATTATAAAACTGGAAATGTAAATTTTGAGCCTAAATATATAAAAGAAGGATACAAAAATTCAATTCAACTACCTGCCTATCTATATTTAATTAGAAATTATCAAAAATTTAATGAATATACTCCTATTGGTTTATACATTCAACCATTATTGATTAAGCAAAAAGATTTAAAAGAAGAACTTGATTTATCTTTAAAGGGAATAACCTTATATAATGAAGATGCAATAAAATCAATCGATAATACATTAAATGATCCTTCGCAAGCTACTACCTCAAGAATTTTAGAATATGATGAAAAAAGTAAAGATCTTTATTATTTTCAATATAAAAATTTATTTACCGAAGATGGTTTAAATAATATTTATAATGATTTTGAACAATTATTAAATGATTTTAGCAACAATTTAAAACAAGGTAACTTTAAGATAATGGTATTAAAAGGACCAAAAAGTACTGATTCTATTCAATGTGAATATTGTAATTTTTATGATATTTGTTATTTAAAAAATCAAAGAGTTAAACAACTTTCTAGTGGAGATAAAAAATGAAGGATCTGAAAAAATATTTAAAAGATAAAAAACTAACAGGCAAACAAATTGATGCTGTTACTGCTCCAATTGGACAAAACACTTTAATTAGTGCTGGTGCAGGAAGTGGTAAAACCAAGGTTTTATCTATTAGAGTCCCTCATTTACTTGAAGATGAAAACGTAGATATATCTCAACTTTTGATTTTAACTTTTACAAAAGATGCAGCTGCTGAAATGAAACGTAGAATTAAAGATGAGATAATTAAAGAACATAAAAATATTATAGATATTTTACCTTTAGTTGATTCATCTCATATTGAGACTTATGATGCTTTTAGACTCTTTATTGTCAAAAAATATTCACATTTAGTAGGGATTAGCAAGGATATTGAAATAATTGATAAGGATGTTCTTGATTGTAAATATTACGAAATTATTAATGAAGTGTTAAATGAAGAATATGAAAAATGCGAAGGAAAAGATGATGAACCTTTATTTTTTATAGTAAAAAATTATTTAGATAAAGATGATAACAATCTTGTTGGTTTTTTATTAAAAATATGTAAAGAAATATATTATGAAGATGAAGATAAAATTATTGATGGATATCAAAAGAAATTTTTAACTGATGAATTTTTTGATAATTTTACTTTAGATTTATTTAATAAGATAAAAAAGCTTCAAAAAGAAGCAAAAAAATTATCTTTATCTGGAGATCAAAAAATTGAAAATTATTATAATTTTTATTTTTCTCCAATTGAAATGGCTAAATCTTTGGATGAAATACTTGAACTTGGTGAATTATTTAAGGAAACTAAAACAGTTACGTGCAAAGATGAAGGCTTAAAAGAAATATATCAATCAATTAAAAAGATAAAAAGTCAATTACAAATAGATTACATTAATAAAATTAACTTAGATAAACTAAAAGAAATTGATATTCCAAATCATAAAAAAATAATTCCGTATCTTTTAAATTTAGCAATCAAAATTAATCAAAAAATAAAAACTTTTAAGAAAAATAATGGTTCATTTACTTTTGATGATGTATCTTATTTTGCATATAAAATTTTAAAGGAACACGATGATATAAGAGAAAATATTAAAAATAATTTTAAAGAAATAATAATCGATGAATATCAAGATACCTCAGATAAAGATGAAGAATTCATTAATTTAATTGAAAATCATAATGTTTTTGCAGTTGGTGATATTAAACAATCAATTTATTTATTTAGAGGAGCTAACCCTGAAAACTTTAAAAGAAAATCTGATTTATATTCAAAAGATCCTTCTAAAGGTCAATTAATTCGAATGAACGATAATTTTAGAAGTAGAAAAGAAATTATTAAGGGAATAAACGACTTATTTGGTAAAGAAATGACACTTGAAGTTGGTGGAGTCAATTATTTAAATCAAGAAGAATTAAATCCAGGAAATGGAACATATGACACATTAAAACCTGAAAATCAAGAGTTTGGTTTTTTAAAATTAAAATTTAATGAATCTTTAAATGCAGAAAATTCTTATTATCGAGAAGCAGAATTAGTTGCTAAAGATATTTTAAATAGAATAAATAATAAAGAAAAAGTAGTTCAAAGTAATAATAAGGGCGAATCTTATTTAAGAGATTTAAAATTTAGTGATTTTGCAATCTTATGCTCTACTAAACAAAAGACAGATTATTTTGAAGAAATTTTTGGAAAATATGGAATCCCACTTAATATATATTCTGATGAAGAATTAATGGAAAATAATGTCATATTAACTCTTATTTCTATTTTAAAATTTGTTAATTTTTATAATTTAGGTTATGAGGAAAACCTTAATTTATTAAAGAAATGTTTTATTTCTATTGTTAGAAGTTTTCTATTTGAATATAGTGATGAAAAAATTTATGAGTTAATTAAAGATAATCAATATTTAAATGATGATACATATAATAAGTTAATTCAATTTTCTCAAAAACATATGAATATATCAATAAATGAGTTATTTAATGATATATTAAAAGAGTTTGATTTTGTTAAAAACCTTGCTAAATTTCCAAATCCTTTTAAAGAATTAAATACTTTATCTTTATTAAATAATAAATCAAAACAAATGGATAAATTAAGTTTTAATATTGAAGAATTTGTGAGTTACTTAGAAAATATTAATAAATTTGAAATAAAGATTGATGTTTCTAAACAAGCAGAAAGCGATAATGCTGTTACTTTATGTTCAATTCATAAATCGAAAGGCCTTCAATATAAAATTGTTTATTTTCCTCAACTAAAAGGAAAAGGAAAAAATGAAACTGATACTTTTGTTGGAAATTTAAAAACTGGATTTTATCTTCCATTTAAATCAAATAAAACTGGGGAGATTTCTTATATTTATAAATTTTATGATGATTCAAAAGAAAAGTTAAACTCTGAAGATTTAAGAAAATTATATGTTGCATTAACAAGAGCTGAAGAAGTTGGAATTTTTGTTATTTCTCCTGAAACTAAGGGTGGAACTTATAATACAGGTTTAGCTAGATTTTTAAATAATTTTATTTTCACTACCCCAGATTCAAAATATTTTGATCAAGATGTCGTATATAACGAAAATTCTGATGATGCAAAAAGCGATGAATCAAAAATTCCTGATATCACTATTGGAAAACCAATTAATTTAGGCGATGAAATCGATGATTCAAGAAAAAGAGCATCAAAAGCTTTAAATGAAGATAGTAATGAAGATATTTTAACTTATGGAACACATATGCACTTATTGATGGAATTAATTGATTTTAAAAATATTGATTTATCTTTTATTGAAGATTCAAAAGAAAGAGAAATTGTTGAAAAATTATTTAAATTAGATATTTTTTCTAATTTAAATAAAGCAATAAATATTTATAAAGAATATCAATTTTATGATTCTAAAAATAATATAAATGGTGTTATTGATTTAATGATTGAATATCAAGATAGGATTGATTTAATCGATTATAAGTTAAAAGATATTGAAGATAAGGAATATATAACTCAATTAAAAATATATAAAGAATATATTAAAGAAAGAACGAAGAAAAATGTTTCTTGCTATTTGCTTTCTTTATTAGATAATAATTATAAGAAACTTGATGTATGAAATTAGAAGTATTAAATAAAGAAAGATTTTTTAAAGTATGTGAAACTTTAAAAGTTCCACCAATTGTTAATTTAGAATATATTTATGAACTTTATGAAACAGTAATGGCTGCATTAGATCAAGTATTTTTTCAATCTGATTTTGCTAAATTTACCCCAATAAATAATGTCATTGTTATCCTTTATTTAATTAATGAATACTTATATACAATTAAGAATAAAACAGGTGAAGAAATAAATAATTTATTAGATGATGATAATGTTTTTAATCAAATTGCTAGTTTATGTGCGGATAAATATTTAACCAATGAACAATTAAACTATCGATCTCAAGCTTTTTTATCTCGATTTAATCCTCAAATTTCAACACTTGAATTGTATTTGAATTTTTGTTTAAGAACACTTGAATCATTTAAACCAAGTAATAAAGGCGAAGAACTTATTTTTGATATGTTAACTAATGCCTTTAAATTATCTAAATGTATTATTACTTTACTTTTAAATGGATTTGAAACTGAAGCATTTTCTACCTGGAGAACTTTACATGAAAATGAATCTATATTAATTGTTAATTTAAAATATGGAAATGAAGTTTTAAAAGAATATATTAAACATATTACTTATGCTTTAGCGTATCGTGGCCAAATTAAATCAAAAGAAGAAACAGATTTAATTTTTCAAGATATTAAAAAAGAAATGAAAGAACATGACTTAAAAAGTAAGGACATGAAAAAATTTATTGAATATGGATATTTATTTAAAATACCAAATATTGAATTAAATAAAGACTTTAAATTAAATTTTAGAGATGGAGTTCAAAAATTAGCGAATTTATCGATGTATTCTAAAATTTATGAAACTGCAAGTGAAATTGCTCATTCTTCCCCTTTATTATTATTTTCAAGAAGAGATTATTTTTTTAATTTAACTATTATTAATTTATATGAAACTTTCTTTAGATTAGAAATTATTTTTGAACAAGTTTATCGTAACAAAAAACAAGATAATAATTATTTAGCGATTAGGAAAATTTATTTAACTCAATTAAAAAATATAAAAGAAGAACTAAATAATAACTTCCTTAAATTCTTAAAACCAAGAAAAAAAGAGTAGTTCTGCAAGGCTTTTATAAAAAAAAGAAACTAATTTGCTTAGTTTCTTTTTAATAATTTAATTATTATTTTAATTAAGAATCTCGATAACAACTTCCACCAATAAATTCTTTTAAGATTGAATTACATGGAATCCAAGTAGTATCAATATTTTTAAAATATTTTAATAATTTAATTAATCTTTCAGCATCAGATCCATATTCTGAATCACGATCAATTTTTTGAAGAAGAGGTAAAGCAAATTGCTTCATGACACATAATTCATAATTTAAAAATGAGTCAAAGACATAATCAGCTTCTTCTTGAGTTTGATATATCCATTTAAATTCTCCACGTCTAACACTTGGCCACATTGAAATAGTTTCTTCAGCTGAAGAATTACGATATTTAAAATCACGAACAATTCTTCTAATTAAACGAATATCAGTTAAAGAAATAGGATTTTCATTATCAATATTTATTTGAGCTTGAGGAGAAATAAATATTTTATATTTTAAGAACTTAGGAATTGAACTGGTCATTTTTTCATTTAAAGCATGAATTCCTTCAATAATAATTGGATTTAATTGAGAAATTTTAACAGTTTTACCTTTTTTACGTTTATTTTCTTTAAATGAAAATATAGGAAGATCAACTGATTTTCCATCTAATAAACCATGAAGATTTTGATTAAATAAATCTATATCTAAAGCATCAAGAGATTCAAAATCTAAATTACCATATTCATCTTTTGGAACATCTTCCCTTCTTTTATAGTAATCATCTATTGAAATTCTTATTGGATTTATTCCACGAGACATAAGTTCAACCGTTAAACGATCAGCAAAAGTAGTTTTTCCACTGCTTGAAGGTCCAGCGATACAAATTAAGCGAATATCTTTAATATGGTTTTCAATTTCTTCTCCAAGTTGAGAAAGCATTCGATTATGACGATTTTCACACATATTAATTAAAGTTACTGCTCCAGTATTATTTATATAACTATTAATTCCAGCAACAGTACTTAAATTAACTAAATTTCCCCATTCTTGAGAATGAATTAAAGTATCTCTAAATGTAGGTTCATCTAAAAATGGTGGAATTAATCCATTAAATTCGCTTCTTGGATATTGAATTAATAGGCCATTAACATATTGAATTAACTTAAAATCTTTTAAATATCCAGTTGAAGGAACCATCTTTCCATACATGTAATTAACATACCCATCGACTTCATAGAAGTGGACTGTCTTTTCTGGACGATATTTTAAAATTGCGGCTTTATCAAGTAATGAAAACTTTTTATATAAAGTTAAAGCTTCTTCATTACTAGCAATTTTTCTAATGAAAGGAAAATCTTCATTAACGATTCTTTTCATTTCAGCTTCTAATTTACGAGTCATATCTAATGTGACCATTTTTGTTTTACCACTAATTATTTGAGCAAAGATTGCTCTTGATACAAAGTAAGTTAATTTAAATCTAATATTTGGATATAAATTATGGGCGGCCATTGTAAATAAAAATCTTAACCCTCTTTCATAAATTCCCATTGCATCATGATCTTTAAGTGTTAAAAATTCAACCTCAGCATCATAATAAACATCGTAATCTAATTCACGAATTCTTTTATTTACTTGAGCACAAATAATATTTTTATCGTTATTAGTTAAATCAAGAAGTTTTACTTTTTTCTCAAAAGAGCGTGTTTCCCCATTATAAGTTAATGTGAACATATTATTATTTCTCCTTTTCGTATATTGATAAGATTTTAGCAATAAAAGGATAGTTTATCAATATAGATAGACCTTTATCTAAAATTAATTGATAGATTTTTTAAGATTATTAAAATATAAGTTGTGAGCAATCTTTTATATCTAAATAACTTCTATTTAGCTAGACGAAAAAACAATAAAAGAATTATTGAAATTGATTTTTTAAGAGGTTTTTGCATTGTTTTAATGATAATTGACCATTTTTTCTATGATTTTGCTTTTTTAATAGAAGAACTTTATGATTTAAGTAATATTACAAATTCTTTTATTATAAATTTACAAAATTTTGCTACTTTTTATTGGGATTGGGATGTAAGGATAAATGTAAGATATTTTATTATAGCTTTATTCTTCTTTTTATCAGGATTATCTTCTTATTTTTCAAGAGATAATTTAAAAAGAGGATTATTAATTTCTATTGTTGGGTTATTAATTAATATTATAACTTTTAGTATAAGCTTTATTATTCCAGGATTTAATTCTTCTAGAATTCTTTTTGGAACAATAAATGCTTTTGGTTTATCAATTTTAATATATGGAATAATTGAAGCGATTTTAAATAAATTTAATAAAAACAATATGTTTTCCAATATATTTTTAATTATAGTTGGTTTAATAATAGTATTTGTTGGTTATTTTGGGACTAATTTTTTCAATAAAACATCAATTTATTTATATGAAGTAGACTTTAAAAATTATTTAAATTTAGTTATTGGAAATATGATTTTAACTCCAAGTGCAGATTCTATGCCTATTGTTCCATACTTAGGATATTTATTAATTGGTGCAGGTTTAGCAAGCTTTTTATATAAAAATAAGGTTTCTATATTTACTAAATTATCAAAATTTAAATTAAAAGAGATGAATAGAAATAGCTTTTCTAACATTTATCATCTATATCTATATAAATTTTATTCCTATGGATATAAAACAATATCAGTAGTTTCTAAAATAATAAATTTTATTGGAAGATACTCTTTTTACTTTTATATCTTTCATCAAATAGGAATACTATTAATCGTTATAATTATTATGTATATCAATGGATTTAGGATGAATATATAATTTTAATTATGGAACAAATTAATAATCAAACCTTATATCAAGCTATTCTTAAAGCAAGAGAAAATTTTCCTAAAAGAAAAGCTTTATATTATAAAAATAAATATATTTATTACTCGACATTAATTAAAAATATTAATTTAATGTCTTCTTTTTTAAAAACACTTGGAATAATTAAGGATGATGTAGTTTCAATAGCTTTACCCAATACTTTTGTTACTGTTTATTTGATTTATGCAGTAAATCAAATAGGAGCAATTAATAATTTAATTCATCCATTAATTAAAAGTAATAACTTAAAGAAAATTATTAATAAAGTAAATTCTAAAATTTTATTTTGTTTAGATACATCATATAGTGAATATTTTAAAGAATTAGATGAAGATATTTTAATAGTTCCAGTAAATCCAACATTTGGTTTAAATAAATTTGTTCAACTTGCTTACCATTTATTAAATAAAAAGAATCTTCAATTTAAAAATAAGATAAAAATAAATTTAAATAAATATCAAGAATATAAAGAATTTGATAAAGATTATTTAAAAGATTCATTTTACTTACAAAGTGGTGGAACAAGTGGAGATAGTAAAACAATCGCTTTATCTAATTTTGCAATTAACGCATTAGTTAATGAATTTCCTAAAATGATTGGATTTAATGATGCAAAAGATATGTATATGCTTGCAACTTTACCTACTTTTCATGGTTTTGGACTAGCAGTTGGGATCCATACTTTATTAAGCTATGGTGGATGTGACATGCTTTTACCAAAGTTTTCTACTAAAGAAACAATAAAATTAATAAATAAAGATAAATTAACTTTTATTATTGGAATTCCTCGATTATATCAAGCTTTATTGAATAATAAAAAATTTGATACACCCCATTTAAAATCATTAAAATATACTTTTGTTGGAGGAGATAGTGTAAGTAAAACTTTAAAAAGTAACTTTGATAATTTAATGATTAAAAATAATTCTATTGCTAGACTTTATGAAGGATATGGCTTAACAGAAGTAGTGACTGTTTGTTCTTTAAATATAAATAATTTTTATAAAGAAGGAAGCGTTGGAAAATTATTAAATAATGTTAAATGCAAAATAATTGATGAAAACTTAAATGATGTTACTTATTTAAAAGATGGAGAGATCTATTTAAGTGGAGAAACATTAATGAATGGATATCGTTTTAATAATGAAGAATCATTTATTTATGATGAAAATAATGTTAAATGGATAAAAACAGGAGATTATGGATTTTTAGATAAAGATAACTTTCTTTATTTTAAACAAAGAATTAAACAGATCATTAAAATTAAAGGAATAAACCTTTATCCTAAAGAAATTGAATCAGTTGTTAAGGAATTAGATTTTATTTTTGATTGTTCAGTATTAGGAATTAAAGAAGAAAATTTAATTGAAGAAAAGATCTATTTATTTATAGTAATTAATAAATTATATGAAAACAAAAACTATGATTTTGAAATAAAAGCTAAGATTAGCAAGGATATTGGAGAAATTGCTTTACCTTATAAAATAATTTATTTAGATAAAATTGATAAAACAGATATAGGTAAAACTGATTATAAAAAATTAATTAGTAGAATTAATAACTGATTATTAAAAAAATTTAATTCTTACTATGTCAAATTTATAGATATTTTAAGAATGTTAAATGAGCTATAACAATTAAGTGAGGGAAATTATACTTAATTTAATAGTAGAGCTTGATAACTATATGATTGAAGATTATATGTTTATTATTTAGCTTGGAATTTTTATTATTTGCGTTTTAACTAAATTCTTTACTAATAAATTAGTAAGCATTTGGTTTATTAGAGGAATATTAATTACAAACTTTACTTCGTTCATTGATAAATCTCCTTTTTGATGAGAGATATTAATTTTTAGTGGATTAAGTGCTTTTTTATTAATTATTTTTCAACCAATTATTAAAAATTTTTATCTCATAATAAAGAAAATACTAATATTAACGAATTTATTGGTAAAAAATGTATTGTTTTAAAATATATTACTTTTTTTGAAAAAGGAGAAGTTAAAGTTAATAGACATATCTAGCTTGTAGTTTCAAGTTAAAGATCCTAAATTCTATTTGTATGGCGCTGAAGATTCAATCAGGGTAATCAGAGATTAATAAGTACAACATCAAGAAATATAATTGTCGAATTAGATTTAGACCAAACTTTAACTAGTAGGAATCTCATTAATACTAAATAATAAAAGAAGCAGAGGGTGAAGCTGCAACAAAAGGTCGAGAAGCACTTAAAAAAGCTGGTGTAGATGACAAAGATTTAATCTTAAATCATATGAAGCTTTAAATAAAGTTGCTGATGGAAAATCAACAAAATTCATCATCCCAAGTTTACTTTAAAATATAAGTTCAATCACTTTAACTATCAAAGAAATTATCAAAAATTAGTCTTATTTTTTAAATTTCCTTTTAGATTCTATATTTTTTTAAAATAATAATAAAAATTATTTTGTGGCAAAATTATTTTTGTTATAATTAATGTACAATTAGAATTTACTCAGGAGGAGATAATAATATGAGAAAATTTTTAAAATTAGGAATTTGTTTAGTCGTTGGTGCAAGTTTTTTATTAACTAGTTGTGGAGAAACTGCTATTACCCAAGCAGAAGCTACTACTAAATTTAAAGCAATGGATGCTAAAAAGGCATTTGATGAATTAAATGGTTTAGAAGTCACTGCAACTATTGAAGCTAAGGGTGAAACTGTTGAGGAAACAGGCAAAGCTGAAGTTAAGTTCCAAGTTGATTTTACAGAAACTAGCGTTTATTTATATATGGAAGTATCAATGACACAAGGTGATAAAACCGAAGAAATGAAAGGTTTAATGTATATTGATGGGACAACTGCTTATAGTGGCGAATCTGTTAATGGTGAGGTAAATGAAGCTACTATTACTGTAGAACAAGTTAAAACTCAATTTACGGAAGCTAAGGATTCAACTATTTATCCCATGGCTAATAATGAAGAACTTAGTGCAATGGTATTTGGTGCAGCTGAAACAACATTTGACTATTTTGAATTAAGTGATGGTGGATTAAAAGTAAGTGGAGAAAGTTCAGCTACTGTTGGTGGTGATGGTGTTGTCCAAAAAATAAACATTGAATATACTAGTGCTGGATTATTAAGATTAGTTGATGCTGAAATTAATACAACTGTTAATGGTGTTACAACAGGAATGATCATCAATTATGAGATTGATTACAACGCTAACTTTACTAAATTAACTTCTTTAAAATAATAAAAATTTTTATCAATTACACTTAGTAAGATTTTTAAAATTAAAGCAAAAAACAAAATCTGTGAGGGTAAGCTCGCAGATTTTTCTTTTTAAACTAATCATTTTTTAATTAAAAAATAGATGATGTTTTAACTTCTGTAACTATGAAATATGATATTGATTATAATGTTTCTTTTTTTGATAAACATCGTTAGAGAAATCGATCAATAATTAAAAAACCTATGTATTTATTAACCTTTTTGACCATATTTCTTAAAAAAATTGTTTTTTCTAGACTATTTTTTATTTTAAATATGAAAAAAATAGATAAAAAATTTGCAATTTTTTTTGACAATGTCAAATTTATTAATTTATTGAAATTATTCAAGAAATAAATTTTGAACAAAAATATATTATTTCCCACATAATTTTAAAAAATACATAGGTTTTAAATGTTTTATAGTATTTATTTTATAAAAATAATTATCAACACTTTTAAGCTAAAACCCAAAAATAAAAAAAAAAAAAAATTTATTAAAATTAAATAAAAAAAAAAAAAAAAAAAGTAAAAAAAAAAAAAAAAAAATTAATAGAACAAATATAATAAAAAAAAATAACAAAATAAATGACCTAAAATAAAAAAAAAAAAAAAAAAAAAAACGACCATTAAAATTAAATAGAAATAATGGATACAAAAGTAAGAAAAAAATAAAAAAAATTAAGGTTTGACACTATAAACCTTGACTATTTATCATTTGGCACCATGCATAAATGGAAATAGATTTTTAAAAGGGGGATATATTATGCATAAGAAATTTTTTACATTTGCTGTCCCATTATTAGGAGCAGCTGTATTAGTTGGTGCTGGTTTTTCTGCTTGGGTTTTCCAAGGTGAAGGATCTGCAAAAATTACTGGAACTATTAGTGTTACACCAGCTATTGATACCTTAAATGTTCAACTTTATAAAGATGCTAGCACTAAAGCAGATGAAGTTAGTGCTGTAACACTTACCTTAGATCAAGGTGGTGTAATGAATAATGATGTAACTAAAGGTGCAACCACTGATGTTTCTTCGTATGATATTCTTGTTACTTTTACTGAAACAGATGGTGCTTTAGCTGCTTTATTTGATGATTTTCAGTTAACTTTAGATGCAGAAATTAGTGTTACTGCTGCAACAAAAGGTGATGCATCTAGCGATATTTTAACAACTTTTATAAATTATGTTGATTTAACTGATGATTCTAAAACAGCAACTGGTAATTTTACCGTTTATGATGAAAATAGTTTTGTTATCGAAGACGTAGATTTATTATGGACTTATGCTCAAAAACCTACAAGTTATGGTGAATATAATGCAATGAATACAGCATTAAGTGGTGCTAATTTTACCATTACTGTAAGAGTTACTGCAGATTGGACTCCTAGAATTTAATTAGATTTAAATAATAATTAATCACTAAATAAAAAGGAAAATGTACTTACTTAATAAGATAAAAAATATTGCTATTCCACTTTTAGGATTTACTACATTAGTTTCAACAGGGTTTGGAGCATGGGTCTTTCTTGGATCCATGTCCAGCTCTTATGAAATTAGATCAACTCAAGTAAATGTTACAAGAGTTAATGATTCTATAGGTAAGCTTGAAATCAATGATAGAATCCATCTTTATGAAACTCCATATATTTTAACTTTTGAAGTTGGAAGTGGAGAGGATTTTACAAGTAGTGAAGTTGGTGTTGAGCTTTCAAATAATATTGAATATAAATTCTATGAGTTTTATCAACCAGAAGAGAATTATGGATATTATTTAAGCTATAGAGTTATTTATAGTGCAAATAGTATTTATGATCAATATGTTGTAATAAAGGATTTAGCAAATTCTGGAACTAATGAAGCAGATGGAAGATTATATCAAGAATCTCATCAAATTTTATTAGATTCAAGGTTATTTAATGAATCATCTACTTTAGATAAAGCAAATAATCCTTATTATGAACTTAATGATGATTTATACATTGACTTTAATTGGAAAGAACATACAAAACCAATTACCGCAAGTGCATATAATGCATTTTTATCTTCAGTACATGATTCAAGTATCAATTTACCAATCGAAATTGAATTAAAAATTACGTATCAACGAATAAATTAATAATTAATAAATTTATTTACTCTATATGGAAAGGAGCAAAGCTTTAAAATGAATAAAGTACTTTTGTTTTTTAAATCAAAACCGCTTGCTATTTTATTAATAGTATTCTTTATTGTTTTTGGAAGCTTTGCTTCGATTGGTTTTTCTAATTGGATCTTTGAAAGTGAAACAACAGATACAAAAGACAATATTGGATTAGATTCAGATCCAATTAGAGAAAATGCAACATTTAATGATGGCTTCGATGTTGTTGATCGAGGCATTCAAACATATGATGTTTATTTTATGGCTCAATCTGTGCCTTATACTACTTTATTTGGTAATGATGGATTTAATCAAAATGAAAATAATCAAATTGTTCAACCTTACTATACCTGTATGAATTATGGATCAGCATATGGTTACAATGTAAATTATGGTCATTTTGATCAATACGATAATGTTACTGATTGGGAATCAAATAACTTCAACAAATATTTTCTTAAATTCGAAAATAGAGCTGAAATATCTATGAGTGATTTGGGTAATATTCCTAACCCAAAAAATAAATTAGTTGATGGAAATAATTGGCCAAAAGATGGCTCTGGTTTAAGATTTGCTGGATGGATGATTTATCCTTATGATATTTATTTTAAAGAAAGTGGTTCTCATTCTTTAAACCAAGTTTATGGTTGGTATCCTTCGGATATTCTTTCTTCGGACTCGTCAATTCCTGCTTTTGAATTATTTAATAGTAACGCTTTATTATCTACTTACGATAATATAGCAATTAATGTTAATGGAAAAAAATCATTATTTTTATTTCCTCTATTTACTACTAATAAAAATTATTACGAACAAAGAAATCAACGTCCACAAAATGTAAGAGATTCTATCTCTATACAGAAAAAAGAATCGAATGGTAAAAATTTAGGTGAAAACTATTTTATTTATAGTTCTAATTTATCTCAAGGTTTAAGAACTGAATTAGGTTTAAAGACTTCTGATACAAGCGTTAATGTTTTTCAAATTAATAATTATACGATTGATTCAAAAGATTATAACGATGCAAATATAAGAATAGATATCATAAATGATATGGATAGAAACGATGGATCGTGGGAAGGAAATCAAAATTTTTATCAGTATGGCGGTAAACATTATGTTCAAAACAGTGATACTTTTAGTGATACTTTTGAAGATAATTTTGATTTAAAAAAGAGCAGTGGAAGATTTAATATTTATCTAATTGTTAAAGAGGCTTATGATTCAAACAGTGGTGGTTTTAGTAGTCATGATTATAATTTTAATTTTGGAAATAACACTTTCTTAAAGACTGATATTCAGACTATAGATAGTTTTTTCTCTAATAATAATATTGGTAAATATATTTCATTTAATCTAGGTACTTATGTATCACGACATGAGAGTGGCGGTTGGCTTAGTTGGCATACATATGGTGATACAAGAGATTATTACATTTACTATGAAAGACTATATGAACCTCGTTTAATTGGTGGAGAAACAAATGAATTAAATTATGATTCTGAACGTTCAATTTCCGATCACTTCGTCCGCCAAGGAACCAAAGAATATTTAAAAGATAGATATGAACTTGCTGGTGTTAATCTTGATGGTAGTCAAACTATTGAATTACCAATTTCTAATGGAAGAAGAACTATGCTAATTCCTAATTATTATTTTGGTATTCAATTAACTCCAGAAAATTTCTTTACAACTTATACCTTTGCTTTTAAAGATGAGAGTCAAAACCAAACACCTGAATGGCCTAAATTAAAATTAGAAAATGATGATGAAGTTATTGAGCAACCATTTTCATCTTCATCAATGTTTAGAATTTATGATCCTGATAGAGACCATGATATCTATATTCGCGAAAGTAATGGTGAAGTGAAAACTCTTCAAGAAGCAAATTATGATTTTGATGCAAACCCTATAGAATTAATTAAACCTATTAATAAAGGAAACGATGCAATTGGTATTTATACAATCACAGTAGATGTTGAATATGGCGAAGATGGTTCAGGAAGAACTGTCCCAAAAACAATTTATATTTATGGATATCGACTTTTAAATATTTTTGTTAACATCTGCGATGATAAAACATTTAAAACTGGTTTAAGTCTTGGTGGAGATAGAAATAATAATTTTGTTGATACGAGCAGTTATTCTTATCGAAAAGATAATTATTACCAACTTCAAACTCTTACTTTAGAAGATAGATTTACAGATACAAATGATTCAAATGAAATAACTTTAGGAGAAATTTTAACTAATTTAAGTTCTCAAAATAAGTGTTTACAAGAATTAGTTACTCATAGATATATAACTTATGAATCATTAGATCCTAATAATAGTGAATATGTTCCTTTTGTTATACGTAAAAATTATGTATTTATGATTGTTGATAAACCAACAGCAAATTAAGTTAAAGGAGAGAGTATGGGACATTTAATTACTTTAGTAAATGCATCAAAGATTGAAGCAATCTCACTTGCAATATCAATCACAGTCATCGTTCTTTTATTTATTACACTTGCAGTATCTTTATATTTATATTATCGATACTATAAAAAATGTATCGATAATAAGATTGAAGATTCATACATTAAAAATGAAATAAAAGGTGAAAATAAAAAGTTTTTTAAACGTTTTGAAAGCTTAAAAAATAATCAAGAATTAACTAAAGATCAAAAGATTGATAAATATAATGAAGAATTATTAGTTGAATATGTTGATAATAAAATTGGTAATAATAATTTTATTAAAGTAATTGCTAATTTATTCTTAATTATTTTCTATGTTTGCTTAATTGCTATTATGGGTTTTGCTATTTATACTCGAAGCCAAGGAGATACTATTCCTCTTGGAAATAGCTATTATGTTGTTATCCAAACTGGATCAATGGAAGAAAAAAATAGTGCAAATACTTACTTAGAAGAAAATAATTTAAATGATCAAATCGAGACATTTTCTTTAATTGGATTAGATTATGTTGATAGTCCAGATGAATTAGAACAATATGATATTGTTGCTTATTATGATGATGATAACAATTTAATTGTTCATAGAATTATTAATATTACTTATGATGAAAATAATAATCCTATCTATACTTTAAGAGGTGATAGCAATACTTTCTCAAATAGTGATGAAAGAAGTTTAACTTTTGATGATATCGAAGGAAAATATAATGGATTTCAAAATTTTGGCTTAGGTTTAACTATCAATTATATGAAATCTAATATTGGCATAATTGCTATATCTTTAGGCTTAATTTTAATTATGATCTATGACTACTTTGATATCTTACTAGGTAAAAGAATTAAATTAAGAAAAGAAGAAATTTATCCTTTAATTGATGAAGAAAATATTAATACTTTAAAAGGTTTGACTTATGTTCCTGTTATTGAAGAAGAAGTTAAAGAAGAAACGATAGAAGAAATAAATGAAACACCTTTAGAAGAAGTTATTGAAAATAAAGAGGAAGTTTTAACTACAAATAGCGAAGAAAATAAAGATGAAATCTTAGTTAATCAAGAAATAAATAATGAAAATAATCTTCAAGATATAAATATTGAAACACAAGAAGAAAATAAACCTGATATAGATGTAGTTGTTGTTCCTATTGTTCAAAAAACTAAAAAAGCTCGTAAAAAGATGATTCCATTTAACGATAAACTTTTAAGAGCAAGTGATGACTTAAAATTAAAATATGAATACTTAAGAGATTATATTTTAAGCTTTGGATTAAAACATCGTATTTCAAGACAATTTGATAATTATTCATTACATAGAGTGAGATATTTCTGTTTTGTTTTAAGAGGAAAAGCTTTATTTATTCACTTTAAACTTGATATTAATGATTATGCAGATTCAACAATTCCAGTTAAATTAGATGATAAAGTTAAATATCAGGATGTTCCAGTAATCTTTAAAGTTAAATCTAATCTTTCATTAAAACGTGCTAAATCTTTAATTGATGATGTTATGAGCAATGAAGGATTTGAACAAAAATATGAATTTATCTCTCATTTTAATTTAAATGATATCGATGAAACTGAAGAAATTGAAGATGATTTTGAAGATGAATTTGATGATAATGATTACGAAATTGAAGAAGTAGAAACTACTAATGAAAATAATGAAGAAGAAAAAGTAGTTGAAACTGATAATTTAAATGATAATGAAGCTTCTAATGAATCTATTGAAGATGATAATTCTAATGTCGAAATTAATAAAGAAGAATCTGATGAAGAAGAATTAAAAGACAATAATGAAGACACTGAAGATGAAAAAGATGTTGAAGTAGAAGAAGACTCTAACGACATCGAAGAAGAACAAAATATTTCTTTTGATTCACAAAATGAAGAAAATAATGATCAAGTTATTAAGGTTAAAAGAAAGAGAAATCCTGTTGTTAAACTTTCAACTAAACTTAATTTAATTCCTCAAGATTTAAAAGAAAAATATGATGAAATTATAAAATATGCTTCTAATTATGGATTAAAAGGTAGAATTTCTAATACTCAATATACTTTTAGACTTCATAGAGTTACATATATTGTTGTTCAAATTAGAAATAATGCTTTAAGATTACATTTTAAACTTGAAGAATCTGATTTTGATGAAAATAATAAGATTCCATTTAAAAATGATTCAAAGAAAGCCAAGTTTATTGATACTCCAATCTTCTTTAAAGTTAAATCTAAATTATCTTTAAAAAGATGTAAAATGATGATTGATGTTTTAGCTAAAAAGTATAATTTTGAAAAGAAAGATGAATCTATAAATTAGGTTAATTCTCAATCATTCTTATTATTTATTATCTATTCGATTTAAGTGAAAGATTATATCTTATTTAAATCGAATAGATTTTTATTATTAAGAAAATTAAATCTATTTAATAATAGCATTATTAAATATAAGATTAATTATGGTTAATTATTTTTTGTCTTAACTCTATCTAATTATTTATTTTATCTTTAATTATTGAAAGTATTGGATGTTTATTAATTAATAATATTATTAGTTTTAATTTAATTTATATTAGTACTTTATTAATGCTAGTACTTTTAATTATCTATTCTTTATTAATATTAAAATCATTAAGATATATTAAAGAATAAGTTAATTTAAAGTAAAAAGCTTGCAAAACTTAATTATTTTCTTTATTTTCTTTTTTCTCTTTAATTTTATTTTTAATTAAATTATAAAGTGTAGGAGTATATTTAACTAAATAATAACCTAATATTCCGATAACTATTCCTAAACCCATTCCAGCAATAACATCGCTCATATAATGATGAGATAAAAGAACACGAGTTAATCCCATAATAACAGCAAAGACAATAAAGAAAATCATAAATGGAAGATAAAATTTTCTTTCTTTTTTATTAAAGATATATTCTATTGTAATTAAAGAAGCTACTGAAAAACATTCAAAGGTATGACCACTTGGAAAAGAAGCAGAAGAAGGAGCGATCCCATAAACTATTCCATCATGATTAGTAATTGAAACTAATTGTGGTAGAAGTTCAGGATCTTCAAAAGGACGAGCGCGATCAAAGATATTTTTAAATATTAAATCATTAAAGATTAAAGCTAAGATAATTCCAACAAAACAGTAGATTCCTAATTTTCTAGTTTTCTTGAAGAATAAGAATAAAATCCCTGCTAAAATGAAGAATATTCCATAATCCCCTAAACTTGAAAAAGCGATAATTATATCTTGAAGGAAATGTGGCATCTTATCAAATAAATTAGAAAACCATATTGCAATTGAGTTATCAAACCCGTTTGACCAAATATTACTTAATATAAACATATTTTTATAACCTCTCTTTCTTTTTTATATATTCGTATGCTAATGATAAAGTTTCTTTATCACTTTGATGAGTTAATAATTGATAAGCTTCATTAAATGGATGGAATTCGATTTTGATAACTTCATTATCATGATTATCATAAGCTTTTTGATTATTATCAACAACTTTAGCAACATAAAATATCACATCTTTAATTATTCCTTCAAATGGAGAATATGTAATTGTATGAGAAAAATTTGTATCTAATAAGACATCAAGATTAGTTTCTTCTTTTATCTCTCTTAATGCTGTTTCACTTAATGTTTCATTTTTCTCTTGATGGCCTTTTACAAGTGAAATATGTCCTAAACTCATATATTCAATAAGAAAATATAATTTATTATTAATAAGTTTATATATAACAGCGCCTGAAGAAATTTCTTTTTTCATAGGTTAAATATTAATATATTTTCTTCTTGCTCGCAAGGCTATAAATGAGTATAATATTAAAGTATTGGGTGTTTAGCTCAGCTGGGAGAGCATCTGTTTGACGTACAGAAGGTCACAGGTTCGAGCCCTGTAGCACCCACCAGTTTGTTATTTATAAGGAGAGGATTTATTAAAATCCTTTTTTATTAGAAAAAGCACCAATAGTTCAGTGGTAGAACACTAGCTTCCCAAGCTAGTTATGCGGGTTCGATTCCCGTTTGGTGCTCCGACTTATATTGAAATTAAGACTTAGGGTATATATGACTTAAGTCTTTTTATTTGCTATTTTCATCCTTTGAAATAAGTTCTTCTAAAAGAAGACCAACATTAGAACCAAGGTTATTTTTTAACATTTTTAAATCTTCACAGAAAAATTTCTCGTTTTTTATTGCTGTCTGGATTTTGTCTTTAAACTTTTCAAAATTTAAATTTGATTTTGTACAATTAAAAAAATCAGATAATTTAATTTCTAAAAATCTTTTTCCTCCTTTTCTAGTTTTTCGATTCTCTAACATCGCTTTAGGATCTAATGTAAAAATCTTATCATCATGCATTAATAAAAATAGTTCAAATGTTGGGTTAGAAAGACAAATATTATAGTTCTCATTTTCACATTTATTAAAGAATTCATCTAATTGTTCTTCTTTAAAGTTTTGTGGATCTCTATCTATTATAAAGAAAACTTTATCAATCTTTGGATCATAAGTAATTTTATTGTCCTTAATTGATTTTTTAAAATTTTTAAGTTTAAGTAATGGATGGCTTTGTCCATTTTCATCAATCTCATTTTTTATTAACCTTATATCAATTAAATAATTTATGTTTAAATAATCAGTATTTGCTTTTATACCTTGAAAATATTTAATTTCAGTAACATCTCCTTCAGTAACAATGAAGTATTTAGACTTTGGTTCGATATTACCTCTTTTTCTTGTTAAATTAAGATTATTTTCATTTAATTCTCTCATTAATAATTATCTCCAATTGAAGACGTGACTTCAAAAGTTGGTATGCCTCCATATCGACCTTCTAAATACGCTTTATCAATTTTTTTATCAAATCTTTCGTTATATTTTTCTAATGAATAAAGGGTAGTTGGACCATTTTTGTCTCTATCTGTAAACCATATTTCATCTCTTCTTAATAAATTGAAATCTAACAATCTCGATTCATGAGTAGTAACGACTAATTGGCTATTTTCTGTTGCTTCAAGAAAATATTTAACAAATTCATAAGTTAATTCTGGATGAAAACATCTATCTAATTCATCGATAAAGTATACTTTTTCTCCTTTTGTATTTAAAAGTACACCAATTAAATCAAATAATCTTTGTGTTCCATCTGATTCTTCGATAAATAAATAATCACCATCATTGTTTTTATGGTTTAAAACTACTTTCTTAACATTATATTGATTATTGTCTCGATTAATAAAAAACATTTCTCGGTTGATGCGTAAAGAAACTAATGGTTTTTCAGTAATGTTATTTTTAACTCGGTTAATATAAGCGGTATCTAAATTATTTAACATATTTTTTAAAAATTCTGGTGGAAGATTTAAACTTAATAATTCATCTAAAGAACTATCAACTAAATTACATTGACTTATACCTGTTCCAAATTTTGAAATTAATTCATTAATTTTATTAAGACTTTCTTCAGATAAAAATAGTGGAGAAGAGTCTAAACTTAATTGTGGGAATATTATAACTAATGAGTTTAAAAACCAATTATAAATATCTTTAAAAATAGTTACATTGTTGTCGTTATATTCTCGATATAAGGTATCTTTATTTTTATTCATAATTGTTAAAAACAAAATAGTATCTTGATCTTTCATATCTGAATAATAAACATCTAACCTTTTTAAGATTTCTTTGTTGTTATTGAAATAATTGTTATCTAGATTAATGTTTTCGTGTAATTTACGATTAAAAATTAATTCTTCTTTATTTGATTTTTTATTAAGTTTATATAGCCATTCAGCTTTAATGCTATTTTTGGATAACAAAATGTCAAAGCCGTAGGCATATAAATTATTATTAATTTCAATTTCAAAATCAAAAGAGCTCATTTTATCTTTATTTTCGGTATTTATTCGACAATATAAATTAGAACAATTTCCTCTAATACCACTTAATATTATATTTTTAGCAAAGGAAACGGCTTTTATTAAATTTGATTTTCCTGAAGAATTAGCTCCATAAATTGCAGAAAATTTTAATAGTTTTAAATCATTATTTTTTTTAATGATGTGATTCTCTTTTTTTTTTGTACTTCCTGCAATCATCGAAAGTTCTTGTTCTTCTTGAAAAGATAAATAGTTTGATACTTTGAAATTGATTAACATTTTTTCTCCTTTAAAATGTGAAATTTTCACATTCATATATATTAATATATTATTTTTTAATTTTTTTCAATATTTAACTATATTTTTATGTGAAAAAATCACATTTATGATATTTTTTAATAAATATCTTTTATTTAATCAAAATTATATTAATAAAGATATTTTATAAATGTATCTTGTTGAGATGAATATAAAAAATCTTTTGTAATATTTTTAATAAAAAAACTTGATATCATTTGTTAGATTTTAGATAACAAGTTTCTAAAATTAGAGATTAATTTATGTCAAATAAAACATCTAGATTAATTATAGGTGTTTAAAGTATTAATTTTTTAATATCAATTAATCTAAAAACTACACTAACAATGCAGTTAATAAAATTAATTTGAAGTATTTTTAAATTAAAAAAATAATATAGAAAAAAGGAATCATAAAAAAGTTAATTAATGTTAGTAATTCAACTTTATTTACTAATTCTTAAAACCTTTTAGAATTTAAGATTCAATAATTATTTTCTTTTTAAATTCAATCTTCTTATTTAAAAAAGTATTTTAAGTTTAGCGATTTATAACATTTTTAATTAAGCGATTTAAAAATATAAAGTTAAAGAATTGTTTTAATTAATTTCCTTTATTTCATCAATAATAGATTTATTTTTCTTTTTATATATAACATAAAAAGATTGAGTTGCTTCTTTATCTAAAATTGGTAAACAAATACGATTTTTATTTTCTCTCATATATAAAGTAATATTAGTGGCAAAAGCTGGAATAGAAGAAGCATCAATTATATCTTGAAGTTCATTTTTATTTTGATAGAAAAATCGAGAATTAGGTAATTTTTCTTTAATAATATTTTTCCAAATTCCAATATCATTTAATACTAAAAAAGATTGTCCATCTAAATCATTAAAAGTTATTCCATCTTTTTTAAAAGAAAGAAAATGATTTAATGGTAAAGAAGCAAATAATTTTTCTTCCATTATTTTTTCACAAATTATTTTATCATTTATAAAAGGATGATTAATAAAAGCAATATCTTTTGTACCATTTATAATGTCATTTATGCATTCATTTTCTTCTTCTATACATAAATTAAAGTGGTGTTTAGCTTTATTAAAAATAAAACAATTTGGAAATTTAAAGGTTGGACCGGGAGCAGTTAATGCAACTTGATAGGTAAGTTCTTTAAGTTTTAATTCTTTTGCTTTTTCTTTTAATCTTTCTTCTAAAGAAATGATGTTTTTAACATATTCAGCAATTATTTTTCCATTTTCATTAATAATAATTTTATTAGGAAAACGATCAAATAATTTAAGATCTAATTCATCTTCTAACTTTTGAATTGCTTTAGTAATAGAAGGTTGAGAAATAGAAAGCTTTTCACTAGCTTTAAGAATAGTACCTTCTTCATAAACTGCTAAAAAAATATTCTAATAAATATGATTCAATCATTTTTAAGTTCTAGTATTCTTTATAATTATACTATTATGCATAATCAATATAAACATCTTTTCATAAATACTAATACAATTAAGTTATAAGGAGTTTAAAAAAGAAGATGAAAAATTTAATTGTATACTTTACTTGGTCTAATAATACTAAAAAATTAGTATTAGATATAAATAAAGAATTTAATTTTGATATATTAAGAATAGATCGTAAAAAACCATATTCAGAAAACTATAATACTTGTGCTTATGTTGAAGCAAAAGAAGAAGTTTCAAAACATATTTTTCCTGAAATAAGTGATTTTAGCGTTGATTTTAATGAATATAACAATATTTTACTATTCTTTCCAATATGGTGGTATACATTTCCAATGGTAATTGGAACTTTTATTAAAAAGATAAAAGGTTTTAAAGGAAATGTATATTATTTTGCAAATAGCTATACCAATGATTACCAATATATGATTAATGTAAGAAGAGATTTGTTAAAAATTGATTCAAGTATCAATTTTAAAGAAGGGTTATTTAATAAAAATTTAAAAGATCATATTGATTTTATTAGAAGGGAGGTTAAATAATATGAATACTTTTGAACTTAGTAATGGTGTTAAAATTCCAGAAAATGGATTTGGCGTTTATCAAGTTAGTAAAGAAGATTGTATAAAAAGTGTTTTATCAGCTTTAAAGGTTGGATATCGACATATCGATACTGCTCAATCATATTTTAATGAAAGTGAAGTTGGAGAAGGTATTAAAGAAAGTGGTATTGATAGAAAAGATATCTTTTTAACTACTAAAGTATGGATTGATAATTATGGAGAAAATAAAACTTATCAATCGGTTATTGAATCAATGAAAAAGTTAAAAACCGATTACTTAGATTTAATTCTTCTTCATCAACCAGTTAATGATTATTATGGAGCGTATCGAGATTTAGAAAAACTTTATAAAGAAGGTAAAGTTAGAGCAATCGGTGTTTCTAATTTTTATAGTGATAGATTAGTTGATTTATGTTTATTTAGTGAAATTAAACCAATGGTTAATCAAATAGAAGTTAATCCATTCAACCAAAGAGAAGAAGATAAAAAATGGGCAGATAAATATGGAGTGTTACTTGAAGGATGGGCTCCTTTTGGAGAAGGAAGAAACAATATGTTTACTAATCCTACCCTTTTATCTATTGCTTCTAAACATCGTAAATCAGTTGCTCAAGTTATTTTACGTTGGCTTTATCAAAGAGGAATCGTATCTTTAGCTAAATCAATTCATGAAGAAAGAATCAAAGAAAATAATGATATTTATGATTTTTCATTAGATGAAGCTGATTTAGAAAGAATTAGATTATTGAATACAAATCAATCATTATTTTTCTCTCATCAAGATCCAAATATGATTGAATGGTTTGGTAATTTAATTATTGAAAGAAGAAACAAAAAATAATAAGTGGAGAAAAATATGAAAAAATTTACATCAATTTTAACATTATGTAGTTTATTTATTTTAGTAGGTTGTTCTTCAAATATACAAAATAATGATGAAGCTGGGGGAGAACAAGAAACCCCAATATATCAAGATGGTAATGCAATTGTTGTTTATTTTTCAGCTACAGGTAATACTGAAAATGTTGCTAATTATATTAGTGAACATATTGAAGCTCCATTATATGAACTAGAACCTGTTGATCCATATACATCAGAAGATTTAAATTATTCAAATCAAAGTAGTCGAGTTGTTCTTGAACATAATGATCCTAATAGACATGTTGAACTTGAAACTGTTACATTCGAAGGATTTGATGAAGCTAGTTATATCTTTTTAGGAGCACCAGTATGGTGGCAAGAACTTAGTTGGGTTGTTGATGATTTTGTTGAACTAAATGATTTTACAAATAAGACAATTATTCCTTTTGCAACCTCTTCTTCATCTAGTTATTCAATTGATAATTTAAAGGAATTAGCTCCTGAAGCAACCTGGTTTGATGAAACAAGATTTTCTTCTAGAGTTAGTGAATCTCAAGTTATTGAATGGGTTGATAGCTTAGGAATTGATTTTAGAAGTGAAAATTAAGAAAGAGATAAATTGAAGTTGTTTCTTTTTAGAAATTCAAATATTACTTCAATTGTTTACCTAATAGTATAAGAGAAATTGGAAATAATGCTTTTTATAATTGTTTTAATTTAAAAAAGTATTAATGCGTTTTCGGGGTATAATACTTTAGAAAATATTAATATCCCTGCTAAAGTTAACTTAATTTTAGAAAATTCCTTTAATAATTGTTCTTTAATTAATTTTGATGTTGATAATGATAATAGGAATTATTATTCATTAAATGGTTATCTTATTAAAAGAAGTAGTAACACTTTAATTAGAACTAGACAAATGGTGTTATTCCTGAATGAGTTTTAATTATTGGGTATAAAGCTTTTATAAATTCAACATTACCTTCAATATCTTTTCTAGTCTAGTTAATGAAATTGCTTCTAATGCCTTTTATTTTAATGATAATTTAAAAGGTATAAATGTTGATTAAAATAATGAATTAATATAATGTTCCTTTAGGAATTGAAGGATATATTGAATTATTAAATATAAATATAATTTCAAGTTTTTCTATTTGAGGATGTAGATTAACTTTTATTATCAAGGTATTTTAGAAGAATGGAATTTAATTAAAAAACATTCTACATAGAATATAAATATAAATATTGATGTTGAATATTTATATTAAATAAAGGGAGAAGATATAATGAAATTAAATATATTTATCAATTAGATAAAATGATGAATATTATGGAAGTGAAACTTTAATAAATGGTTATAATAAGATAGTTAATATATATCTTAATAAAGGTTTAAATATTAAAACAGTAAATCAATTAGTAACATTAGATGTTAAATCTCATTCATATTTTTAGATAATGGAGTTACTTATGAACATGGTGTAACTAATCTGTATGCTCACGATGAAAAGATAATGGGATAGTTGTTTGATTGATAAAAATTTACAAAAATAGATTATTTTTACAAGGTTTTTAATGAAAATATCGATTCTGTATTTTTATAAATTATTATTTATTTTTTAAATATTTTTTGGTTTATAAATGGTATAATATTATAAATTGTTAATTAATTAATAAAAAAGTCCTGAAGCCAGGACATATGTGATGACATAAGTTTTATTTGAACTTGTTATGTTATCTATAAAAATAATAATTCTTAAAAATAAAGGAGTCAAGTTTTATGGCAGAAAAGTTGTTATTAGGTTTAGATATTGGAACTAATAGTGTTGGTTGGTGTTTAACAGATGAGAATTCGAAAATAATAAAAAAGAATGGAAAATATTTATGGGGAATTAGATTATTTGATGAATCTAAATCATGTAAAGATAGAAGAATTTATCGATCAACAAGAAGGAGATGTGCTAGAAGAAAACAAAGGTTAGCATTACTCCAAGATTTATTTGAAAAACCGATGTCTAAAATTGACCCATATTTTTTTAGAAGGCTTAAGGTTTCTCAAATTAAAAACGAAGATAGAAATGATGAATTTAATTTGAGTGAATATAAAAATAAATATTTATTCTCTGACCATCAAGAAGAAATAGAATTTTATAACAAATATCCAACAATCTATCATCTAAGATTAGCTTTAATTAATTCTAACGAAAAAATCGATTTAAAATATTTATATTTAGTCTGCGCACATTATATTAAATATCGTGGGCATTTTTTATTCGAAGGACAAGATTTTAATGTTGAAAACGGTGCAAGCATTGCACAAAGTTTAAATTGTTTATTAAATGAAGATAATGAAAATAATGTTTTGTTTGAAACTAAGGATCTCGATGAAATATATGATATTTATTCAAATAAAAAATTAGATAAAAAAGATAAAGTTAATAAAATTAGAGATTATTTATTTAATAAAGTTTATGAAGTAAATAATGATGAAAATGAAAAAATATATTTAGGATATATTGCTCAATTATTTTTAGATTCTAAAGTTGATGCTAAAAAAATTTATAAAGATAAGGACTTAGATTTAGATAATACAACAATAAGTTATGATTCTGATGATTTTGATTCGATTATTGATGAATTAATAAACGTCTCTTCTGATTATGATATAGATTCATCTTTTTTTGAAAATATAAAGGAATTAAAGAAAGTATATGATTACTTAAAGTTAAAAAATATTTTAGGAGATTCGATTTATATATCAGAAGCAATTGTTAAAAGATTTGATAAACATAAGGAAGATTTAATAAAGTTAAAGAATTTTGTAAAAACAAATTTTGATAGAGAAACATATAAGAAGGTATTTATAAATGTTGATGATAAAGTTTGTAATTACCCTCATTTTGTCGGTTCTTCTTTAGTTAAAGGGAAAAAGAAAACAATTTCAAAATGTAAAAAAGATGATTTTTATAAATTTTTAGAAACTACATTAAATATTAAAAGAAATGAAATAGTTAAAGAAGAAAATGAATTAAGTGATAAAGAATATATTGAAAAAAGAATGTATGATGGAACTTTTTTAGAATTATTACGTTCAAGTCAAAATAGATTTATACCTTATCAATTAAATAAAAAAGAATTAGAAATTATTTTAAATAATCAATCTAAATATTATGAATTTTTAAATGAAAGTGATGATTATGGAACAGTTAAAGATAAAATAATAAGTTTATTAACATTTAAAATCCCATATTATGTTGGTCCATTAAACGAATCTAGTAAATTTGCTTGGATTAAGAAAAAACAAAATCAAAAAATTACTCCTTGGAATTTTAATGATATTGTTGATAAAGATGCATCTGAAAATGAGTTTATTAAACGAATGGCAAATCATTGTTCTTATTTGTTCAAAGAAGAAACCTTGCCTAAAGAATCACTTCTTTATCAAGAATATGAACTTTTATCTACATTAAATAAACTTTATATAAATAATCAGCCAATAACTAATGAGATAAAAACTTTCTTAATTGATGTATATAAAAATAGAGGTACTAAAATTAGTTTAAAAGATTTAAAAAGAATAATTAGTGATAGATTTGGTGATGGAAATGAAATAATTTTAACGACATCCAATGATAAAGAATTAGATGAAAATTATTTATCCGATTCTTTAAGTTCTTTTAAAAAGTTTTCTAATATTTTTGGAAAAAATTATGTTGAAAGTAATGTTGAAAAAATTGATCAAATAATTTCAATATGTACAATTATATCTGATAAAAATAGATTAAAAGATTATTTAATAAAAGAATTTAAATTGAATGAAGAGGATGCAATTAAAGTATCTAAATTAAAGTTTTCTAAATTTGGTAGACTTTCAAATAAACTTCTCTGTAAGTTAAAAGGAATCGATTCAAAAACTGGTGAAGTTATATGTGATAAGAGTATTATCCAATTAATGAGAGAAACTAATCAAAACCTTATTGAAATTATAAATAATAAAAAATATGGCTTTCCTGCAGCAATTAATTTAGAAAATAGCGAATTTTTAAAAGAAAAATATGGAAATAAAGAATTATCTGATGAACAAAAGATTTTAGATTTCATTGATAAACTTTATATTTCTCCAAAATTAAAAAGACCATTAATTCAAGCAATGAAGATTATTAATGAACTTGAAAATATAATGGGTTCAAAAGAAAAAGGTAAAAGGTCAATCGATGAATATTATATTGAAGCAACTAGAGGACCAGATATAAAAGCAAAAGGTAAAGCAACAAAAAGTAGAAGGCAAAAGATGCTCGAAATTTATAAAGATGCAAAAGATTTTGTCGATGAATATGATAGCAGCAAAGCAATTTTATCTAATTTAAATGGAGTTGAGGATTCCAGATTAAATAGTAAAAAAGTTTTCTTGTATTTTAGACAATTAGGAAAGGATCTTTATACTGGTAATCCAATTGATTTTGATAGATTAGAAACTGATTACGATATTGATCATGTATTTCCTCAATCTAAAATTAAAGATGATAGTTTTGATAATTTAGTTTTAACTTTAAAGGAAAATAATTCAGATAAAGGTGATATATATCCAATTCCTTATGATAGTTTTCGTGAAAAGCATAATTGGTCTAGTAAAATAAGAAATAGATTTTTTGAAAAACTGCATAAAAATAAATTTATAAGTGAAACTTTATATCATAGATTAACAAGACTAACTCCATTAACTGAAAATGAATTATTTAATTTTGTTAGTTCTCAAATAACAACTACATCTCAAGCAGTTAAAGCAATTAAAGATACAATATTGCAGTTTAAAACTAATAACGAAAATAAAGAGCCTGCTGTAATTTTATCGAAGGCTCAAGTTATATCAGATTTTAGAAAGAATCATGATTTATTAAAATGTAGAAAAGCTAATGATTTTCATCATGCTCATGATGCTTATTTAAATTTGATTGTTGGAAGAGCCGTCAATGAGTATTTTACTAAATATATTGCTAGAAAATCTTATTTAAAGAATTTTGATATTTCTAAAAAATTAACAACAAATATTAATAAATTTTTAGATAGTAAAGATTCTAAAGGCAGTGATTTAAATAGACCTAATATATATGATGGAGATTATCTAGTATGGGATTATAAAGATGAGAAAACTTTGAATGAAATAAAATATAATATTTATCATAATTTTAATATTTTACATACAGTTAGAACTTATGAAAAAGCTGGTATATTTTCTCAAGTAACAATATCTCCAAGCAATCCAAAAGGTTATGCATTATCAATTAAAAATTCAATAGGAAACCCATTATCTAATTCAATTAAATATGGCGGATATTCACAATTATCTTTTGCATATATGATGCTAATCAAAAACTTAGATAAAAATGATAAATATTTATTAATTATGGTTCCGAGTATTTATAAGGATAAATTGGAAACAAAGGAATTTAACGATTATGTTTTTGAAGAATATAATGTTAAAAATTTTGATATTATTTTACCCAAACTAAAAATAAACACACTGATTAAAGAAAACGAATCTGAGTTTAGGATAACAGGCAAAGCAGATGTAAGACTTGCATTAAAAAATAATAAATATGTGTTTTATAACGAGGATTATATTAAAACAATCAAAAATCTTTTTAAAATAACAAATAAAATTTCTGAAATTGTTATCAATAAAAAATATAAAAATATTGATGCTTATATTAACGATAATTACAAACAAACATCTTTCGGAATTTATTTTGATGAAGAATTTATAAAATTAAACGGCGAAACTCTTATTACTAAAAGACAAATTGTAGATTTAAGTAATTTTTTGAAAAAAATTATAAAAAATAAGATATACGATTATGCTAGAAGTAGTTATGATACTATGGATAATTATTTGTCTTATGATAATGATTTATCTTTAATCAAAAATATGCTTATTTTAAAAGAGTGTATTAATCGTTTACGAGATTCTTCTTTGACATTTAATCTCAAAGCGTTTGGAAAAGGAGTTATTTCAAGAGAAAGAATGCAATCGAATATTTCAAAGAAAATTTCAATAATTTATGAATCAACTACAGGATATTATCGAAAAGTTGTCTGGAGCAATGAGTAATGGGTTTTAGAACAGTAGTGGTTAAAAATAGATCTAAATTAGAAGTTTCATTAAACTATTTAGTTTGCAGAACTGTTGATGGAGAAAAAAGAATTTTACTCGATGAAATTGCTACTGTTTTAATTGAATCAACACAAGTTGCAGTTACTAGTTCTTTACTTTCAGCTTTGGCTGAAAAAAATATTAATTTAATTATTTGTGATTCTAAACATAATCCAGTTTCACAAATGTTAAGTTTATACGGAAGTTATGATGCTTATCATAAACTATTAAAACAATTATCTTTTAGCGAGGAAAGAAAAGGTAATATTTGGGCTGCAATTATTAATAGAAAAATATTAAATCAATCTCGTGTATTAGAGATTTCTAATAAAGAAGATAGTTATAAAAAACTACTTGAATATGCTTCAGAAATTGAACGAGGTGATATAACAAATAGAGAAGGACATGCAGCCAAAGTTTACTTTAATAGTTTATTTGGAAATGAATTTTCGAGAAATCAAGAAAGAAAAGAAAATAAATATCTAGATTACGGTTATTCAATAATTTTAAGTTCTGTTTCTAGAGCAATAAAGTGTATAGGTTATTATACTGAATTAGGTGTTCATCATATTGGTAAAACGAATCCATTTAATTTATCTTGCGATTTTGTTGAACCTTTAAGACCTTTGATTGATTATCAAGTTGTTTCAAATAAAGTTAATGATGAAAATTATAAAAATACATTTGTCGATATATTAAGTTTAAATGTTGACTGTGATAATAAAAATATGCTTTTGGATAATGCTATAAAAACGTATGTTCAGTCATTATTTAATGCTTTAGATAATAATGATATAAGCAAAATAAAGTGGATTAATTATGAGCTCTAGATTTATGAGATTAGTATTATTTTTTGATTTACCTGTTATTAAAACTTCTCAAAGAAAAGCTTATACAAAGTTTGTTAAAGATATAAAGAAAATTGGATTTTATATGTTACAAGAATCTGTATATATTAAGATGTGTTTAGATTCACAAGCTTCAAATTCAACTATAAACAAAGTGAAGGACTTAGCGCCAAGCGAAGGTAGTATAATGATTTTAATGGTTACTGAAAAAGAATTTTCAGAAATGAAAGTCGTATGTGGAGAAAGTATATCAGATGTTATTACTACTTCAGATAGGGTTGTAGTATTATGATTTTAAAGTTTAGAGGAATTAATTATTCTTTTGAATATTGTGGTGGAGATATTTCTTTTTTAGTCATTGAAAGTAGAGAATTTTACTGGAAGCTTTTAAATTCTTTAAATGAATTAAATGAAGATAATATATTTTTAATAGATGATAAAAAGATTGATTTAAAAAATGCGATTTTATTTTTTGATAGATTATTCGATTTGGATCCAAATAGTAAAAAAATACTATCCTTAACTTATCAAGATATAAATAAAATGTATTTAAATGATTCAATCAAAGTTAAAATAAGTGTAGCTAATGAAATACTTTTAGGAATTTTAGATAAGTTAGCTCTTGATGTTGATTTTAAGGCTAGATATGAAAGTGATTTAACATTGAATGATGTTTTAAATTTATATAAATTTAGATATGAAATTGAATCTAAATCTTTTATTGAAATGTTTCTTCAATATATAAAATCGTTGATGGTTGTTATGAAATATAAGTATGTTGTGACATTAAATTTATTAGACTTTATTGATAAAAATAATCTAGATTTGCTAAGTAATGAGTTAAAAATACTAGGTTTAGACTTAATTGATATTTCAAGACACTCTTATAAATTAGAAAAATATAAAGAAATTCTTATTGATAATGATTTATGCGAAATATCGTAGTAAAATTATATTGATAAAATAAATTTTATCAAAAAATAAAGACGAATTATGTCTTTATTAAAGTTATTGTTTCAAGCCTAAAACAGGTAATTAATTCTAAAATCTCTGTTATTTGTTTATATAATTTGAGGTTTGAGAGTTATGTTATCTACGGTCGGTCTTGAACAACTAGAAGAAGATGTTTTAATGACTTATAGTTTGAGAGTTATGTTATCTACGGTCGGTCTTGAACTCAAGTTACGGATACACCGTTCCTTCAGTGTTTGAGAGTTATGTTATCTACGGTCGGTCTTGAACTTGAGATTGAGGTGCTTTTGCAAAATGATTGTTTGAGAGTTATGTTATCTACGGTCGGTCTTGAACATTTATTCTTTTCCGTTCTAGTAATTTTTTGTTTGAGAGTTATGTTATCTACGGTCGGTCTTGAACATTATTTGGAAGTTCTGTTGCATCAATATAGTTTGAGAGTTATGTTATCTACGGTCGGTCTTGAACTACTTTAATATGTAAAATGTTGTTCATCCGTTTGAGAGTTATGTTATCTACGGTCGGTCTTGAACATAACATCTTTACAAGGATCTTGCACACAGTTTGAGAGTTATGTTATCTACGGTCGGTCTTGAACATATCTTGTTCATAGACTTGTCCATCTTCAGTTTGAGAGTTATGTTATCTACGGTCGGTCTTGAACTGTCTTTGATTTTTAAATCTGTCATAATTGTTTGAGAGTTATGTTATCTACGGTCGGTCTTGAACTAAAACTGGCATCATTTCCTTGATTATATTGTTTGAGAGTTATGTTATCTACGGTCGGTCTTGAACACTAATTCCTTTGCATTTGGTCCTATTGTGTTTGAGAGTTATGTTATCTACGGTCGGTCTTGAACCCTAGAAAGTATAATAATTTTATGGATTAGTTTGAGAGTTATGTTATCTACGGTCGGTCTTGAACTTTTGTTCATTCTTTAGTCCTCCTATTGATGTTTGAGAGTTATGTTATCTACGGTCGGTCTTGAACTTAAACTGGCGTTTTACCTTGATTATATAGTTTGAGAGTTATGTTATCTACGGTCGGTCTTGAACAGTCTGTTCTTCTAAAATACTTGCCTGTGTGTTTGAGAGTTATGTTATCTACGGTCGGTCTTGAACAAGAACGATTTGAGGTGCTCACGGTATCTGTTTGAGAGTTATGTTATCTACGGTCGGTCTTGAACGCATCGTTTGTATCTTGGCTTGTGCTTTTGTTTGAGAGTTATGTTATCTACGGTCGGTCTTGAACATATTTCTACAAGCACATTTACTACAATTGGTTTGAGAGTTATGTTATCTACGGTCGGTCTTGAACTTACTTTCTTTGATATAATAATTCTAGGCCGTTTGAGAGTTATGTTATCTACGGTCGGTCTTGAACCATTATCTAGATTAATCCATTCGCTACCGGTTTGAGAGTTATGTTATCTACGGTCGGTCTTGAACTCTTATATATTGTTAATCACGGATATAAAATGTACATAAGGGGGATGCGGATATTTTTTTAGACTAATATTGATTATAATTTAACATAAATTCTTTTGGGGATAAATATCCTAATCGTCTCTTAATTCGTTTATTTTTAAACCAGATTAAATATTTTTCTAATTCTGTAATAAAATCATCACATGTTGTATATTTCCAATCATTTGGATAAAAGAACTCATTTTTAATTGTTCCAAAGAATCCTTCACACATTGAATTGTCTGGAGAACATCCCTTTCTAGACATAGATCTTTTATAACCATATTGTTCCATTAGCTTTATCCAAGAATCTATTCTATAATGGAAACCTCTATCGCTATGAATTAGTATCCCGCAATCACCAATAATTTCATGAGCTTCCTTTAACATTTTATTAGTTAATTCAGAATTAGGAGATTTACCAATTCTCCAAGTAATAGGAGAACCATCGAAGCAATCAATAAGAGGGGACAAATAAACTTTACCATCTTTTAATGCGAATTCAGTTATATCTGTAAGAGCTTGTTTATATGGTTTATTCACAATAAATTTTCTATTAACTAAGTTTTCAACTTGTGGACTTATTTCACCTTTATAAGAAGAGTACTTGAGTTTTGATTTTGGCATATAAACAAATAATTTTTCTTCTTTCATTAACCTAATAATCACTTTTTCAGAAATAACAACTCCATACGATTTTGACAACTCTTGTTTTACTCTTCTATATCCATAACATTCATAATTATTAAAAAATATTTCTTTAATGATTTTCCTTATAATTAAGTATTTATCAAAGTTTAGTCTTTTTATTTCATAAAAATATGTTGAACGTTTTAAATGAATTATTTTAAGCAACTCATTGATTTTATATTCTTCTTTTAAGGCGTTGATTATTTGAGTTTTTTCTTTATTGCTTAATAGAGAATAATCAACGCCTATTTCTTTTTTTAATATTTCGTTTGCTTTTTTTAGAACTTTATTTTCAAGTTCGAGTTTTAAATGTTCTTTTCGAAGAGCTATTATTTCTCTTTCAAGTTCTTGTTTTGATTTATCTTTCTTTTTCATAATTGGTTCACCAGTTAGTTCTTTTTGCCACTCATATAAAGTAACTCTAGTAACATTATACTTATTAGCAACAGTAATTGCTGACGAATCTCTTAAAACTAAATCAACAATTGCTTTTTTCATATTTTCATCGTCCAATATCGTTGGCTTTTTATGAATTTTATGTTTTCTGGTCCATCTTTTATCTTTTTTTACCCATGATTTTAATGATGAAGGGGATGGATAACCAAATTTTCGGCATGCTTTAGTTATGTTTTCACCATGACTAAAGTAGTATTCTATTACAGACTCTTGTTCCTCTTTACTCCATTTTGATGATTTATTCCTCTTTCTTGAAATTAAGGGTTCTCCCTTTTTTCTTTTATCTCTCCAAGATCTTAATGTATAGCGATTAATCCCTAATGCTTTTGCGGTTTTAGATAATTGTCCATCATAGGTATCTAACAAATTTAATGCTTTTTCAATTTCTTCTATTTTGTGCATACTTGTCCTTTCTATTTAGTCCAAGTTTTTGTCTGCACTCCCTTTTGGTTAAATATAGAATACCTCTATCATTCGTTAAGGATAGAAACTATTAATGAAATATATCAAAGAAATTTTGATGAATAGTAGTTTAAATTTAAAAAATATAGAGAAAAAAATAAAATAGCTAAACGAAATGGGGTGATATCATAGATTTTAATAAGTTATTAAAGGATTTTTTTGAAAAAGCTAAGGTGAATAATATCGACATATATAATGAAATTTCATTGCAATTGGAATTAGGAATATTTTTGAGAAGTCAAATTAAAGATTATAAAATCCAATTTGAAAGAAATATCTCTTTCTTTGGCATCACAGGCACTACAAAACATGAAATTGACATTGTGATTTTTAATAAGGATAAAAAAGAGAAATATGCTATTGAACTGAAATTTCCTAAAAATGGCCAATATCCTGAAGAAATGTATTCTTTCATTGAAGATATTGTTTTTATGGAAGAACTTAAACGCGAAGGTTTTACTAAGACATATACTTTAGTGGTTGTGTCTGATCCGTTGTTTTATGAAGGCGGAAGGGTAAAAACAGGAATTTATGCATATTTCAGAGATAGTAAATCAATTACTGGGGAAATATCTAAACCTACTGGTAAGGATAAAGGCATTTCTCTTTTAAAAGTTAAAAACTCATATACTATCAATTGGAAAGATTGCTATTTAGGCAAGTATTACTTTCTTGAAATTTAATAATTTAATACGAACTTGTTTCATTTAAAAGTTGCCGTTGTAAGGGTGTGCAATGTATCAAAAGCCGTAGTATGTAGGCATCTTTATACAACATGTCTGATACAAACTTAGTCGATGACTAGGGGTGTGCAGACTTTTTTCATTTTTAGACATAAATAGCCACTTTTTAAAATTATGCCGTTGTTATAGTGGAAGTCAAATTCACTAAAATTCATCGAAAAATCATCATTTTTAAGTTTCACTTTTAAACGGCAGGTGTGCACTATTACACGGCAACCCCTTTTTGTACACCCTTGTACACCCCTAAACACGGCAACTGCACACCCTATCTTTATTAATAATATTGATTGACCATCTGGTTCTAATTGAGCTGGGTGGTCTTTTTTATACCTAAAAATATTTTTTGCTTTTTTTAATTTATGCGCCCATCAAAATGTTCCTTAAAGCCTATAACGAGATGATTAGGAGTAAAGACCTTCTTATTACTAATCTTATATAAACAGTAAGCAAAGCTCTTGATGTATCATCTTTGGATAAGCAAATAGAAGCATTATCTAATGAACTCAATGATATGTATAAAGAGTTTGAACTACTCGTTAAGATGAACGCGACCACGCAGCAAGATCAAACGATTTGGCGAAAAAAGTATGCAGAACTTGAGAATATTTATAAAAACAAAGAAGCAGAACTTAATTCACTTATTACTAAAAAGAACAAAATCAAACTAAAAATTAATAAGTTTAATATCTTCATAAAAACACTTAAAAAAGGTGAACTCATCACTGATTTTGATGAAGAGATATTCAATTTCAATCTAGAGAAAGCAATAGTTCATAAAGATAAATCAATAACATTTAAGTTCTATTCTGGTTATGAAGTAACAATTAAGTCTGAAGGGTAAAGCAAAACCATCATATTTTGTCAAGACTTAATTTCTAAAATTATTGAAATTTAATTTTTTCGTATGTAGAATAAAGTTGCTAGTTAATAATACCTTGCCTCTCTCGAAAGGCTCGGTGGGGGTAATATTGAATCATATTATATCCTTCTAGGATCTAGGTGAAAGAAACTAGATCCGTTTTTTGTTAGGGGGATAAAAATGATTAGAAAGATTGTGTATCTATTTGCTTCCGTTTTTTTAACATTTGGTTTTGCATTGACCAGTTGTGATTCTTTAGGTGAAAATAATTCAACTTCTAACAGTGAATCGACTAGTGAAACCAATGATGGCAATTCTGCAACTACTCATGAACATACATATAGTAGTTCATATGAATATGATGATACATATCACTGGCATCCATCAACATGTGGCCATAATGTTGTAAGTGATAAAGAAAAACATACGTTTAAAGAAGAAGTGACTGACCCAACCTATGAAAATGGCGGTTACACAACTTATACTTGTTCAACATGTGGATATTCATACACTGATGATGAAGTAGACGCCTTACCGATTACCATCACTTGGAAAAATTATGATGGGACAGTATTAGAAGTGGATAATAATGTTCCTTATGGCACGATGCCTAGTTATGATGGTGAAACACCTACTAAAGAAAGTGATAGCAATTATGATTACATTTTTGCTGGTTGGACTCCTAGTGTTGTTATAGCAACACAACCTACAACATACATTGCTACATTTTCTAATCAAGAAATTACTTATACTGTTGATTTTGATTTAAATGGTGGTACTTCAAATTCATATAAAGGTCCAATTGAAGTAAAAACACTTAGTAAAGATATGTTTTTCTTTGATTGCGTTAAAGAAGATTGGTCTTTTAGAGGTTGGGAATATAAAGGAGAAAAAATCTTTGATGAAAATGGTAATCAACTAAAAAATGTTACTTTAGTTGACAATATGGTTTTTAAAGCTATTTATTCTCAAACTGTAAAATTATCAATTGTTAGTAATATTCCTAGAGCAGGGACTATTACTGGTGAAGGAGAGTATCCATATAATACTTATGTCGATGTATCAGTTAAGCCTAATCAAGGTTATGTATTTATAGGTTGGTATTATCAAAATACTTTGCTTTCAAATACTGAAGATTATAAATATATGATGTGGGATCAAGATGTTACATTAGAAGCAAGATTCCAATTAGATTCATTTACCATGCATATTTATAGTAATAGTGAAGACCACGGTTTGGTTTTATTAAGATCAAATTTAAATAACAATTATTTAACTGAATATAGTGAAAAAAGAAAATATACCTCTGAAGTTACAATTGCAGCTTATTCTAAAACTGATGTTAGATTCTTAGGATGGTATGATGAAAATAATGAGTTAGTTACTACAAATGCTGTCTATACTTTTGTTATGCCTAACCATGATTATACTTTGGAAGCTAAATGGAATTATTTTAAAATTAACTACAATTTAAATGGTGGTACTAATAGTGAAAATAATCCAGAATATTTTGATATAGATGATAATGAGATTATTCTTTCTAATCCAACAAGAAGTGATAAAGACTTTATAGGATGGAAATATAATGGTGAATTTATTGATAAAATCGATTCATCTATTATTAATAGTGGCAAAGATATAACGTTAGAAGCTGTTTGGAGTAATTATACATATAGTATTCTTGAGGATGATAATGGTGATAAATATATCAGTATCACTGGATGGGAAGAGCCAGGTGAAGAATTAGTTATTCCAGAAACAATGAATATAAATGGTGAAAATATTCCAGCAAAAGAAATTGGAGCAAATGTATTTAAGGATAATAAAACATTAAAATCAGTTATTATGCCAGATACTATTACTACAATAGGAGAATATGCATTTTCAGGCTGCTCATCAATAGACTCAATTACTATTCCAGATAATGTTACTTTAATAGGAAATTATGCTTTCAATGGATGCTCTAATTTAGAAATAGTAACTATTAATGATAATAGTAAGTTAACAACAATAGGAAGCTATGCTTTCTCAAGTTGTTCTTCCTTAACCTCAATTATTATCCCCGATAGTGTTACTGAGATTGGTTATAGTGCTTTCGAAGGTTGCTCATCATTAACTTCAATAGTTATTCCAGATAGTGTTACTGAAATTGGTAATTTTGCTTTCTCTGGTTGCTCTAAACTTATTATCTACTGCGAAGTTACATCTAAACCTAATGGGTGGTATTCCTTGTGGAACCCTTCAAATCGCCTTATTGTGTGGGATTGTCTAAATTCAAACACTACAGAAGATGGGCTTGTTTATTACATGTATGAAAACGAAGATGGAACTAAATACATTGTTATTGATGCATATATAGGAACAGCGCCAGAAGTGATTATTCCAAATACAATTAATGTTAATGGAGAAGAAATACCAGTTACTACGATTGGTTCTGATGCTTTCTATTCTTGTTCCTCTTTGATTTCAATAACCATACCTAGTAGTGTTACTTCAATAGATTATTATGCTTTTGCTTCTTGCTCTAAACTCAGTACAGTAACATTCTCGGAAAATAGTCAATTAACTACGATTGGAGAATATGCTTTTAGAAATTGTTCCTCTTTAACTTCAATAACTATACCTAACAGTGTTACTACGATTCATCATGCTGCCTTTTTTGATTGCACTTCCTTAATTTCAATAACCATACCTAGTAGTGTTACTTCAATTTATGGTAGCCCTTTTTCTGAATGTTCTAAACTTAACATCTTTTGCGAAGTTACATCTAAACCCAAGGGATGGCCATCTAACTGGGATGAAGGCTCTTATGATGTTATATGGAATGCTCTTGGTGGTGGAGTATATAACAAATTTAAATATGCTATTCGTGTAGATGAATATAATGAATTATATATTGAAATTTTAGATTACTTAGGAACTGAGACTAAAGTGGTCATCCCAAGTGCAATTAATGTTAATGGTGATAATATACTTGTTACTACAATTGGTGCAAGTGCTTTTGGATATTGTTCATCTTTAACTTCAATAACTATACCTAATAGTGTTACTACAATTGGTGCATATGCTTTTAAGTATTGCTCTAAACTCAGTACAGTAACATTCGCGGAAAATAGTCAATTAACTACGATTGGAGAATACGCTTTCTCTGAATGTTCATCTTTAACTTCAATAACTATACCTAATAGTGTTACTACAATTGGTGCATGTGCTTTTAAATCTTGTTCATCTTTAACTTCAATAACTATACCTAATAGTGTTACTACAATAGATTATTATGCTTTTAATTCTTGTTCTAAACTTACCATCTACTGCGAAGCTACATCTAAACCCAAGGGATGGTCAGACAATTGGAATTTTTATGATTGTCCAGTTGTATGGGGCTATGTAGGATAAATAATAAATTTTAGAAATGGAGTAATATGTATTTAATTTTAGCAAAGAAAGAAAAAGGCGATAAAATCGCACCAATATACCTTTTGGTGGCACATTATCTTAGAAAATATGGTAAAGATGATTTCATCTTAGCGTATCCCGGATATTCTTCAAGACATTCTTATAAAAATGATAATTGTTTTGCTGGTCAAAAATTCATATGCGACAAATTATATGACATTATAGGCAATAATAACACGGGTCTATTTGCTCATTTTATGAATCCTCAAGAAGCAAAGTATATGTCATTTTATCTTAATAAAAGATGTCCTAATAGATATATGTTTTTGGATGCTTTATCTAGTAACAAGCAAGATCATTCTAAAATGTTAATTTTCTTTAGAAAAGAAGCTTATGATATATTTCTAAAGTTTTATAAAGATAGTAAAACACCTTCATTAAACATTCCAAGTCAGCTAATTAAAGCTTGTGTTATTGGTTCATCTAATCAAAGTGACAATACATATTTACACCATCTTTATAACAAAAAAGCTGATAAAGGTGAGGCAGATTTATTTATAGTTAATAATGACTTTTTTGGCTTAGATAGTGAAAGGAAAATTGAAATATTTATCAAAGATTCAATAATAAACTTTATTGAAAGTGGAGAGAGGCGTAATGATGATTATTTATATGGAATTTATCAAAGATTTACTGTTTCCAAATCTATTGATATAGGTAATGGCAATAATACTTTATTAAATTTATTTAGAAATTTTATAGTTGAAAAATAAAATTTGTCGTCTAGTTTAATTTATTGATTGAAAGTTAGAAAGGTACATTTGTATGAATCAAACAGAAATGTTTTGGCAAACATATTTGCAAATTGAAAAAGAAATGTTAGATATAGCAAAATATATTTATATTACTGATGAAAATGCCGACAAACAATTAAATGTATATTCTTCCCATATCGCTAATTTATTAGTAAGAGTTTGTGTAGAAATAGAAGCGATATCAAAAGAATTATATTATCGTTTAGGTGGTTCTAAACAACGTGGCGATAAGTCGTTAATGTTTGATACTGATTGTTTAAAATTAATAGATATAAATTATGCTACTTTTAAAAAAGAAGTTATTATAACTTGTCCATTATTTAACATTACTAAGGATGCTAATAAAAGATTTAATCCGCTTAAAAATGCGTATAAAAGGCAAGGTACAAGTTGGGAACGTGCCTATCAGGCGGGTAAAACATGATAGATATTCTTCATTGAGTAAAGGAACTGTTTGTAATTTAATACATGCTATTGGCGCATTATATTTATTGAATATATACTATAAAAACATTAAATATCGTATTAAGTATAAGAATTTTTTAACATTTGATTTTTCTTTAGGCTCATCTATTTTTTCAGTAAATATGCCTGAGGAAGAATATGTGATAGATGTTATTAATAATTGTCAATGCCAAGCAAAATTACAATCTAATAGTAGTCCATATATTTTAAAATATACTGATGCATCATATAAAAGAATTTTAGAAATTAACAACAAAATAGAAGAAGACATAAATAATTTTATTAAACAGCAGCCTGAATTTAATGAGAAAGAATTTCTTGATCAAATAAAAGTACAAAAAGATAAAGGTCGCGTAATACTATTTTCTGAATTATGTAAATATCGAATTAATAAAAAGATTCCTGTCAATTTATCTTTTAAAGAAAGAAAAAAACTTTTAATTGAAAGTGAAGAATGGAATAGTAATTTAATGAAAACAAGTGTTTCTAAAAAAGAAGATGAAATTACAGTGGAAAACATTCAAGAAGAGATAGATAATGCTGGAAAATCATATGGATTAAAATTACAAGAAAGTTTTGAAAAAGATAGATTCTTTCAAGCTACTAACAATGAAATATGTGAGTTAGTTCTAGACGATGGTAATATAAAATATAGCGTATAAATTTGTAAGTGTAAAATTCAAAATAAATTCAGTATTATGTTTAAAATTGGAGATTAAACATTTAAATGTACGAATATATAGATTAGGAAGTTTTATTAAAAACAATTTATTTATAACTATTAATAAGTTTATTTATGTATAAGTGTATAAGTATTTTTATATATGAAATTATATATAATTTAACGTTAAAATATTATTTCATATGTAGGTGATAATTGTTTATTAATTGTATATCTTTTAAAGATAAAACAAACAGCCATATGCCATGAAAAGTTGCAGCCATATGCTACGAAAATTAACAGCCAAATGCTTCGAAATTTTTAAAAAAGCTTGATAGTTAACGGCTTTTTCGCGATTTCATAATATGAGTAAAAATACGTTAATAGAATAATAGCAAATCAATAAAACGAAATCTTAATTTATGCAAAGAAAGTGTATTTTCTTAAAATTCATTCGATAATTTTATGCGAATTAAATTGAATTTTAATTATATTAGAAATTTGAATTTGTATTATATAATTTAAAAAAAGAAATTGGAGTATGTTAATTTCATAGAAAATTTACTCAAGTTCTTTTTAGTTAATGTTGCTAATAATTTTATAAAAATACCCAATAAGAAAAATAAAAAAATTTGATATTAAAAACAAATAATGAAAACTTATTAATTGAAAAGATATTTAATTCATCAATTTCTAATCAAAACTATGAACTTATAAGGTATTAAAAATATCTTTTTATTTACAAATATTGTAAATTAGGAAGTAGATATAGAATTTATAAATTTTAAAAACTAACTCATTATTTACAATTTTTACTAATTAAAAATGTTTTAATAAAGTTAAAGGAGCTTAATATATGTATAAAACATTAATAATTGAATATTCACCTAAAGCAGAAATAATGGCAAAAAGAATAGAAGAAGAATCAAATAAAATGTTATTAGAAGGATATGAACTTGTTTCAGTATCAATTACAGGTTCAGCAAAAGGAATTTTGGTATTTAAAAACTAAATTGATAATAATTTCTTTATCTATATTTTCTTATATTTTTATACAAAGAAATATAATTAAAGCAAAAATTTTAAGTTTTAAACCATTATTATTTTTAATAATTTTTTAGATGATAATTTATTAATAGTTCTAAAAATAAAAGGAAATAAAAAGTATGGAAAAGAATGAAAATCAAGAAATTAAAGATACTATTAAACATCAAAGAAAGAAAAAAGATACACTTATTAAAATAAAAAATTTAGATATATCTTTAAAAGAAAAAGAAAATGGTGAAAGTTATTTTCTTAATAATATTAAAAAATCATTTATTAAATATTTTGGATTTATATCTAATAATGGACTTCCTTATTCTTTTGGTGCTAGTTTATGGTGTGCTTTATCTAATAATACTTTAGAAGAACATACTAAAGAAGAATTAAATAATTTTGATCAAATCTATAATCTATTTAATTTATTAAATGAAGAAAATAAGTTAGATAATATTATTAAAAAAGCTAAAACTTATTTATCTAATATTAAAAATTTTTACGATGAAGAATGGTCTTTTGAAATTATTAATTCAGAAAATAATGAATAAATAGTGAGGATTAGCAACCTTCTCGATAAAAATTTCTATCTTGAAACAAATATTTTTTCAGGGATTGATTTTAAAAAATGTCGATATTTTAAATTTTTTCTTGAATGTGTAATTAAAGATGATTTAGGAATTTATGAACTAAAAGATTTAAAAAAGTTTGAGATTCTATATTCACCTTTTATATAAGAAAAGAAGAAATAAATTTATATCAAAAAATAAAAAACTAGTACAATTCTTACTTATAAAATATTAAAAAATATTCATTGATAAGTGATTAAAAATGAGAAAAAAAAATTAATTTAGGAGGCTTTTTACTAAAAAATCACATATTTTCCTTAATATCATTTTGCATTTCTTTACTTGCTTTTAAAAAACCTTCAAGAACAAAATGATAATATCTTTTTAAGTTTTGATCTTTAATTTTGTTTAAGTTTTTATTTAACATTAATTCTTCTCTATTTGAATCAGTTACAGGAATGTTGTTCTCTAATTTAAAATTAATAACATCTTTAACAACATTCATTCTTTTTTCATATAAATTAATGATCTTTTCATCAATTTCATCAATTATTTCTCGATAAGTATTTAGTTTATTCATAAAATATTTCCTCCTAAAATATTAATAATCCTAAAGGATAAGCTATTAATAAAGATAAAATAACTGCAATAAGCATTAATATTAATCCATATATAAAAACATCTTTTGTTGAACAACTTTCACTAGACGAAATTATTGCAATATGTGGCATAGCAGGAGGAGTAGCAAAAGCAAAGCTTGACAGCATTCCGATAATACAAATTAAAGCATTTAAATTAATTGAAGTGGAAGTAGATAATAAAATTGTACTAGCTACAGTTGCTACTAAAGTTGCAGTAACCATATTTGAGCTTAAATTTGTTTGAATAATTGCCCAAACAATAAAAACAATTAAAAGAACAATTCCAGGAAGAGAAATAAGTAAAGGTCCTAAATTATTTTCTAAGTATGGAATAATTCCTATTGAATCACTTTTTATTGCTTCCCCTAAACATAAAGTAGCAGCACACATTATTAAACTTCCCCAAGGTACACCATTTTTAAATGCATCATCAATTTTAATAATTGGTTCATTATCAATTCGAATAATACATAAAGCAAGTACTCCTAAAATTGGGGGCATAGCAGTTCCATATTTATTAAAGAATAAATATATTGGTTCATAAATATATTCAAAAAGAGATGGAAGTATCCATAAAAATAAAATAGTAATAAAAATTATTAAAGTAATGATCTCTTTTTTATTAATTTTAGGTAATTCATCTTTTAATTTTGTTAAATTATCAAACTTAATTTTTTTAATATCTGGTTTAATAAATAAAATTAAAACAAAATACATTAAAAGAAATAAAATTAATCCAGTAGGAAAAGCAAGACCAATATATTCAAAAGTAGAAACATCAATATTTGCAGCATTCATTGCTAAAACTGGAAAAACATGAGCAATAGGAGTGATCCCACTACTAATAGATACACTAAACCCAAGTCCTAGCATTAAAACCTTGCTAATCCTATCTTTTTTATCAATATTTAATATATCTAATATTTCATTTAATATTGGAAGTAAGACTAAAAATAGAACACTAGGAGAGATAAATAAACCTAAAATTAAACTAGCTAATAAGAAGAAAAAGATAAATAAATATCCATTTTTTCTTGCTAGTTTAAAATTAATAAAAGATATCGCTACTCTTTTAATAAAAGAAGTTTTACTTAAAGCATAAGTACAAATAAAAGTAAAAAGTAAGAAAATAAATGTTGAATTTCCAAAACTTGTAGTAAAGACTTTAGCAAAACCAAAACTTGGAATAAAACCTAAAGCAAAGATACATAATAAAGAAGGCCAATCTATTCCAATTGTTAGCCATAAAATTAAAACTCCTAAAAAGATAAATAAAACTCCAAATGCTTCACTAGAAAAGCCATTGACAGCAGGAATAAATTGTCCAACAAAACATAAAATAAGAGATATTGGAATAATGATTAAACGAAATATTTTATTATCTTTTAATTTAGTTTTCATTTTCTTCTTTCATTCTTAAAATATCATATCTATTTAATTTATAAGGACATTTTAAATATACTCTTTCTTTGATCTTTTTAACTTCATCTATTTTTTCATTATTTGGATTGATTATTTCATTAACTTTAAAAGATTTATTAAAGTTTTCTCCGTTTGATAATATTTCTAAACAATCTCCAAGTTTAAATTTATTACGGTGTTCAACTAAAATATATCCATTATCTAAAGATTCAATAACGACTGCAACATATTTATAAGTAGAAGTAAGTTTAGAAGTTAGGATGTTAGTTTTTGAATTAGAATTAAAATAAAATCCTGTGGTAAATGCTCTATTTGATGTTTTATGTAGTTCATTAATATAATCAAAAGAAACTTTATTATTATAAAAATCATCAATTGCTCGACGATAAGCATTAACAACAGTACCAACATAATAATTAGATTTCATTCTTCCTTCAATTTTTAAACTTTTAATATTTGCTTTACTAAGTTCCTTTATATGTTCAATCATACATAAGTCTTTGCTATTTAGAATATATGTTCCTCTTTCATCTTCTAAAATTGGATAATATTCTTCTTGATCAATATCATTTTTAATTCCTAAAGCATAGTTCCATCTACAAGGTTGAGCACATTCTCCTTTATTAGAATCTCTTCCAGTTAAATAATTCGATAATAAACATCTTCCACTATAAGAAATACACATCGCTCCATGAGCAAAGCACTCGATATCAATATCTTGACCAACAAAATCTTTTATTTCTTTTATTTCGTTAAGTGATAGTTCTCTAGCTAAAACTAATCTTTTAGCGCCAAGTTCAACCCACATTTTTGCTGAATATTTGTTTGTGATATTTGCTTGAGTAGATACATGTAACTCTAAAGAAGTATATTTTTTAACTAAGCTAGCTATTCCTAAATCACTAACAATAATTCCATCAACATGATTTTCATCTAAGAATTTTAAATAATCTACTAATCCATCAAAATCTTCATTATGAGCTAAAATATTTACGGTAATATACACTTTTACATTATGTTCATGAGCATAATTTACCGCTTTAATAATTTCATTTTCATCAAAATTATTGCTAAAAGCTCTTAAACCAAATTTTTTTCCAGCAAAATAAACAGCATTTGCTCCAAAATGGATTGCAGTAACAAGTCTTTCATAATCGCCACATGGAGCTAATAATTCTAATTTTTCCATGAAAATATATTAAGTTAAATTAAGTAAAAATTAAATTAAATCTTTTAAAATTTTTATTATTGTTAAAAGAATATAAATTCGTTTAAATTTGATAACTCAATAATTTTATTATTTTATTAGGATTAAAATAGTAAAAATATAATTTTTTATCAAAAATAAAAACCCTCAAATTTTCGAAAAATATGAGGGTTTTAAAGGTTTTTTTAAATTTTTAATGATTTATTTTGCCATTAATGGTGTAGCTAATAAAATAAAGTTAAGTAAGAAAAGTAAAGCACTAATACCAAGAATGATGCTGATATTTAATTTTGGTTTAATGATTAAATTTCCATTTTGATCTTGAAGTTCACCTGTTTCTGAAGTAAGAGCATTTTTACTATGAATCTTATAAACAATAAAGTCTTTAGTATAAAGAGCAATTCTAACAAGACAATAAGTGATAAAGCCCATTGCAATACCATAAGAGATAGAATAGCAGAATGCCATAAATGCAGTTAAGAAGAATGCAGGAACTGCTTCTTCAAGTTTAAACCATTCAACATCTTTAAAGTTAGCAAGCATCATACAACCAACAATAACTAAAACTGGAGCAGTAGCAACAGCAGGAATTGCACTAATTGGACCAGCAAAGAAAATAGCAATAAAGAAACATAAAGCAGTGACACAGCTTGCTAAACCGGTTCTGGCACCAGCTTCAATTCCACTTGCCGATTCAACAAAAGTAGTAGTATTACTTGTACCTAAAATTGCACCAATTGAAGTAGCGACGCTATCAGCAAATAAAGCACGATCCATTTTAGATTTAAAACCTTTTGAAGTTTCTAGAGCTGTTAAATCTTCATCAGTGAAGATTCCACTTTTTCTTCCTGTACCAATAAATGTACCTAATGTATCAAAAGTATCAGTTAAAGAGAAAGAGAAAATTGTGATAATCGCAGTAATTGCTTTCACACCATCATTAAATAATGAACCAAAGCCTTTACCTGTAAAGATTACACCAAATGTTTGAGGAAGTTGCTTAAATGCATCGATAAAACCATCCATATAACCATATTGAGCACTTCCAATCCCAAGATTACCAATAGTAGTAACAGCTGTTCCTTGTCCAAAGAAAGGTATTAAACCAATCAATGTTGTTGCGATAATTGAAATAATCATTGCGCCTTTTACTTTTAAAACATTTAAGACAATACAAATGATTAATCCAATTAAGAAGACGACTAATGTTGGTGAATTCCATAAAGCAGTTCCACTTGCCATTGCAGGAACACCACTTGAGAAATCAATAAAACCAGCATTTAACAAGCCTAAATAGGCGATGAACAATCCAATACCACCAGAGATTGCTGCTTGTAACGATTTAGGAATAGATTTAATTATCAGTTTCCTAACTTTTGTAATGGTAATTATTATGTTGATAAGTCCACATATAAATACCATCGTTAGAGCTTCTTGCCAACTAAAACCTAAAGCACCACAGACTGTAAAGGCAAAGAAGGCATTTAAGCCCATTCCTGGAGCTTGAGCATATGGAACATCAGCAAATAATCCCATAATTAAAGTTCCAATAATCGACGCAAGAATTGTTGCAATAAATACAGCTCCCCAAGGTACTCCACTTCCTGAAAGGATGTTAGGATTGGTAATAATGATATAACTCATTGCAAAAAATGTAGTTAATCCACCAACGACTTCCTTTCTAATAGAGGAGTTAGTTCCTTTAATGTCAAAGAGCTGAAGTTTGCCATCAACCATTTTCATAAGCATACCCCTTTCAAAAAAAATACTTTTTTATTGTATGCCTATTAAATTATTAAAATCAACAAAAAAGTGCGATTTTATCGAACTTTTTTTTACTATTATGTGTGCTTAATTTTTAAGTATAATTTAAAAAATATTTAATTTGTATTAAAAGTGATAGAATTGATTTAAATACTAAAAAATTTAATTTTGACTTAATTTTTTAGTTTTACTTTTATTAAATAATTGGTCAAATATTTAAATGAATAGACTTTTTAATTTCAAAAAATTAAAATAAAAAGTAATGATTAATATTGCAGTAGTTGATGATGAACTTGAAGCTTGTAATACTTTAAAATCAAGTTTAGATTTATTTAAAAATAAAATTAATGAGGAATTTAATATTGAAATATTTAATGATCCTCAAATTTTTTTAATGCATTTTGATAGTCAATATAATTTAATTTTTTTGGATATTGAAATGGATAAGATTAATGGGATTGAATGTGGAAAAGCTATACGAAAAATTGATAAGTCGGTAATTATTATTTTTGTAAGTAATGCTGCAAAATATGCAATTCAAGGGTATGAGGTTGAAGCTTTAGACTATATTGTTAAACCAATTAATAATGAAGTATTTTTTCTAAAGATGGAAAGAGCATTAAAAAGAATTGCTAAAAGAAAAGATGCCAATATTGTTATTAAAACAAAAGATGGCGCTCAAAATCTTCAAATATCACATATTAAATATTTAGAAGTAGAGGGACATTATTGTATTTATCATACTTATTTTGGAGAATTTAAAATTTATCAAACATTATCTAATGAAATAAAAAAGCTTCCTTCTTCTCAATTTGCTAAATGTAATCGAAATTGTGTTGTAAATTTAAGATATGTTGAATGTGTTAAGGATGATGCTGTAATAATTGATAAAGAAAAGTTATATATTTCTCGTCCACAAAAGAAAAAATTTCTTGAATATTTATATAAATATATTGAAGGTAATATTTAGATATGGGAATAAGTATATTTATTATTGAATTATTAATTGCTGAACTGATATTTCTTTATTCTTATCCTAAAAGAAAGTATTATCTTTACCGTATTATTGCTGGTTTTATTATTTTACCTTTACTTGGTTTACTTTTTATTTTTGATGGTCCACTTATGGCTCATCAAATTTATCAATTTTTTAAATTCATAATAATTTTTATTATCACTGTTTTATATATGACATTTTGTTTTGATGTTAAATTTATTCCTCTTTTATCTGCTTGTGTTGCTGGATATACACTTCAGCATTTATCCTATCAAATTACACGAATGATTGCTCTTTCTTCTTGGTTAATTGATTTCGAGTATCGTGATCAAATATTTGAATTAATTATTTTTCCATTTACTTATTTATTAGCGTTTTTTGCTTTTGGAAGGAATGCTAAAAAATATCAATTTTATCTTAACTATGATTTTCGCTTATTTTTAATTTCTATTTTTAGTTTATTTATTTGTTTAGTTATTAATCGATTTACTCGAATTGGTGCAAATTTAGGAAATATCTATGTTGTAATTGCTAATTCTTTATATTCAATTTCTTGCTGCTTATTATCTTTATTTATTAATTACAATTTACATTTTTTAAACTTAGAAAAAATTAAAAATCAAACTCTTGAAAGAATTGCTTATGAAGAAAAGAAACAGTTTGAGGTTTCAAAAAAGAATAAAGAACAATTAAATATTAAGTACCATGACTTAAAGCATGTTTTATCTTTAATGGATGGTTCAAATAATAATAAAAAAGAAGTAATGGAAGAGATTAAAAAAGCAATCGATGATTACGATTCAGAAATTATTACTGGAAATGAAGATTTAGACATTGTTTTAAACGAAAAGCTTGCTAAATGCAAATCAAATTCAATTAATTTTACTTTTTTAGGTGATGGAAGATTATTAAATTTTATTAATTCATTTGATATTTATTCCTTATTCGGAAATATATTAGATAATGCAATTGAAGCAAGTTTAAAAATAGAAGATAAATCAAAAAGAGTAATCTCACTTGTTTTAGAAAAACAGGCAGAATTTATTTCAATAAATTGTTTAAATTATTATAAAGATGAAATAGTTATTGAAAATAATAATATTGTTACTTCTAAAAAAGAAAATAAAGAACTTCATGGGTATGGTCTTAAATCGATTCAATCAATTTGTAATAAATATAATGGTAATTTAAAAATAGAAGCTAAAAATAATATTTTTGAGTTAAATATTTTACTTTTAAAAGCTAAAAATTAACAATTCAAGATAAAAATTAACAATTCATTCTAAAATTTCCTTTTTAGATTCTTTTTGTAATATCTTTTAATAAAGTTTTGAAAGCGCTTACTTTTATAATTTAGCAATTTTAAAAACTATTTTTAGGAGGGAAGTATGGAATTAGTAAAAAACTATTTCAAAAAGAAGAGTTATGGCTTTTATGTTACTCTTGCAGTAATTGTTATGACCATAATTACAATGATAGTTTATTCAAGTTCATATGGATCAATTGATCGATATATGTCTTGGACAGCTATTTGGTTTATGGCTATTGGATTAATAGTTGGTCTAGCTCTTTCTATCTTAAATTTTGGTGAATGGGGTGCAGCAGTTTTAGGAATTTGCAATTTCATCGGATTAATGCAATATATCACTAAAATTTATAATTACGTTGTCGTTGTTTTGGTTGGAATTGATGTTAACACTTTTTCATCTCAATTTATTGGTTGCACAGTTTGTTTTGCAATTTTAATTGTTTTAAGTGTAGCAAATATATTCTTTAAACAAGAAAAGAAAGTGGAGGTTCTTACAAATGAAGTTAAAGCGTAGTACAAGAATTAATCTTCAAAAAACATGTTTAGTTGCTTTTGGTGCTATTTTTGGAGTCATGATGACTGCAACTCCAATATTATGGGATAATGAATCTACAATTACTGGAGCTTTAGGACAAACTGATTCTATTATTGAACAAGATAAAGATGTTGAATATAAGGCAGAAGATTTAGAATATTACAAATCTTCATATAAAAATTTAAAAGAAGTTGTTTATAATGGCTTCCAAATTCAAGAACAAGAACAAGCTGAAGGTACTGTTTTATTAAAAAATGATAATAATGCATTACCACTTGCTAAAGGAAGTAAAGTTTCAGTTTTTGGTGTAGCTGGAGCTCATCCAATGTATGGTGCATCTGGATCTGGTGGAATTAATACTAAAGATAAAATTGATTGGTATGAAGCTTTTGATGGATATAGTTATTCTAATCCTAATACACCTAATACAAAGGTTAAAGGTGATACTTTATTAGAAGTTAACCAAAAACTTGCTGATGATTATTTAGTATGGGGTAAACCTGGTCAAAGTTCATGGACAGGAACCACTCCTGGTGGACCTTATTCATCTTCCTCATCAGTTTCTCAAGTTCATATCGGTGATGCTCCTTGGGATGTTGTTAAAAAATCCAGTGGTTATAATGATATTGCTCAATATGGTGATGCAGCAATCTATGTTATTTCTAGATCTGGTGGCGAAGGATATGATTTACCTGCAACAAGTGGTAGAAATGAACAATATGGTAATCAAAATAATCAATATGTTTCAGAGAATGATGGAACAGATGGAGATTATTTACAACTTTCTCCAGTAGAAATTGGTGTTTTAAATGGACTTAAAGAATTAAAAGAACAAGGAACAATTAAGAAAATAGTTTTATTACTTAATATGGCAAGCCCTGTTCAATTAGATTTTTTAAGCGAGAATGAATTTGATATTGATGCTGCTTTATGGACTGGATCGGTTGGAGAGGTTGGAACTGTAGCTGTTGCTAAACTTTTAACGGGAGAATATAACTTCTCAGGTGGAGCTTCTCAAACTTTATGGGCTAATCACTTAATGAATCCAGTAAATAATAATTTTATGGATCAAAATTATTTCTTTACTTATAAAGATGCATATGATGGAAAGCATTATTACGATCAAGAAAATGTTGCTTTAACTACTCAATATCAGTCTTCATTTACAACTTATACTGTATATCAAGAAGGAATGTATTTAGGATATCGATATACTGAAACTAGATATGAAGATTTTGTTACTCAAAGAGAAAATGTTGGAGAATATGACTACTCTAAAGTTGTTTCTTATCCATTTGGCTTTGGCTTATCATATACTAATTTTGAATTTAGCAATATGAAAGTTACAAAATCTGATGATCATTATAATGTAAGTGTTGATGTTAAAAATAGTGGATCTGTCGCTGGAAAAACTCCTGTTCAAGTATATTTAGCTAAACCTTATACAAAATATGCACAAGAAAATAATATTCAAGTTCCTTCTGTTGAATTAGTTGATTTTGGGAAAACTGGAGTAATTGAACCTAATGGAAGTGAAACTGTTACTATCTCAGTAGATGAATCATTATTTGCTTCATATGATACATTTGGAGCTAAAACTTATATTACAATGGATGGAGATTATTCATTAATTGTTGCAAGTGATGCTCATAGTGCAGTTAATAATTTATTAGCTTCAAAAGGATATACTCCTGCAAATACTAATAATAGAATGGATGATGAGGGAGATTCTAATTTAGTAAAAACATTTGATTATAATTTTAACTCTTCAACATATTCGTTTACTGATGGTGGTTATCCAATAACTAATAGATTCGGATTTGGTGATATTAATACTTATAGTGGAAAAGGAGAAAATGAAGTAGAGTATTATTCTCGTGATAATTGGAATGATATTATACTTCCAGAAAGAAACGAAGCTGGTGTCTTAATTAAACATAATGCTGAATTATCCATGACCAAACAAATGGTTGATGATATGAAAAATCAAATGGATGCAGGTTATGTAATTAAAGAAGATGATCAACCTTATCCAACATATGGTGCAAAAAATGGATTAAAACTTATTGATATGATGAGAGAAGATGGAACAATAAGAAATTATAATGATCCACTTTGGGATAAGTTACTTGATCAATTAACTTGGGATGATACTGTTACCTTACTTTCTAATGGAAGACATAAAACTGTTGCTATTGAAAGTGTTACTAAACCATCAACTGGTGATGAAAATGGTCCAAATGGTTTTAATCAAACGTATAGAACAAAATCAGAAGGATCTGCTTATAGTGGACCAACAAATCCTTATGCTGAAAGAGCAGGTGGATTTGATGAAAATGGCAAATATATCCCTGATCCTGATATCGGATCTGGCTTTACTACAACAGGTTTTTCATCTAACGGAGTTTTAGCTTCAACTTTCAACAAAGAACTTGCTAAGAAAGTTGGTGAACAAATCGGTGAAGAAGGATTATGGGCAGGACAAGCTGGATTGCTTGGAATTGGTTTAAATATTCAAAGAAGTCCATATTCTGGAAGGACAGCTGAATATTATTCTGAATGTGGTACATTATCAGGATTAATTGCTTCCCCTGAAATTAGTGGAATCGAATCAAAAGGTGTACATTGTTTTATTAAACATTGTGCTTTAAATGAATGTGAAACAGCTCGTCATGGTGTAAATTTATGGGCAACTGAGCAAACATTAAGAGAAATTTACTTTAGACCTTTTGAAATGGGTATTAAAGATGGTGGTTCTTTCTCAGTTATGACATCTTTCTCAAGAATTGGTACACAAGCTGTTGCAAATTGTGTTGAATTTACTCAATTTTTACGTAATGAATGCGGTTTACAAGGTATTGTTGAAACTGATTGTGCTGGTGATATGACTGATGGATCACACGGAGAAGCATATGTATCTAGAATTGTTAATGTTTATACCGGAGCTACCGATTTAAACGAATATAATTATGGTGATGGTGTAGCTGATTATACTGGTTCAACATACAATTATGATTATTTTAAACCAGGCAATTCTAATGGTAACTTTGGAAAACTTGGACAAGCAATGAGAGAGGCTTCAAAAAGAATTCTTTATCATACAGTTACTTCAAATGCTATGAATAGTTATTCTTCAACAACAAATATTATTAGTGTTACTCCTCCTTGGGAAATTGCAGTAATTACAATAAATGTAATTAGTGGAATCTTGCTAGCTGCATCAGCAGGTTGGTTTATTACAACAACTGCTTTAGACTTTATAAATAAAAGAAAAGAAGCAAAGTAATAAATAATAAAATGAAAGAAAAGCACTTATGAAAAATAAGTGCTTTTTTGTAAAATAATGCAAAATAGAAAGGTTTTTTAATTATTTGAGGTATTTTTCTTAGTTAATCTAAACATGATTTCAATAAAAATTAATAAAAGAATTGCAAAGAAAAGTAAGTAAATTGGCATTATATTAAAACCTATTGAATTACCAAGATAACCAAATAGTGGAGGCATAAAAGTAGTACCAACATAAGCGCAAGACATTTCTAAACCAATTAATGTTCCAGAATATTCTTTTGGAAAATTTATTGGAACTAAATGAATTATAGAAGGATAAATTGGTCCACATCCAAAACCAATAATAATAAAAGCAATAATTGAAACAATATTTGAATTTGGTATAAATAAGAGAATAATTCCAATAGTTAAAATTGAAATACCTAAAAGAATTAACTTATGATCGCCTAATTTATCAGAAATAAATCCACTTAAAAATCTACTTGCTGTTATTCCTATATAAAATAAAGATGCAAATTGTGCTGCTCCATCTAAAGATATATTTTTTACTTCAAAAAAGTAAGTGCTTGCCCAACCCATTGTTGTTGCTTCAAGAGCACAATAAGCAAAAAAAGCTATTAAAACAAAAGGCACACCTTTTAATTTTATAGTTTTAATAATTCCAGTAGAAACAGTTCTTTCTTCAGTTAAAAGTTTATTTATTTTCCAAACTGGGACAGTAAATAATAAAATTAAAGCAATTGTTATTTGAATAAAACCAACTATTAAATATCCATTATGCCAATTTGAGCTAGTTAAGGCATAACCCATAATAAACGGACTAATAATCGTACCTACTCCCCAAAAGCAATGTAACCAGCTCATATGTCTAGCTTTATAGTGTAAAGCAACATAATTATTTAAGCATGAATCAATTGCTCCTGCTCCTAAACCATAAGGAATAGCTGATAAAATAAGAAAATGAAAGTTACTAGAAAAATAAAAACCAAATAGGCCAATAACTGTTAAAAAAATACTTACTATTGTTATAGTTTGAGTTGAAAATTTTTTATTTAATTTACTAGAAAATAAACTAGAAATAATAGTGCACCCTGCTATCGTCATGCTAATAAAACCCATGTATGAAGTTGGAATATTAAAATCTTTTGATATTGCAGGCCATCCTGATCCTAATAAAGAATCAGGCAATCCTAAGCTAATAAAGGCCAAATAAATTAAAATAAGTAAAATAATTTTCATAAAAAAGATTATAAGATTTATGAATAATAATTTTCAATTTTCAATCAAAAAATTTAAAAAATCATGAATTTGTAATTAATTAGTTGATTTATTTTTTAAAAATAGTAAACATTTCAGAAAAAATATTAAAAACTATTATATCTAGTTTTTAAAAACTTGATAAAATTTTTACTCTTTTTTATAAAATAGATATGAATTATAATATAAACTATGAATTTTGCTATTAGTCTAGTTTCAAATTTTGAAGGATGGCTTACTTTCCTTTATGAATTTGACAACTATTTAAATTATTTTGTGCTTTTTGCGCTTTTATTCTTCGGAATAATGTCTTGGTATTATTTTATTTATTTCTTTTTATCATTAATGCCATTAGAAAAATTTCCAAAGGGAGAAAAGCTTTTTAAATACGCAGTATTAGTGCCTGCAAGAAATGAAGACAAGGTTATTGTTAATTTATTAAAATCTTTAAAAGAACAAGATTATAATCCAGATTATTTTGACGTTTATGTAATTGTTGAATCTAAAGATGATCCAACCATTCAAATAACAAAATCTTTCGGTTACAACGTAATTATTCGAAAAGATTTAATTAATAAAAGAACAAAAGGATATGCTTTAAATGAAGCATATCAATATTTAAAAGCAAATAATTTAAAATATGATTCTTTAGTAATTTTCGATGCAGATAATATTGTAAGTAAAGATTTTTTATCTTTAATGAATGATTGCAAAAATAAAGGGTATCAAGTAACTGTTGGATATCGCAATTTTACTAATGCATCAACTAATTGGATAAGTGGATGTAGTGGAACTTTATTTTCCTATATGAATCAATTTACCTCAAACGGAAGATCGTTTTTCTTTAAAAAAGCAACTTTAACTGGAACTGGATATTATATTGATATGGATATTGTTGATAACGAAGGTGGATGGATTTGGACAGGAATGACTGAAGATGTTGAATTAACTTGCTATTGTTATTATCACAATATTTCAATGCATTACTATAATTATGCTCAATATTATGATGAACAGGCAACAAGTTTTAAAGTTCTTCATAAACAACATATAAGATGGGTTTGGGGATATTTTGATAGTAAAAAAAGATTTAAAAATAAAAAAGAAAATTATTATGATGCTTTACCTAAATGGAAATATTTCTTTGCAGTTTACGAATATAATTTATCAATTTATCCATTTTTAGTTTTTACTATTATGGAACTTATATGTTTTATTCTTTCTTTAATTGTCTTTATAGGTTCTTTTCCTTTAGCTGTTTCTTATAATGCAGTTTGGGATGCAGTTCCAATATTTTTCGGCTTTACTATACTTTATTTTGCATATGTTTATTTAACATATTGTTTAGCAGCAGCTATTACATTTATTATCGATAATAAGAGACTAAAGTTTAGTATTGGTAAAAGATTATTAATTGTTTTTACTTATATGTTTTTCTTTGCTGATTTTGCTTTTGCATTTTTAGATGGTCTTTTCTATAAAAATAAAAGATATAGTTGGGATAAGATTGAACATAAAGGTAAAATATTAGATGAACAAGCAAAAGGAGCAATAATCGATGAAGAGAAAAAAGGGTGATATAATTTATTATTCTGATGAATTAAATGATGATTTTGGTGAGATCGGTTTAAAAAGACCTGATGTTCCAGAAAATTATCAATATATTCGTAAAGGAAAAATATATAACTTTTTTTCTAATATTTTATATTATGGTGTTGCTTATCCTGTTTTATCTATAGTTTGTTTAATATTTGGAGTAAAAGTAAAAAATAAAGAAAATCTTAAAAAAGTTTTAAATAGTGGTGGTTTTATTTATCAAAATCATACAAGTTTTGTTGATATGTTTCAAAATCAAGTTAAGGTTGTTGGAATAAAAAGAAGAACAAATATTATTGGATATTCTGATACTTTAACTATTCCTTTTGTTGGTTCTCTTTCAAGAAGTTTAGGTTATATTCCTTTACCAAATGATTTAAAAGGACAATTAAAATTTATGGGAGCTTTGAAACATTATATCGATAAAAAGCAATTTATTATTATTTTTCCTGAGGCTCATATTTGGCCATATTATACAAAAATTCGTCCTTTTGTATCTGCCTCATTTCATTATCCAGCAAAGTTTAATGCTCCTGTAATTCCAGTAACAACTGTTTATCGAAAAGGCAGATTTAAGAATAGCAAACCTCGACCAATTTTAATTATTGGAGAGCCTATTTATCCAAAAAAAGAACTTTCAATAAAAGAAAATAAAGAATATTTACGTAATGAATGCTACAAAGAAATGGTAGAGGCTTCTCAATCAATCAAACAATTTGAATATTTTAAGTATGTAAAAAAAGAAAAGGAAAGTATATAATTTTATCACTTGCCACATTAGCTTAGTCGGTAGAGCAACTCATTCGTAATGAGTAGGTCGTGTGTTCGATTCACACATGTGGCTCCAGTAAAATAAATTGAATTAATATATTCTATTAATAGAAAATATTAATTCTTTTTTTATTAAAAGCACTATATATTTATAAAAAACCTTGCAAAATCTTAATAAATATAAAAAAAGTGGATTTTTCAATCCACCTTTTTCTTCAAGTTTTTATTAAAATTAGTCTTCTTTCTTTTTACCTTTGATATTGATTAAGTAATAATCATATACAAATAAAGCAAGTGCACCTGCAGTTAAAACAGCAAATACTACATCTAAAGAAATTAAGCTAATTTGCCACCAAGTGAGAACTTCAACAAGTGTGGTATTTGAATCGTAACCATTCATAGCATTTGAATGACATACAGTATATAAAATACGTTTTGCAGATTCTCTCATTTTCCAAGCAAGTTCACCATGATTTTCTTTATAAGGATCAAATTGAGCAGCATTATTGATTGAACCATCAACTAAATCATTTCCTGCAAAAACACCAAGTGGCATTCTAAGTAATCCAAGGTAGAAAGTTAATGAACCATAGCTTCCAAGTTGATACATATCAGTAACAACAAAGCCATCAAATCCAGCTTCACCTCTTAACCAATCTGTTAATAAGTTAGATTTACCTCCAGGAACGCTTGTTCCGACTCTATTATATGAACTCATCATTGCATGAGCTCCGCCATCGTTAATTGCAATATAGAATGGTTCAAGGTAGAGTTCTCTAAAGCTTTGTTCATTTAACCAAGTTGATAAACCATAACGGTGTGTTTCTTGGTCATTTAATACAAAGTGTTTAATATAAGCATAAGTACCTTTTTCTTGCATAGCTTTAATTAAATCAGCGCTTGTATGACCAGATAAGAAACCATCTTCAGAATAATATTCAGGATTTCTTGAAGAGTATTGTGAACGATGAAGATTTACAGCTGGTCCATAAAGTCCGTTATATCCTGCCCATAAACAGTTTTCACCATACATTTCACCAACCTTAGTTAATAAATCATGATTCATGCTAGAAGCTAAAACACCACCTGCTGGGAAGGTTGAAGGTCTAACAGATGGATCAACTCCATTTTTAGCAGCTAAACCATTTGTACCATTTGCGAAAGGTTCAGTAACACCTAAAGGACCATTATGATCTAATGTACCAGGTTTAACAATAGTAGGAATAGCGGTAGTCATTCTCATACCATTAGAAAGTAAGTTAACAGTCTCATCCCAAGTTAATTGATCCATAAATCTATTCCAAACATCAGCTTCATAGGGAATAGGTTTTCCTTCACGATCAACTCTCATATCGATTAAGTTTAAATTAGCTTCAACACCATAAGTAGGATATTCAACATCATCTTCTTTTAATTCAGTTTCTTCCCAAGAAGCTCTAAAGTCTTGAAGCATTTTTTCGGTTAATTTAATTTTGGTGTAATTTGTATTGTTATTAAGTGGATCTAAAACAACTGTCCCTGCCCAATTATTACGTGTAATGTAAGTAACAGGAGAATTATCTTTGGTTTCAGAATATTTATTTAAATCTGAATCATCAAATAAATTAGTAATTTCATTTCCTGTAGCTTCAGATTTTGAATATTTTTCTTTATCTAAAGAATTTTGTTTTAAAGCAACAGCAGCTAAATTGCCATTTCCAACAGCATCCATTCTTCCGCTAGTATTAGATGGAGAATAACCTTTTGCAGCTAAAATATTGTTTGTAGCATCATGTGCACCATTTCCAACAGCTAAATAATAATCACCTTCAGTTAAAACATAAGTTTTAGCTTTATTTGCATCATAAGAAGCAAATTGGCTTCCATCAACATCAATGGTAATAGTTACTGACTCAGAAGGATCTAATAATTCAGTTTTATCATAACCAACAAGTTCAACTGCACTTGCTTCAACATTATTTTCAATGTTATAAGTTCCATATGGTTTTTGTAAATAAACTTGAACGACTTCTTTAGCAGCGACATCGCCAATATTTTTAACGTCAACTGATACAGTGTAGTCGTCTCCGTTTCTTCTTACTTGGTAGTTTGAATATTCAAATTCAGAGTAAGATTCACCATATCCGAATGGAATAGCAACAGTTTTTGAATAATCAAAATTACCAACGTTTTCTTTTCCAACAACATAATCTTCATAACGGGTTTCAGTATATCTATAACCTAAATAGATGCCCTCTTGATAAACAACATAATATTGTTCATAAGTACCTGAACCATTTGTTGCAGTATGTAATTCAAAATCGCTAGCATTAGTAAATTCATAACCTAATTGATTAGTTAATGTAGGGTTTTGAGAATTTGAATACCATAAGGTATCATTACTTTTGCCAGAAGGAGAAACGTTACCGACCAATAAATCACCAACACCATTAAAACCAGTTGTACCAACTGATTGGACTTGTAAACAAGCATCAACTCCATATTGAGAATCATTTAAGAAATCTAAATCAATTGAAGCAGTGCAATTTAATAAAACAATAACTTTTTTAATTGTGTTGTTATCTTTTAAAGCTTTTAATGCTCTTAATGTTTCTCTTTCATCGTTTGATAAGGTTAAAGCATCACCATTAGGTGTATCTTCTGTTCCAGAACGGTTAACGTCTTTATTTCCTTCACCAGAAACTCTAGTAATATTAAAAATAACAGCGTCACCATATTGATTTAAAGTTGAACCAAAAGCTTCATTAGCAACACTCCAAGGAACCTCGTTAATTTTAGAAATAAGTGGTCCTGGAGCCATCATACCATTTCTTACTGGTCCATATGTTGTTTGTGTTGTATCATTTGAATAAAAGTCCCATGCTGTTTGATTAACTTCTAATCCTGCATGTTCTAAACCAGCTTTTAATGTAACTTCTCTTCCTGTTCCGCTCTCTGCAGCAACAGATCCAGAAGAAGTTAATGTTGATTCAGTTGAAGCAATACCAACAGTAGTAACTTTTGAATTTTTTGCAAGTGGTAATGCATTGTTTTCATTTTTAAGTAAGACAGCACCTTCTTCAACGACCTCTTCAATTAATTTATCAGTATCAGAGATTAAATCATCAATTTTAGTATATTTTGATTTAAAGTATTCTGTATCTTGGCTTTCACCATCTTCACGGTTGACTTGTTCCCAAGAAGTGGTTCCTAAAGCAGTATTAATTGCGTAAACATTTGAGTTACAAATTGAAGTTGCAAGAGCAACTAAACTTAATACTGTACCAAATGAAGCGAGCAATGCTTTACTTGTTGTATATCTAATTTTTCCCATATTTCCTCCTAAATTTTTGCTTCGTTATTTTCTGTAATTTGTTGATTTTCAACTTTACCTTTCTTTTTTAAAGGAATAAAAATTGAAGCAAAACTTAAAACATAAGTTGCAATAAAGAAAATAGTTGATAAAACCCAGTCAATATTAAAGTTTTCAATATCGATTCCGGTAACAACAACTGCAACGTAGTTATAACTTGTTAAGATAAAGAATAAAATTGTACCAAGTGATAAAATAACATTAGCTGCAGGTATAAAAGCTTCCTTCTTAATAATGATTAATAAAACAACATCTAATACTATAAGAAGTATTAAGCAAACTATACTTCCGTAAGAATGGTAGCCTGCTTGAAAGCCAACCCCTATTAAAATTAAGGAGATTAGCGACGTAACGATTGTAGGAAAAATAAAATAAGTTCCTATGCTACAAGTCTTTAAAAAATCTTTAACTTTTTTCATTTTTCCTCCTGTTAAAAATCTTGAATAATTCATCAATATAAAAATACCGATTTCAAGTGAAAGCATTATTATAAATTTAAATTAAGATTTCTATAAAAAAATTAATGAACTGAGTATTTTACTTGATTAAATTCTTTTTCATGAATAACTCAAGTGGTTGATCAAATGGAGTATTTTCTAAAACTAATCCTCCACAATCAATATAACCAAGTTTTCGGTATAAAAATTGAGCTTTTTCATCAATTTGAGTAGAAAGTAAAATTATTTTATAGTTTTTACTATTCATTAAATTTTCAAATTGAATTAAAGCGTTTGTACCTAATTTTTGATTGCGGTATTTTTCTTTTATTATTAAATGTTGAATAAAAGGAAATTTTTCCCATAGTATTGAATATAATAAAATTCCAACTTTTATATTATCTTTATAAATACAAAATCCAGTTTTTGAAGATAAAAAAATATTAAATTGTTCTTCATTAATTCGAAGTAATAATTCTTTAACAAATTTAAAATCTTCATTTGTAAGTTCTTTTAACATAGTGAAAACCCTGCAAAACCTAATTATTTTTTATATTTTTAGTATAATTTAAGTGATAATTTAGTTTAAATAAATTAAATAAAACGACACTTATTAAACTTCCAACTAATCCTTGAATTAAATCAAACGATGAAGAAAGTAGAGCATAATTTAAATCATAATAAATTACATAACCAACAAAATATGTTAAAACCATTGGTATAATTGGAAGTATAAAGGAAAGATATTTTAAAAATTTTCTATTTTTTAAATAGTAAAAAATGATAAAAGCTAATATTGCTTCTAAACCTTTTGCAATTATTGTAAAAGGAATATAAATAAGAAAACCTGAAACGAAATCAGCAAAAGCAGTTCCAATAATAGCACTAATTATTCCAACAAAAGGTCCAAAATATATTGTTGAAAAAATAATTAAACCATCACTTAAATTAAAATATCCTACTCCTCCAAAATATGGTATTTGTAAAAAGAAAGTAATAATAAAAATAAGAGAAGACATTAATGCTGTTAAACAAATATTCTTAATTAGTTTTTTAATTTTCATATAAAATAATTTAAGTCTTATGACTATAAAATGCAAGTATTTTTATAAAATATTAAGGATTAGAAGGCTTTTAATTAAAAAAATTATATTTATCTTCTCTATTTAAATTAATTATTTCTTTAATTTATAAATAAAATTATTTAAAATTATTTTATGGATATAAGAGTATTAAAATATTTTTTAGTTGTTAGTGAAACTTTAAACTTAACAAAGGCTGCTGAAATTTTATTAACTACCCAACCAAATTTATCTCGACAAATTCAAAATTTGGAAGAAGAAATAAATCAAACTTTATTTTTACGTGATTCTAAAAAGATGGTTTTGACTGATGCCGGTGTATTTTTTAAGAAAAAAGCAGAAGAGATCGTTCAATTATTTGATAAAAATGAAGCTGAAATTCTTAATTTCAATCATTCTAATGATGTAATTGGTGAAATATATTTAGGTGTAGCTGAAACTTATACTTTTTCAATCATTGCTAAAGTTATTAAGAAAATTCAAGAAGAGAATAAAAACATTAAATTTAATATTTTTAGTAGTGGATTAACTGATATTGAAGAGAAATTAGAAAATAATTTGATCGATTTTGGATTAGTGATTGAACCTTTTAAGATAGATAAATATAACTCGATAAAAATGCCTTTAAAAGATGAGTGGGGTTTATTAATGCATAAAGATATGCCTTTAGCTAATAAAAAATTTATTAATATTGATGATTTATATGATTTACCTTTATTAATGTCAAGACATACTTTTAATAACGCTTTTCATCCTTTAAGTAATTATTTAGATATTACAAAACTTAATATTGTTGATACTTATAATTTAATTAATAATGTTCGATATTTAGCTTTAGAAAAAGTAGGTTATGTAGTTTCAATTGATAATTTGTTATGTTTAGAACCTCATTCTAATTTAAAATTTATCCCATTTAATCCAAAAATTGAATCTAGTAATTATTTAATTTATAAAAAACTTAAAGCTTTAAATAAATCTTCATTAATGTTCTTAGATTATCTAAGAAAAGAAATAGAAAATTTTAAGTAAAATAAAACCCCTAAATAAGCTAATATTTATTTAAAATATTGGACATTAGGGGGATTTTTTAAAAAAGTGGCGTCCCATGCAGGAGTCGAACCCGCAACCTCTTGGTTCGTAGCCAAACACTCTATCCAGTTGAGCTAATGGGACAATTAAGTAAAATATAAGACAATTTTCTTATTTTTTCAATACCTATAAAAAAACCTCTTTTTAAGAGGAACATTACAAGTGGTCGGGGCGACTGGATTTGAACCAGCGGCCTTCTGCTCCCAAAGCAGACGCGATACCAAGCTACGCTACGCCCCGTGCCTAAATATATTATAACAACAGTTGCTTTAATGCAAGGACTTATTTCTATTTTAAGAAGCAAAAATAGTTAAAATATTTAATATAATTTTAGCTATCATTAATAAAATATTATAAAATATAACAATGATTACTTTTTTAAGAAAACTATTTATTAAAGATTATCAAAATATAAAAGATCCCAAGGTAAGAGAGAAGCACGGATTACTTGCTTCAATATTTGGAATTGTTATTAACTCAATTTTATTTATCTTTAAATTGATTATTGGTTTTATTAGTGGTTCAATGTCAATTATCTCCGATGCTATCAATAATTTAACTGATTTTTTAAATTCTTTCGTTAGTTTATTTGGGTTTAAATTTGCAAGTAAACCAGCTGATAAGGAGCATCCTTTTGGTCATGAAAGAATAGAATATATTTCTGGATTGATTGTTTGTATGGTTATTTTATGCCTTGCTTCAATACTTGGAGTGACAACAATTTTAGGATTAATTAATCAAACAAGTGATTTTGAATTTTCTATTTTTATAATCATTATTTTAATTGGCTCAATAATCTTAAAAATAATATTATTTTTATTTAACTATAAAATGGCAAAAGTTATTGATTCTCTCACCTTAAAAGCTAATGCCCTTGATTCATTAAATGATGTTATTTCTACATCTTTAGTTTTAATATTTTCTATAGTTCAATATTATTACCCAAATTTATGGTATTTAGATGGAATTATATCTTTAATATTAGTCGTTTATATTTTTATTAGTGGAATAAAAATGTTAAAAGAAACTTCTGCTCCATTAATAGGAACTCCAATTGATTCAAAATTTACTGTTCAAATAATTAATGATATAAAAAGCTATAATGGAATTTTAGGAGTTCATGATTGTATAGCCCATTCTTATGGACCAAATAAAATATTTATGACAATTCATTGTGAAGTTGATGGATATAAAAATAGTTTTGAAAACCACGAATTAATCGATAAAATCGAAAATGTAATCTCAAATAAATATCAAATATTTTTAACTATTCATATGGATCCAATTGATACAAAGAGTGAAAAATTGATTGAGATAAAGCAAGAATTATCAAAAATTATTAGTAATATTTCTCATGAATTATCATTTCACGATGTAAGAATTGTTAAAGGTAAAGAATCAAGTAATGTTATTTTTGATTTAGTTTATCCATATGATAAAAAAATAATTTCTAAAGAGGAATTGACTAATATTATTCAAAAAGAATTAAATAAGATTGATCCAACATTAAAAGTAGTTATTCATTTTGATGAAGAGTACATCTAGGAGGTTAAATAATGAATATAATTAAAAAAATAAGTGAAGAGCTAAAGCTAAAAGAGACACAAGTTAGTAGTGCAGTTAAATTAATTGATGAAGATAATACAATTCCTTTTATTGCACGTTATAGAAAAGAAGCAACTGGATATTTAACTGATGTTGATTTAAGAAATATTTTTGATCGTTTAAATTATTTAAGAAATTTAGAAGAAAGAATTAACACTGTCTTAAATTCAATTAATGAGCAAGGAAAATTAACTGATGAATTAAAAGAAGATATTTTAAATGTTGAAACTTTAAGTGAACTTGAAGATATTTATCGTCCTTTTAAACCAAAAAGAAAAACAAGAGCTTCGATTGCTAAAGAAAAAGGTCTTGAACCTGTTAGTGAATATATTAAATTAGGAAAAGACGATGGTAAATTTAATGAATTTTTAGCTAAATTTATTAACGAAGAAAAAGGAGTTAATACTATTGAAGATGTTTTAAATGGTGCAAAAGATATTCTTGCTGAAGAAATTTCTGATAATGCAACTTATCGTCAATTCATAAAAAATGGAATTTATAAAGATGGTTTATTAACTTCTATAGAAATTAAAAAAGATGAAAAAGATACTTACGCTCAATATGCTAATTATGAAGAACTTATTAAAAAGATACCTCCACATCGAATATTAGCACTTTATCGAGGTGAAAAAGAAGGTTGCTTGAAAGTAAATTTAAAATATGAAGATGATTATGAATTATTTTATATGTATTTATTTACTGAGATTGCTAAGAAAAATGATTTTAAAGATATTTTAGGAAAAGTTATTAAAGATAGTTTAACTAGATTAATTTATCCTTCGCTTGATAATGAAATTAGAGCTCAACTTTTTGAAAAAGCTGAAGATGAATCAATTATAGTTTTTAAGAAAAATCTTAAAGCTTTACTTTTATATCCACCTTTAAAAAATAAATTTGTTTTAGGTTTTGATCCTGGCTTTAGAACTGGATGTAAATATGCACTTGTTAATCCTCAAGGTATCCCATTAAAAATTGGTGTAAGTTATATTACAAGTAATGATGAAAAGAAAGTTAATCAATCAATTTTAGAATTAACTAATTTATTAAAAGAAAATACTATAGATTATATTGCTTTAGGAAATGGAACTGCTTCAAGAGAATCTGAAGCAATCTTATCTAAAATTGTTAAAGATAATAATTTTAAAACTAAAATTTTTATTGTTAATGAATCTGGAGCTAGTGTATATTCTGCTTCAAAATTAGGTGAAGAAGAATTTAAAGAATTAAGTGTTGAAAAAAGAAGTGCAATTTCTTTAGCGAGAAGATTACAAGATCCATTAAATGAATTAGTAAAAATCGAACCAAAAGCAATAGGAGTTGGACAATATCAACATGATATGAATCAAACTAAACTTAGTAATGCTTTAAATGGTGTAGTTGAAGATTGCGTTAATACAGTTGGCGTCAATTTAAATAATGCTAGTGTTTCAATTTTAAAATATGTTAGTGGCATTAATAAAACAATTGCTAATAATATTTATGAATATTTAAAAACACATAAATTTAAAAATCGTAATGAATTAAAAGATATTAAAGGTTTAGGAGAAAAAGCCTTTATTCAATGTGCAGGTTTTTTAAGAATTTATGATGGTGATGAAGTACTTGATGAAACAAATATTCACCCAGAATCCTATGAAGTTGCAAAATATATCCTAAATAAATATGCAATTGATTTAAAAAATGACTCCTCTGAAATTAAAGAATTAAAAGTTAAAAAAGTTAATAAAGATGAAGTTATTAAGAAGTTTAATGTTGGTGAAGCAACTTTAGAAGATATTTTAAAAGAAATTGTTAAACCAGGAAGAGATATAAGAGAAGATGTTAAAATCGTTGAATTAAATAATGATGTTAAAGACATAAAAGATTTAAAAGAAGGAATGATTTTAAATGGAACTGTAAGAAACATTATGGATTTTGGAATGTTTGTTGATATTAATGTACATCAAGATGGCTTAGTGCACATTTCTGAAGTTTCAGATAAATATGTAAAAAATATTTCTGACTTATATAACATAAATGATGTTGTTAAAGTAAAAGTTATCAGTTTAGATGTTGAAAGAAAAAGAATTGGTCTTTCAATAAAACAAGCGAAGTAATTTTTACTTTATTATCATTTATATAAATATTAAAATTATAAACGTTTGAAGGAGAATTATATGTCAAAAACTTATCAATTAGTATTAATTAGACATGGTGAATCCGAATGGAATAAATTAAATTTATTTACTGGATGGACCGATGTTGAATTATCTGAAAAAGGTGTTGAAGAAGCTAAAAATGGTGGAAGATTATTAAAGGAAGAAGGATTCCACTTCGATGTTGCTTATACTTCCTATTTAAAAAGAGCAATTCACACATTAAATTTTGTTTTAGGTGAAATGGAAGAGGAATATATTCCTGTATTTAAATCTTGGAGATTAAACGAAAGACATTATGGTGCACTTCAAGGCTTAAATAAAGCTGAAACTGCTGCAAAATATGGCGATGAACAAGTAAAAATTTGGAGAAGAAGTTATGATGTTCAACCTCCTGCATTAGAAGAAACAGATCCAAGAAATCCTGCTTTACAAAAAGCCTATTCTTCAGTTGGTGTTCAAGATTGCCCATTAACTGAATGTTTAAAAGATACTGTCGCTCGTGTTCTTCCTTATTGGGAATGTGAAATTAAACCTGCAATTGTTAGCGGTAAAAGGGTTATTATTGCAGCTCATGGAAATTCTTTGAGAGCTCTTGTTAAATATCTTGAAGGAATTAGTGATGATGATATCGTTGCTTTAAATATTCCTACAGGTGTTCCACTTGTTTATGAATTTGACGAAAAATTTAATGTCATTTCTAAAAGATATTTAGGCGATCAAGAAGCAATTAAAAAAGCAATGACAGCAGTTGCTAATCAAGGAAAAGCAAAGTAAGCAAAATAAAATGGGATTGATAATTCAATCCCATTTCTTTTTAAAAATTAAGTTATTAGTAGTTATTTAGTATATTTCTTGTAATTATTTTGACGTTATAATTTTAAATCTTTTGGATTTACAAGAAGTTTTTTCTCGTTTATTTCTTTATTTAAAAGATTAATAAATTCATCGAGAGAAATATTGATTTGTTTTTCACTACCATATCTTCTATATGTTAAAGTTTTATTTTCTTTTTCTTTATCTCCAAGAACTATAGTATAAGGAATTTTCTTAATAACAGAATTTCTCATTCTATAACCAAGTTTTTCTTCACTATCATCAAGAGTAACTCTAAAGCCTAAACTTTCAAATTTTGAAAGCAACTCTTTAGCATAGTCTAAATGAGATAAATTATTTACAGGAAGAATATTTAATTGAACAGGAGTGCACCAAAGTGGGAATGCTCCAGCAAAATGTTCAATAATAATACCTAAAAATCTTTCAAAAGAACCTAAGATTGCTCTATGAAGCATAATAGGTCTTTCTTTTTCACCTTTTGAATTAATATATGTGCAGTCAAATCTTTCTGGTAAGTTCATATCTAATTGAATTGTTCCACATTGCCAAATTCTACCCATACAATCTTTTAATTTAAAATCAAGTTTAGGTCCATAGAATGCGCCATCACCAGGATTAATTTTGAAATCTTTTCCTGTTGCTTTGCAGGCTTCACCAAGAATTCTTTCACTCTCTTCCCAAATTTCATCATCACCAATATAATCGCTTTCTGGTTTTGTCGATAAAACTATTGAATAATCTAAATCAAAAGTTGAATATATTTCATCATAAAGTTTAAGTAATGATTCAATTTCATCTTGAAGTTGATCTTTTCTACAGAAAATATGAGCATCATCTTGAGTGAAACTTCTTACTCTAAATAATCCATTTAATGCTCCGCTTGCTTCGTGACGATGGACTAAGCCAAGTTCACCTAATCTTAAAGGTAAATCTTTATAGGAATGTAAAGAAGAATTATATACTAAAATTGCACCTGGACAGTTCATTGGTTTAATAGCAAAATCTTTTTCATCAATTTTAGTAGTGTACATATTTTGCTTATAATGTCCCCAGTGACCGGAAGTTTCCCATAATTCCTTTGATAAAATAATTGGAGTTTTAATTAATTGATAACCATGTTTATCATGAATTTGATACCACCAATTTTCTATTTGTCTTCTTAACATTAACCCATTTGGAAGGAAGAAAGGAAATCCTGGTCCAAATTCTGAAATCATAAATAAACCTAATTCTTTACCTATTTTACGATGATCTCTCTTTTTAGCTTGCTCTTTAAGTTCTTGAAGTCTATCAAGTTCATCTTTTGAAAAAGTTGCGACACCATAAATTCTTGTTAATTGTTTATTTTTAGAATCACCTCTCCAATAAGCTCCAGCAATAGTATCAAGTTTAAAATATTTAATAAAAGAAGTAGATGGAACATGTGGGCCTTGACAAAGATCGATATACTCACCTTGTTTATAAATTGTTATTGTGCCTTCTAAATCATTAATTAATTCAGTTTTATATGGATCGTTTTTAAAAATTTCTAAAGCTTCATCTTTTGTTACAACTTTACGAACAATGTATTGATTAGCTTTACTTAATTCTTTCATTTTTGCTTCAATTTTAGTTAAATCTTCTTCTTTTAAGACATACTCATTAAAATCAACATCATAATAAAAGCCAGATTCAATTGAAGGACCAACACCAAATGTTGTTTTAGGAAATAATATTTTAATTGCTTCTGCCATTAAGTGAGCTGCAGAGTGATTTAAAATACCAAAAGCTTCTTCATCATTTTTAGTAATTAATTTAAATTCACCCGATTCTTTTATTGGTGTAAATAAATCATATAATTGACCATTTAATTTATAACAAATTGCTTCTTTTTTAAGAGTTGGATCAATTAAAAGAAGTGCATCCATTCCGTTTTTATTGTCATCTAATGTAATTACTTTTTTATCATTTAATTTTAAATTAAGCATAATTTTTCCTCCTAATATATAAAAAAGCGCCCTTAATTTAAGGACGCTTTATACGTGGTACCACCTTAATTATAGATAAATAATATATTAATTTATCTATCACTTAATTTAAACTTTATCGGAAGTTCACCGTCATGTTACCATGATTGCTCCAAAGTGGTATTAATTAATCTTCTTATGAAATTTCCACCAAGCATTTCACTCTCTATAAAGAATACTTAATTAACTTGTCTTTTTCTTAGCAAATAAATACTAAACTTATTAATAATAAATTGCAATAAAGGAATTATAAAACATCTCTATCTTCAGGAAGTTTAATAATTCTTAAGAAATTTGTCTTGCCAGCTCCAGTAGGAGTTCCACCAGACATTAAAATTGTATCTCCAGCTTTTAATCCAAATTTTTTAGCTTTAACAATTGCAATAACTTCCATTTCTTCGATAAAATCTGGCATTTTTGATACTGGAATATAAACAGAATAAATTCCCCAGAACAATGCATTTTGTCTAACAGTAGTTAAATTTTTAGAAATTGAAAGTATTGGACAACAAGGTCTAGCTTTTGAAATTCTTCTTGAAGATCTTCCTGTTTCAGTAAATGAAACAATTAATTTAGCATTGATTAATTTTGCAGTATTAGCAATAGCATTAGCAATTGAGTCGTTATTATCTTTTAATGATGTTTCATAAGCTTGTCTTGCTAAATTTTCATAATCAAGTTCTTTTTCCATTGTACGAGCAATTTTAGTTTGCATTAAAACTGCTTTATCAGGATATTCCCCGCTTGCAGATTCGGCTGAAAGCATAACGCAGTCAGTTGATTCATCAATAGAAGTTGCGACATCACTAACTTCAGCTCTAGTTGGAATTGGTGAATGACACATACTATCTAACATTTGAGTAGCAGTAATTACAGGTTTTCCTTTTTCACGACATCTTTTAATTAATCTTTTTTGAACAATTGGAACTTGTTCTTCAGGAATTTCTAATCCTAAATCACCTCTTGCAACCATGATTCCATCGCTTGCATCGATAATTTCATCAAGTTTATCCATTGCTTCGCCGTTTTCAATTTTTGAAATAATCATGATTTCAGGATGGCCATATTCTGTTAATACTTTACGCATTTCTTTAACATCGTTTGCGTTTCTCACAAAAGAAGCAGCGATAATATCAACACCATTTTCACAACCCCATTTTAAATCATTGCGATCTTTTTCTGAGATGAAATTCATTGAAAGATGGCAACCTAAAACATTGACACCTTTTTTAGAACATAATTCGTGTTCGTTTTGAGCTTCACAAATTATTTCTTTATTTTTTTCATCTTTATCGATAACTAAATAATCAAGTTTTCCATCATCAATTCTTACATGGTTTCCAACTGATATATCTTTAAATAAGTCAGAAAAAGTAATAGAAATTTTTTCAGGGGTTCCTAAAACTTCTTTCATGGAAATTCTAGTAATTTGACCTTTTTTAATTAAAATTTTATCGTTTTCCATGTTATGGCATCTAATTTCAGGTCCTTTTGTATCAAGCATAACTGGAATATAAATATTTTCTTCTTTCTCTATTTTTCTAGCGAGAAGAAGCTTTTTTTCATGTTCAGAATAATCTCCATGAGAGAAATTTAATCTCATGATGTTCATACCATTTTCAATTAAAACTTTTAATACATCCTCTTTTTGACTTGCAGGCCCAATTGTACAAACAATTTTTGTATTTTTTGTATGGTTTTCTTTAAGCATAATTTACCCCAATCTATTTAATTAAATCATGAATTCTATAAAATTCTAAATGCTTATTACGCTCTAATTCGAGTGCAATGTCAATATCATAATGAGTTAATTCATTATTTACAATACCAACACATACCCCTCCGATATTTTTATCTAATAATTCAACTGCGTAAGATCCCATTCTTATTGCATTAACTCTTTCCATAGCTGAAGGAGTTCCTCCTCTTTGAATGTGACCTAATATTGATAATCTTGTTTCCCAACCTGTTTCTTTACTAACACGTTCGGTGAAAGCTATTGTATCAATTAACTTTTCAGAAATAAGGACAATCGCATAATCTTTTTTCTTTTTTAATTCTTTTAATTGCTCGACTACATCATCAAAATTAGGATTATTATCTCCTGTAATAATAATATCGGCAGTAGTTGCAATTCCTGCATATAAAGTTAAATCAGGACATCTATTACCCATGATTTCAACAATTCCACAGCGATTATGAGATTGCATTGTTTCTTTAATTTTATCAATTGCTTCAACAATAGTGTTTAAACTTGTATCAAAGCCAATTGTATAATCGGTTGATGCAATATCGTTATCGATTGTTCCTGGAAGTCCAACACATAAAATTCCTAAATCAGTTAATTTTTTAGCTCCACGATAAGAACCATCTCCACCGATAACAATTAAAGCATCAATCCCTTCTTCTTTTAAAATTTCAACTGCTTTTTTTCTTACATCTTCTTCTTTAAATTCTGGAAGTCGTGCTGTTTTAATTCTTGTTCCGCCTCTTGTTAAATAGTCGTCCATAAAAGAAGTAGTAACTTTTTCAAATTTATGTTCTAATATTCCTCGATAGCCTTCATAAATTACATACATTTCTTTGTTTAATTTAATTCCAGTTTTAATTGCTGCTAATAAAGCTGCATTCATTCCTGGAGAATCGCCACCTGAGGTTAAAATTCCGATCTTTTTAATCATCACATTTCTCCTTTAACCTATAAATTATATTATATTTTTATAGTAATAGAATAAAAAAATGATAGTTAATAATAAGAAATTTTCTTTATCTTTGTCTTTAAAGTTATACTAAAAAAATATTATAATTTCTTTTACTTATGGATAAGAAAATCATTTTAAAGTGTGAGACAAGTTTATACTATGAAAGTGAAAAATATTTATTTGATCTTTACCTTCCTTTTGCAACTTATAAAGCAATTTTTCTTTATTTATATTTAAGAAATTGCTTTTTAAATGGAAGAATTGATTTAGATTTAAATGATCTTTTAATTGAAACTTCTCTTAATGAACAAGATTATTTACTTGCAAGAAGAAGCTTAGAATCCTCTTCACTAATTAAAACTTATCAAAATGAAAATACCTTTTTAATTTTTATTAACTCACCTTTAGAACCTAATGACTTTTTTAACAATGAAATACTTAAAAATTTATTATTAAAATCAACCAATGAAAAATATATCAATGAGGTAATAAATAAATACCAAGTTGAAAAAGAAAAACTCACTGATTTTGAAGAAATCTCTGCAAAATTCAGTGATTCTTATGAAATTTCAATTAATAATTCTTCAAAACTTGATAAAAAATTTATCGGAAAAAATAAAAATACATTCGATGATGGATTTGATGAGATTAAGTTTACTAATCTTTTAACAAAAAGAGCACCTTTGATTTCTAAAAATTTAACTGATAAAGATATAAATACTATTCATAATTTGGTTTCACTATATGGATTAAATTATGATGAAATGATCAATATTGTAATTGATGGATTTAAAGTAAATGGGCCAGATGGTGAAAAACTTGATTTGGAATATGTTAATAATCGAGCAAAATTAAATGCATCATACTTTAAAAAATCATTTAAGAAAAATACTAAACAAGAAAAAACAAAAATTAGTAGTGAAACTGAACTTGCATTAAAAATTAAAAAATATGAAGAAACAAATCCTCGACTTTTCTTAAAAGAAATTAATAGAGGAGTTGATCCAGTTATTGCCGATTTAAATATACTTGAAATGCTTAAAAATAGATTTGATTTTTCTAATGGAATTATTAACTGTTTAATCGAATTTGTTGTTTTAAGATTTAATGGTGATTTAAATAAAAGCTATATTGAAAAACTTGCTTCAAACATGAAAAGATCGGATGTAAATAATACTTTAAGTGCAATAAATTATTTGCATAAGCCTAAAAAGATTAATGAATCTTATCAAGAAAATACAAAATTAGAAAAAAATAATAAAGAAATACAAAATGTTACAAATGTTGATGATAATGAGGAGGAAGAAGAAGTCGAGTTTGACTTTAGAGATTTATGGAAAGACTAAAAAAATTAAATTTTGAAAGTGATTCTAATAATGATTATGTTTCAAGAAAAGACTTCGAAGACTATAAAACAGAAATTTATAACTCGATATTAAATGATAATGAAGTTTATAAGATTCTTGTTGATAAAGGTTTTTCTAATGAAGATATTTTTAAGAGTTTAGATAAATGCTATGAATTTTATAAAAACTATAATTTAGTAAAAAATATTAAAACTTTAAAAGATTGTGAAAAAAACAATATTTATTATCGATTTGACATATTTAAAAATCAAAATTTTGTTGAGTTAAAAAAGATTGCTCTTGAACCCTTAAGAAAAAATTTAAAGTATAATGCTTCGTTTGAATTTAAAGATTTTGATTCAACATTTGATGAAATTACCTTAAAAGATGTTGATAATAAAAAAATGAAAAACGAAATTAAAAATTGTTTTAAAAATGGTAATTGGATATATATAAAAGGTGAAATAAGAACTGGAAAAAGCTTCGCCGCAATCGCATCAATTAATGAATTAATTTATTCAAGTGAAGATAAAAATATATTTGGTTCTTTTATTAATTGTCAGGATAGATTTAAAGAGTTACTTGATCTTTATTTTAAAAAAGATAACGATTCAAGAAATGAATTTAATCGAATTTTAAACCATTATAAAAAATGTGATTTTTTAGTTTTTGATGGGTTTGGGAATGAAATAAAAAATGAAATTTTAAGAGATGCAATCATACTTCCAATAATTCAAGAAAGAAATTCTAATCGAAAAGCTTATACATTATTTACTTCAAATTATAGTATTGAAGACGTTTGTAATATGTATTCCTTTAAAAAATATTTTGGTGAAAAAAAAGATGTTAAAGCTAGTCAATTAGAAACTTTATTGGCTAATAAATCTAAAGAATGCGTAACTAGTACCGCGCCTAATCTTTATTAATATTTTCTTGTATTTTTTCAAAAAAGTCTGCTAAACTGCTATTATTTTCAATAATTATTATATTTTTATTATCTTTATTATAGTTAAAATCTGAGTTAATTTTGATTGAATTTAAATCATTTGCATGATTTCTAGAATTTAAATTAGAAATTTGTTTATCTTTATTAACTATGATAACAAAAATCTTTTTAAACATATATTCAAAATGTGCTTTAAATAAAAGAGGAACTTCAAATACAACGTTTTCATTATTTTTAATAATATTTAACATCTTGTCTTCAAGTAAAGGATAAATATAATCTTCAACTTGGGTTTTTAAAGTTGGATTTTCAATCATAATTTTTCGAGCATAATTTCGACTATTTTTATCCGAATAAACAAATTTAAATTTTAAAATTTTTGAAATTTTATTTTGAATATAAGTTTCATTATATAGTTCATGTACCATTTCATCGGCAGAAAAAGTTAAATATCCTAATTCTTCTAAATATTTTAAAGCAGTAGATTTACCACTTCCTATTGGTCCAGTTATTCCAATTGCTTTTTGTAGTTCATGGTTAATTTGACAGTTAGGGCAAAAAGTTGTTCCACGTTTATTTAAAAATATTTTATGAAATCTAGTTTGACATCTAGGACATTTTTCCCCTTCTTTTCCATAGCATAATAGAGATTCTTGAAATTTTCCATCAATTCCAACACCTGGATGAAAACTATGTATAGTTGAACCTCCTAAATTTATTGCTTTTCTTAGTATTTTTTTAGAATTTTCAACAATTTGATTAATATCTTCATTATTTAATTCGCTTCCAAGAGTTAAAGGATTTATTTTTGAAAGATATAAAGTTTCATCGGCATAAATATTTCCAATACCAGTAAGAATAGTTTGATCTAAAAGTAAAAGTTTAATAGGTTTTTTCTTATTAAATTTTTTATATATATCATTTATATTATTTGAATTTACATCAAAAGGTTCATACCCTAATTTTTTAATCATTTCTAATTCTTTAAATTTATCTTCAGTTGATAAATACATAATTCCAAATTTTCGAGTATCATCAAAAGCTAAACCTGTGCCATCTTTAAAATAAAAGATTAAACTTGTTGATTTTATTCTAAAATTATCATTTTCAACATATCTAAATTTACCTTCCATTCTTAAATGGACAATTAAAACCAAGTTATTGGTTAAATGTAAAAATAAATATTTTCCATAACGAGTTACATTTAAAAATGTTTGATTAAGTAAATTATTTTTAAAATCATCAATATTAGACTTAATTAAATTGTTATAAAAAATTTCAATACTTGATATTGTTTTATTTTTAATTAAAGGTTCTATTATATTTTTAACTGTTTCTACTTCTGGTAATTCTGGCATAACTATTTAGCATCAAACCAAGTTTTAGCATAACCTCCTTCAACTTTTAAACATACTTTTAAAGAAACGCATGTTTCCATTATATTCTTGACTAAGTCATAAACTTTTTCTTTTTCATCTTCATAAACCTTTAAAATAAGTTCATCATGGATTTGATTTACAAGTTTAGATTTTAAATTATTTTCTTTTAAAGCTTTATCTACTTTAATCATTGCAATTTTAATAATATCGGCAGCACTTCCTTGAATTGGTGCATTCATTGCAGCACGTTTAGAAAATTCACGTAATTGATAATTATTTGAATTTAAATCAGGTAGATATCTTCTTCTATTAAATAAAGTGGATGAATATCCTTTATTTTTTGCATCTTCAATAATTGAATCTAAATATTCTTTAATTTCAGGGAATGCATTATTAAAAGAAATGATAATTTCTTTTGCTTCTTTAACTGGAATTTCTAATTGTTCAGCTAATCCCCAATCTGAAATTCCATAAATTATTCCAAAATTAACTGCTTTTGCTTTTCTCCTTTCTAAGCTTGTTGGTTCTCTATCAAGATGGAATATTTTTTTAGCGGTTTCGCTATGAATATCTTTATCGTGATTAAATGTATTTATTAAAGAAGTAGCGTTAGATAAACTAGCTAAAACTCTTAATTCAATTTGAGAATAGTCTAAAGAAAGTATCGATAATGCTTCATCTTTATAATAAAAAGCTTTTCTAATTTGTTTACTTTCTTCATCTCTTACCGTAATATTTTGCAAATTTGGTTCGCTTGAAGATAATCTTCCGGTTTGAGTTAAAGCTTGATTAAAGGTTGCATGGATTAAGTTATCTTCTTTAATATATGGAAGAATTCCATTAACATAAGTTGAAAGTAATTTTGAATATTTTCTATATTCTAAAATTTTATAAATTATTGGATGTTCATTTAGTAATTCTTTTAAATATTCAATAGAAGTAGATCTCTTTTTATTGGTTTTAAGCTTTAAATCATCATATAAAACCTCAGCAAGTTCTTTTGGAGAATTTATATTAAATTCCTTACCTGCAAAAAAATAAATATCTTTTGAAATTTCTTCAATATTTTTCTTATATTTGTTTCCTAGCTCAACTAAATAATTTTTATCTACTGGAAATCCTTCAATTTCCATATCAGCTAAAACAATAGTTAAGGGCTGCTCAATATCTAATAATAATTCCAATTGGTTTAACTCTTTTAATTTATTATTTATTTTATTATATAAAGAATAAGAATAGTGAGCTTCAATTCCAGTTAATAGTGGATTATTAGTAGAAAATAAGGAAATACTATTTTCATAGGCATAATTGATATCAATACTAAAATATGACAAAACTGAGTTTAAATCGTTTTTAATAGAAGGATCAATCAAATATGATGCTAGAAGTAAATCAAATTTTAATTTTTTTATATTTATGCCATATCTTGATAAAACGCATTTAATTTTTTTAAAGTCATAACAATAAATTAAATTATCTTTATTTTCTAAAATTTCTTTAAAATAGTTAAGATTTGCAGGGTTATTAGTAGAAAAATAGTAGTTTTTGTTATTAAAAGATATAGCAAAGCCTAATAATTCTGCGTCGTGATAGTTTTCATCGGTTATATCGATACTAAACCCAAATTCATTAGGAATTGTTAATTTAGTAGGATCGACATCCTCTTCAACTTCAATTTTGTTTAAAGTTTCATTTTGGATTCTTAAAGATTTTGATAATTTATTTAATAATGTTTGAAAACTATATTTTGAACAAAAATTAGAGATAACATCAAAACTATATCCTTGATAAACTGTTTCACTTGGAGAATAAGGTAGATCAAAATCAGTTTGAATAATTGCTAATTCTTTTGAAATTTTTCCTTGTTCAAAATTTTCTTTAAAAGATTTAGAAATTGCTGGTTTGAGTTCATCAACATGATTAAAAATTTCTTCAAAACTTCCATATGTTGAAATTAAATTTTTTGCAGTTTTTTCGCCAATTTTTGGGATTCCTTTTAAATTATCACTCGAATCTCCATTTAATCCTTTAAAATCTGGAATATATTTTGGCTCAAAACCCCATTCTTCTTTAAAGGTTTCAGGATTCATTTCATGAATGTCTTTTAAACCTTTTTTAATTAATTTTATTGAAATGTTTTCATTAATTAATTGCAGATAGTCTTTATCAGAAGTATAAATTTGAACCTTGTATCCAGCTTTTTCAGCTAATTTTGCCATATTTCCAGCGATATCATCTGCTTCATAATCATCTGCTTCATAATATAAAATATTTAATGAATCTAATAATTCTCGAGCAATAGGGAATTGGACAATTAAATCTTCTGGACATGGAGGTCTATTTGCTTTATATGATTCTAATGTTTTATGGCGAAAAGTCTTCGCTCCTTTATCAAAGGCAACAAATATCCCATCGCCTTTATTTAATTGATTTAATAAACTGACAATCATGTTAGAAAAAGCAAAAATTGCATTAGTTGGTGTGCCATCTTTACTATGCATAAGCTTATCTTTATTAACATTATATAAAGCGTAATATGCTCTAAATAGAAGTGAATTTCCATCTACAATAATAATTTTTGCCATAAATTTACCTCATTAATTTTAAATTTTCTGCTATAAAACTTGAACGATTATTTTTATATTCTAACTTGCCTTTAATTAATAAAATATTATTTAATTCAAGTTCACCTTGATGCTTTGAATATACTTCTGGAAATAAAGTAACATCAATTTCATCACTTTCATCAAAAACAGTGATAAATGCCATTGGTTGACCTTTTGACATTCCGTTTTTAATTTGAGTTGTTTTAATTGAACGAATTATTACTAAGATATAGCATACATAATTAAGCTTAATTTCACTTATTTTAGTAATTACTAATTTTTTATATTGAGAAAGTGAAACATGTTTTAATGGTGAATCCGAAAGCATAACTCCGATTGCATTATATTCATTTTCAATTCTTTCTAACGGATCATCAACTGTATCAATATATTTAAATTCAAGCCCAAAATTATCAAAAAGCATCCCATCCTTATAAATAGTAGTGCTTGCATATTGAAGTGCATGAGGTATTGAAAGCTTTAAAGATTTTCTATTTGAATATAATGAATCAAAACATCCAGCATCAATTAATTTAGATAGTTGATTACTAGTAATTTTATCTTCTTTTTGAAACATTCTTACAACAAAATCGATGAAATCTTTAAACATTCCTTTAGTGTTTCTTTCTTCAATAATATTAAAAACAACTTTAGAAGGAAATTCTTTTATACCAATTAATGGCATTCTTAATTTAGAGTTTTCTAAAGTAAAATGAAAATCAGATTTATTAATATCAGGTAATAATATTTCGATATTTAATCTTTTAATTTCAGCTAGGTATTTATTAAATTTTGTATCGTTTGATCCGTATTGTTGATCTAAAATTGCTAAATAAAACTCTGGACCATAATGAGCTTTTAAATAAGCTTCTTGACAAGCAATAATTGCATAACATATTGCATGAGATTTATTAAACCCATAGTTTGCGAATTTTAAAATTAAATCAAAAATTTTATCTATAGTTTCATTAGAATGGTTATTTTTTAATGCAGATAATTTAAAATTATCCTTCATTTTTTTTAATTGTTTTTCATCTTTTTTAGAAATTGCACGTCTAAATAAATCTGCTTCTTTAAAAGAAAACCCTGCAAAAGCCTGACATATTTGCATAATTTGCTCTTGATATACGATAATTCCATATGTTTCTTTTAAAATTGGAATTAAACATTTATCAAGATAAGTTACCTTTTGCTTTCTTTCTTTTCTTAAAGCGTAAGTTGGGATTTGTTGTTGTGGCCCTGGGCGATCTAAAGAAATTGTTGCAACAACATCCATAAAATTATTTGGTTTAATATAATTTAAGGCTTGAGTTGCAGCAGAAGTATCAAGTTGAAATAATCCCATAGTTAAACCATTTCGAATTAATTTAAATATTGCATCTTCTTCATAAGGAATTTTATTAATTTTTATATCGATATTACGATTTTGTTTAATATAAATTAAACAATTTTCAATAGTTCTTAAATTAGATAAACCTAATAAGTCCATTTTTAAGAAACCTTGTTTTTCTAAATAATCTTTTTCATATTGGGTAACATTACCAAAAGTTAAATCATAAAATAATGGGATTTTCTCGTTTAGATCATTATTATCGATGATAATTCCTGCAGCATGAAGACCTGTTTGACGAGGTAAACCTTCAATAAGATGAGCCATTTTAAAAATCGTTTTAAAATCATTTAAAGAATCAATTGTTTCTTTAAAAGCAGGAATTTTTTCATAAGCATAATCTAAACTATAATTTCCGGCATTAAAACTATTTGGAATTGTTTTACAAATTTTATCAGCAATTGAATTAGTAAAGCCAAAAGCTTTTGTTACATCTCTTAAAGCTTGTTTTGCACCAAAAGTTTGATATGTTACAACTCTAGCGCAACGATTTTCACCATATTTATTAATTAAATAGCTAAAGACTTGATCTCTTTTAGTATCTGAAAAATCAATATCAATATCAGGCATAGTTTCTCTTTGATCATTTAAAAATCTTTCAAAAAGTAAATTATATTTTAAAGGATCGACTTCAGTTATTCCTAATAAGTAAGAGACTAAGCTTCCAGCGGCAGAGCCTCTCCCTGGACCAACTGGAATATTATTATGTTTTGCGTAATTAACATAATCTTGAACTATTAAAAAGTAGTCACTAAATCCCATATTTTTAATGGTGATATATTCATAGTTTAATCTATTGCGATATTTTGAATTTAAAGAAAGATTTATGTTTCTAAATTTTAAGCCTTCTTTTAAATTATTAATTAATAGTTCATCAGAGTTAGAATTTTCATTATAGTGAAGAAGTTTTCCTCTTTTTTTATCAAAATCAAAATTAATATTTTGAGCAACAAGAGAGGTATTTTCTAATTCTTCATCAGTATAAAATTCTTCTAATTCTTTTTGATTTTTTAAAAAATAATAAGGTTTTGCAGGGTTTTCATTAAAATCAAAGCTTATTTGCTTATTTATTGCATCTAAAATTTTTAAAGAAATAGCTTCTTCTTTTTTACAATATCTTACTTCTGGATAAGCTATAATTTTAAAATTATAAGAAGAAGCAAAGCTTCTTATTAAATTAGCTTTTAATGTATCTTCGTTATTATAAATTTCTAATCCTAAATAAAACTCATCAAAGTAAGCGGAGATATTTTCTAAGGTTTTAAAAGTATTATCATCAATTTTATCTAAAAATAATTTGTTAGTTGTTTTAAAAACACATTTTAGACCTTTTAATTTGTCCTTTATTTCTTCAAAACTAAAATTTTCTTGTTTTAATGAATTTGTTGATAAAAAACATAGATTTTGATATCCAACTTCATCTTTTAAAAATAGTGAATAAAAATTATTATCAATCTTTATTTCAATTCCTAATATCGGATTAATATTTTGCTTTTTACATCCATAATAAAATTCAGGAAAAGCATGCATTACTTGATAATCTGATATACCAAGTGTTTGATAATTTAAGTTTTTTGCTGTAAACAAAAGTTTATCAATTAGAATTGAAGATTTAAGAAAATTATAGCCTGAGTAAATATGAAGCGGGACAAACATTATTTATTATCAGTTTCTTTAATAAGTTGATCTAATCGAGCAATAAATTTTGGAAGTTCTGTTAAATCTTTAATTTCTGCACCACTTGCTGATGGATGTCCGCCACCTTTAAATTCTTGAGCCACTCCGTTAATTACATAACGACGGCTTCTTATAGAAATTCTAAAGCATGGTCCAGTAACATCTTCAGTAATTGAACACCAAATTTTTATTCCTGAATAAGAGGAGAAAAAATTAACATTTTCTTTTCCACGATCAACAGTTAAGTTGAATTTATTTAAATCATCGTTTGTAAAAACATAATATGCAACACCTTGTTCAGAAATCTTGTAATTATTTAAAATAAATTTGATTACTTCTAAATCAGCAATTTCTTTACGATACATTTTTTCATAGATTGAAACAATGTCAATGCCACTTGTTAAAAGTTTAGAAGTTAAAGTAAAGGTGTGAGCAGTGGTATTACTATATTGAAAACGGCCACTATCTCCAACGATTGCACTATAAAAATATTCGGCAGCAAGTTTAGACATAAAATATTTATTTCCAAAATTAAATAACATATTACAAATTAATTCACTTGCAGCAACTGCATGAGTATTTGTTATTTCTAAATCAAATAAATTTTCATCTCCAAAAGGGTGATGGTCGATTTTAATTTTAAAAGTACCTTTTTCAAAACGTGGATCAGCGATTCTTTTTTTATTTCCAACATCAAGAATAATCGCTAAAAATGGTTCATCAAACCAAGAATCTTTCAATTTATCGGTTTGAGGATATAGTCCATTTTTAGTAAAAACAACATTGTTATCACCTAAAACTTTTACTTCCTTATTTGGAAAATTATCTTTTATCCAAGTAGCTAAACCAAATTGTGATCCTAATGCATCAAAATCAGGCATAATATGTCTAAAAATAGCAATGCGATCGAACTTTTTAATGTTATTTAAAACTTCTTTATATTCTTTTTTAAAAGCTTTACCTTCTAATTTGATTTGATCTAGCATGTTTTCTCCTTTTTAAGTAAAAGAGCATATGCATCTCTTGCAATCATAACTTCTTCATCAGTTGGAATAATTACAACTTTAATTGGACTATCTTCTTTTGATAAAACAGCTTCTTTACCGCAAGGTAATTCTTTATTTAATTTATAATCAATTTTTAAATTTAAAGCTTCTTCAATATTTTTAAGAGCTAATTCACGATAAGTTGAAGCGTTTTCTCCAATTCCTGCAGAGAAGATAATTAAATCACATCCTCCAAGTCTAACATAATATTGTCCAATGTAGTCAGCAACCCTTCTTGCCCATAATTTCATAGCAATAATTGAGTTTTTATCTCCTTCTTTAGATTTTGTTTCAATATCTCTTGAATCGTTTGAAACTTCACTAACTCCGTATAAACCGCTTTTTTTGTTTAATTCTTGGAATAAAGTTTCATTATCTTTACCTGTAACTTTAAGTAATTGATAATAAACTGATGGATCCATATCACCGGTTCTAGAGTTCATCATTATTCCGCCAAGTGGAGTTAATCCCATTGAAGTAGCGACGCATTTTCCATTTTTAGTTGCGGTAATACTAGCTCCGCTTCCTAAATGGCAAATAATCATCTTTTTATCTTTTGAATTAGGAATGTATTCTTCACCTTTTTGTGATAAATATTTATGTGAAGTTCCATGAGCTCCGTATCTTCTAATTAAATATTTATCGCTATATTCTTTTGGAATAGGGAATAAATAATCTTCTTCCTCCATAGTTTGGTGAAAAGCTGTATCGAAAACTGCAATTGCAGGTGTATTTGGTAAAACCTTTTTAAAAGCTTCAAAACCTGTCAAGTGTGCTTGATTATGAAGTGGAGCAAGTGGAATTAAAGAACGAATTTTTTCGACCGTATCTTCATTAAATTCAGTAGATTCTTTAAAATAAGGTCCACCTTGAACAACACGATGTCCAGTTGCTTTTATTTCATTTAAATCTTTAATAATATGTTCTTCAACTAAAGCTTCCATTACAAGATTAACTGCGACTGCATGATCTTTTACTGGAACGATTTTTTTATTGTTTTTTCCTTTATATTTGAGTTGAAAAATACCATCTTCGTGTCCAATTCTTTCAACAATTCCTGAACAGATAACAACTTCTTCAGGCATTTCATATAATTTAAATTTTAAACTACTAGAACCGCAGTTTACTGCCATAACTTTACTCATAAATAAATTCCTTCCCTAAAAATAAATCTATAAAATTATAAAACAATTAAGGATGTATTTAAACTTTTAAAAATAAAATTTTCTTTCTATAGTTTATGAACTATTTATAAAGTTAAATTTTCAAATTTTGAAAATATTTTCATTGATTTCTCAAAAACAAATAAAAATTTATGATATTTCTACATTTTAAGTTTTTGGTTTGCTAAAATATTTTCAAGAGGAAAAATATATGGCATACGGATTACTTTATGATTTTTTAATCGGACAAACGATTGAAGCTTATAAATATTTTGGAGCACATTTTGAAAGTAGAGAAATAATTGAAACTATTGATGTTCCATTAAAAAAAGATCCTACTAGAACAAAGAAGGCTCGAAGAAAAAGAAAAATTTATGGTGTGGTTTTTAGACTTTATGCACCATCAGCAAGTGATGTTAGTGTTATTGGTGATTTTAATAATTGGGATCCAACAGTGCACAAAATGACAAAAGTTGATGATTGTGGAGCTTTTGAAATTTTTATTGAAAATCTACACAATTATTCTTTTTATAAATATCATTTCAAAGATGCAAATGGAAATTATGTTGATAAAGCCGATCCTTTCGCTTTCTTTTCTGAATATAGACCAGGAAGTTGTTCAAGATTATTTAATATCGAAGGATTTATTTGGCACGATCGTCCTTTTTTAGAAAATAGAGATCGAAATTTTGATAGACCAATGTCCATTTATGAAATGCATTTAGGAAGTTGGAAAGGAATGACTAATGGTCGTAATTTATCTTATGAAGAAATTGCTGATTATCTTATTCCTTATTTAAAAGAATTAGGGTATACCCATATTGAAATTATGCCAATAACTCAATATCCTTTTGATGGAAGTTGGGGCTATCAAGCGACTGGATTTTATAGTGTTGATTCTCGATATGGTAATCCTTTTCAATTAATGTCTTTTATAGACCGAATGCATCAAGCAGGAATTGGTGTAATTTTAGATTTTGCACCAGTTCATTTTGCAACAGATCCATGGGCATTATCTAAATTTGATGGAACTTGTTTATATGAATATGATAATGAACATATGTATTCTCCATGGGGTTCTTTACAATTTGATTTAGGTAAAGATCCTGTTCGTTCATTTTTAATGTCAGCCATGAATTATTTTATTGAATACTTCCATTTTGATGGAATTCGTTGTGATGCAGTAAGCAACATTGTTTATTGGGAAGGAAATAAGGAACGCGGTGAAAATCATGGTGCAACCGAATTTATTAAAAGACTTAATGGAAAAATACATATTGCTCATAATTCAGTTATGATGATTGCTGAAGATTCGACTGATTTTCCTGGTGTTACAAAACCTCTTGATTGGCAAGGTTTAGGTTTTGATTATAAATGGGATTTAGGTTGGATGAATGATACTTTAAAATATTATGCTTTAGATCCAATTTATAAAAAGTATCATCATAATTTAATTAATTTTTCTATGGCTTATTTTTATTCAGAAAATTTCTTATTACCTTTATCTCATGATGAAATTGTTCATGGAAAAGGAACAATATTAAATAAAATGTGGGGTGAATATAATGATAAATTTGCCTTAGTAAGAAATTTATATACTTATCAATTTTCTCATCCAGGAAAGAAATTGAACTTTATGGGAAATGAGCTTGCAAGTTGGGATGAGTGGAACGAGAAAAAATCTTTACCTTGGGAATTAAAAAGATTTCCAAAACATGATTCTGTTTCTAGATTATGTCGAGACTTAAATTTAATTTATCGTTCAGAAAAAGCAATGTATTTTGAAGAATATAATCCAATACATTTTAATTGGTTAATGGTTGATAATGCTAATGATTCAATCTTTGCTTTTGAAAGAAGATGTGGAAATTCTCACCTTGTTTTTGTCTTTAATATGACACCTAATTATTACGAATATTATTCAATTGGATTAACAAGAAGTGGAATTTATCATGAAATATTTAATTCTGATAAAGATGTATATGGTGGAAGTAACGCTTATAACGGTTTGGATTTAGAATCAAGTGAATTTGGACCTGAAAATAAACCATATAAATTAACAATAAAGCTTGCTCCATTTGCTGCTTGTATCTTTAAGTATATTGAAAAAAAGGAGACTAAATAAATTATGTTATTTAAAAATAAGAAGGAATTTGCAGAGATTTTTAAAGAAAGAATAATTGCTAAATATGGGAAGGAACCAAAAGATGCACATATTTTTGAAAAATATGACATTCTTGGAGAGATGGTTAGAGATTATGCTGGAACAAACTGGAGAAATACAAGAACCTACGTTAATAATCATCATCAAAAACAATTAATATATTTTTCAATGGAGTTCTTAATTGGAAGATTATTAACTAATAATATGATGAATTTAGGAATCTTTAATATCTGTAAAGAAGGTTTAGCTAGTTTAGGAATAGATATAGCTGAACTTGAAGATATGGAATCTGATGCTGGACTTGGAAATGGTGGATTAGGGCGTTTAGCGGCTTGCTTTTTAGATTCAATTGCTAGTTTAGGCTATCCAGGAAATGGAAACTGTATTCGATATGAATATGGATTTTTTAAGCAAAAAATTATTGATGAAAGACAAGTTGAACTTCCAGATCAATGGCTAGCCAATGGGTTTGTTTGGGAAGTTAGAAAACCTAAGCATTCATGCGATGTAGAATTCTTTGGAAATGCTGAAACTTTCTTAAAACCTAATGGTGATTATGGAATTAGAACTGTAAATGCAACAAAAATTACTGCTTGCCCTTATGATGTTTCAATTGTCGGGTACAAAAATGGTGTTGCAAATAATTTAAGATTATGGTCTGCACAACCTTGTGAAGATAATTTAGTTGGTGGAATGTCATTTGATGATTATTTATCAACATTAAAAGAATTATCTCATGGTCTTTATCCAGACGACACAACTGAACATGGTAAATTATTAAGATTAAGACAACAATATTTCTTTGTTTCTGCTGGCCTACAATCTGCAATAAGAGGTCATTTAAGAATTTATGGAACTTTAGATAATTTCCATGAAAAATATGTTTTTCAACTTAATGACACCCATCCAATTTTAGCAATTCCAGAATTAATGAGATTATTAATGGATGTTCACGGTTATGGTTGGGATGATGCTTGGAATATTGTGACACATTGTATCGCTTATACTAATCACACCATCATGCCTGAAGCATTAGAAAGATGGCCTATCCAATATATTCAAATGTTAATGCCAAGGTGCTACATGATTATTGAAGAAATTAATCGTAGATTTTTAATTTGGATGAATGAACATAATGTTTCTGAGCAAGAACATGACAACATGGAAATTATTAGAGATGGCATGGTAAGAATGACAAATCTTGCGATTGTGACATGCTTTTCAGTGAATGGTGTTGCTGAAATTCATACTAATATTCTTAAAAATGTTACCTTTAAACATTTCTATAAATATTTTCCTGAAAAATTTAATAATAAAACAAATGGTGTAACTCACCGTAGGTGGCTTGTTTATTCAAACGAAGAATTATCAAATTTAATAACTTCCTTAATTGGAGAAGATTGGATTAAGGATCCTGATCAACTTGAAAAATTAATGGAATTTAAAGACGATAAAAAAGTTTTAAAAGCGTTAAAAGAAATAAAATTAAAAAATAAGATGAGATTAGCAAAGTATATTAAAGAAAAGAATGGAATTGATATTGATGTTAATTCAATTTTTGATACTCAAATTAAAAGACTTCATGCTTATAAAAGACAACTTTTAAATGTTTTTAGAATTATTTATTATTATCATCAAATTAAAACTAATAAAAACTTTAAAATGTATCCTCATACCTTTATTTTTGGTGCAAAAGCAGCTCCTTCATATTACTTTGCAAAAGAAATTATTGCTTTAATTAATGCTTTAGCAAATGTTATCAATAATGATTCAGAAGTGAATAAATATATGAAAGTTGTATTTATTGAAAATTATGGTGTAAGTCTTGCTGAATTAATAATTCCTGCAACAGACATTTCTGAACAAATTTCAACTGCTGGAAAAGAGGCAAGTGGTACATCTAATATGAAATTTATGATGAATGGTGCTTTAACTTTAGGAACACTTGATGGAGCAAATGTAGAAATAAATGAACGTGTAGGTGATGAAAATTCATTTATTTTTGGATTAAAAGTTGAAGATATTGAAGCTATTAGAAAGAAAGGTTCATATAATGCCTGGGACTTATACAATAAAAACGAGAATATTAGATATATTTTAAATTCATTATTTAATGGTCCATGGTGTGAAAATATTCCTGATAGATTTAGAGGTATCTTTGATGAAATTATGAATCACAATGATGAATATTTTATCTTTGAAGATTTTGAAAGTTATATTAAAGAATCTAAAAAGATTGATGATTATTATTTAAACGAAGAAAATTGGGAAAGATCTTGTTTAATTAATATTGCAAAAAGTGGATATTTTTCTAGCGATAGAACAATAGAAGAATATAATAAAGATATCTGGCATCTTGAAAAAATTAAATTTTAATTGAGTTTTGCAAGGATTTTTTAAAAAAGGAAGATATATTAATCTTCCTTTTTTGTTAAAAATAATTCAATAAATTCATCAAGAGTGTAGCAATCTACTTTATGATTTTTTAACTCTTTTGTTGCATAACCTTCTCCATCAATGAGTCCGCCATTAAATAATCCGTTATGTATTTGATGGACACCACAGCTTGGAGATTTTTCTACTAAAATAGCTTTGGTAATATGCTTATATTTAACAATATTAATAATTTGTTTTGTTCCTCTTAGAAAATAAGAATTTACATCTTTTCCAGATTTTGAATAAGGTAAGCCATTTTTTAATTCAGTAGGTTCTCTTGGAATTTTCATTCCACCCATTACTTCTGGACAAATTGGAATAATGTCATAATTTTCTTTTATTAACTCAATTTTTGGGTTGTAATTACTTTTCCCATCGTATCGAGTTTTATCACCTAATAAACATGCACTAACAATAATCGTTTCCATAAATCTTAAAAATTATAAAGAAAAATTAATTAGTTTTAAAGCATTTATTATATAATTATCACATGATTGTTAAAGAAATTACACAAGTTGAATATTTAGGAAAGAAATATCCAGTAATTTTAAAGAACTTTGATAATCAAAAAACTATTAGACTCTATTTTAAAAATGATAAATTTATTCTTACTTGTAATAGATTTGTTTCTCAAACAAACGCTTTAAATGTCATGCTTAAGGATCTTGATTATAAAGGTTTAATCGAAAAAAGTAAGTCGACTATTAAAGATCCATTTAAAGAGGATGGTGTTTATTTTTTAGGTAACTTTATTAGAAATAGTGACGGTCTGGTCAATGTTTTTAATAAGTTTGTTCCATATAAAGATAAAAAGATTTTTTATAAATTAATTAAAAAAGATGTATATAAATTTTTTAATGATCGATTAAATTATTATAAACAAGTAATGAATATCAAAACAAATTATTCATTACATATTAAAGATGTTTCTTCAATTTATGGCTCAAATAGTAAAAAAACTTCGTCAATTACCTTAAATATTTCTTTAATACATCATTCAATTGGAGAAATCGATTCTGTTATTGTTCATGAATTAGCTCATGATAGAGTAAGAAATCATTCTAATGCTTTTTATAATGAAATTTTAAAATATTTTCCTGATTATTTTGAATGGGATAAAAAGTTAAGACGAGGAGAATTTAAATGATTAAGGAAATAACATCTTTAAAAAATGAAAAAATTAAATATTTTGCATCTTTAAAAAATAATGATTCAATTAAAAAAGAGAAACTTTTTTTAGTTGAAGGAGAGCATCTTATAAAAATGGCGAAAGACTATTTAGTAGCGACACTCTCTTTAAAAAAGATTGATTATTTAAGTGATGATATAGACCAATATATTGTCAAAGAAGAAATATTAAAGAAATTAAGTTTAAACAAATCTTGTAGTAAAGTTATTGGCGTTTGCCGATTAATTCAAAAAGATTTAGAAGAAAATAAACCTTATATTTATTTAGATTGTGTTCAAGATCCAGGAAATGTTGGAACAATTTTAAGAACAGCTCTAGCTTTTAATTTTAAAAATATTATTTTATCGAGTGATTCAGCAAATCTTTATAATCCAAAAGTTATTCAATCTTCTCAGGGTGCAATTTTTAATTTAAATGTTATTCAAGGAGATTTAAATACATTAATAGATTTTAAAAATAAAGGGTATAAAATTTATTCAACAACTTTGAATGATAAATCAAAATTTCTAGATGAATTTTTAAAAATCCCTGCAAAAACCCTATTAATATTTGGAAATGAAGGAAATGGGATTAGAGAAGAAATATTTAAAATTTCCGATTATTTTATTAAAATTGAGATTGATAATATTGATTCTTTAAATGTTGGTGTAGCTACTGGAATTATATTAAATTATTTTAAGAATAAGATTATTGAATGATAGAGATTTATAATTTTTATTAAACAATTTAATGCTCAGAGTTAGAGATTGTGGTAAAATAAATTGTTGTTTTAGGAGTAGTAATCAAAAGATATCTTTAAAGGGAGAAGAGAAAAGTGAAACCTCTTCAAGTAAGGTTTGATGAATTCACCTATTAAATAAAAACAACATTAATTAAGTGCTTTATAAAAAATAAAGAATTAGGATGGTAACGCGGATATTTCGTTCCTAACTAATTCTTTTTTATTTATTAATAGTTTATTGGAGGGGAGAGAATGGACATTAAAAAATATTTTGATGACATTACAAAAGAATTTATTGAAGAACTTACTAAAGTTAAAACATATGAAGAACTTAGTGTAGTAAGAATTAAATATCTTTCTAAAAAAGGTGTAGTTCCTATGCTTATGCTTAAAATTAAGGAAGTATCTGACAAGAAATCTTTCGGTGAAGCATATAATAAGATTAAAAATTTTGTTGAGCTTACATTAAATGAGAAACAAAAAGTTTATGAAACTGAAAAATTAAAACAAGAATTAGAAAAAGAAAAAATAGATATTTCCTTACCTGGAAGTAGTTTAAAGCGCGGAATGATGAATCCATATTATAAGATTATTAGAGAAATTGAAGATATTTTTGTTGGTATGGGATATCAAGTTGAGGATGGACCTGAAGTTGAAAATGATAAGTTTAATTTTGAACTTTTAAATATTCCTAGCGATCATCCAGCAAGAGATATGCAAGATTCTTTATATATTGATTCAAATATTTTATTGAGAACTCATACATCTCCTGTTCAAGCACGAGTTATGCAAAAAGCTAAGGGTAAACCAATTAAAGTTATTTGCCCTGGTAAAGTTTATCGAAGAGACGATGATGATATGACACATTCTCATCAATTTGGTCAAGTTGAAGGTTTAGTTATTGATAAGAATATTAATATGGCTAATTTAAAAGCAACTTTAGAATTATTTATTAAGTCAATGTTTGGAGAAAAAAGAGAAATAAGATTAAGAAGCTCTTATTTTCCATTTACCGAACCTTCTGTTGAAGTTGATATTTCATGTATAAACTGTGGTGGAAAAGGATGTTCAATGTGTAAAAACACTGGTTGGATCGAAATTCTTGGTGCGGGTATGGTTAATCCAAAAGTTTTAACAATGAATGGTTATGATGCTGATGAATATAGTGGATTCGCTTTTGGAATTGGTATTGAACGTGTTGCAATGTTACGTTATGGAATTGATGATATAAGAAGAATTTATCAAAATGATATTCGCTTTTTATCAAATTTTAACAAAATTTGTGAGGATTAATATTTATGCTAGTTAGTTTAAATGAAATTAAAAAATATGTTGATATTAGTGATTTAACTCCTGAAGATATTGCTAATAAATTAACCTTTGCGGGAATTGAAGTTGAAAATATTACTCATCAAGCATTTGGAACAAATTTAGTTATTGGTGAAGTATTATCTTGCCAAAATCATCCTGAAAGTGATCATCTACATATATGTAAAGTAGATGTAAAAGATGAAATACTTGATATTGTTTGTGGTGCTCCTAATGTAAGAAAAGGTTTAAAAGTTATTGTTGCAAAAGTTGGAGCTAAACTTCCTAAAATTGAGATAAAACAAGCTATGATTAAAGGTATGACTTCAAATGGAATGCTTTGTTCCTTACTTGAATTAGGAGTTGATTCTAAGTTTTTAAAAGAAGAACAAATTAAAGGAATTGAGGAACTTCCTATTGATGCTCCTGTTGGAGAAAAGGATGTCTTAAAATATCTTGGGTTAGATGACACTATTTTAGATCTTTCTTTACTTGCTAATAGAAGTGATTGCTATGCTTTAGAAAATGTAGCTCGAGAAATTGGCGCTTTATTTAATAGAAAAGTAAATATTCCTGAAGTTAAAAATGATGCTACTTATACTGACAATAATTTTAAAGTAGGTAGTGAAACTGTTAATTGTCCTTCTTTTGCAATTAAAATCGTTAAAGGAATTGAAATTAAAGAGTCTCCAAAATGGTTAAAGAATGTTTTAAACAGTATGGGTATAAGAAGTATTAATAATATAGTTGATTTAGGAAATTATATTATGTTAAGAACTGGAAGACCTTTACATATTTATGATTTAGATTTAATTAAAAATGATTTAACTGTAAAAGATAATTTAAATTTAAAGTTTAAAGCACTCGATTCAAAAGAATATCAAATTAATGAAGGTGATTTAGTTGTTACTACAAATAACGAAGCTGTTTGTCTTGGTGGAATATTAGGTGGTAAAAATAGTGAAGTAAATGCTTCGACAAAAAATATTGCTATTGAATGTGCTGTATTTAATCATGCTCAAATTAGAAAAACTTGTTCTAGGCTTGGTGTAAGTAGTGATTCATCTCTTAGATTTAATAAGGGAGTAGATGAAAATATTACTGATTATGTTTTAAACTTAACGACTAACATTTTAAAAGAAATTTCTCCAATAAAAGAAATTTCTAATATTATTTCTTTTAATAAGATAAAACCTATCGATACAAAACTTATAATGAAAAAAGATTATATAAATAATCGTTTAGGTACTGATTTTGATTTTGAAGTTATTAAAGATACTCTTGAAAAATTAAGCTTTAAAGTAGATGTTGATAATGATTTAGTAACAGTAATTCCTCCTTCTTATCGAAAAGATATTAAAGATAAAGCAGATTTATCAGAAGAAGTAATTCGTTATTTAGGCTTAGACCACATTAAATCTAGCTTACCTACAATGAAAACTACTGTAGGAAAATTACATCAATTTGAAGATAAAAAAAGAATAATTGAAGATTATCTTTTAAATAGAGGTTTAAATGAAGTACTAACTTATACATTAGTTTCAAAAAAAGAGATTGAAGAATCTGCAATTTTTACAAAAAATCAGCCATATGAGATTTCTAATCCAATAGTTGAAGATCATAAATTTACTCGAACAATGATTTTACCTTCAATAATTAAATGTGCAGTTTATAATTACAATCACCAACAAACTAATTTTGGATTATTTGAAATTTCTAAATTAAATATTTTAAATAAAGAAGCTGAAGAGCATCTTTCACTTGTTTTATTTGGAAAACAATTTAAACAAGATTTATTAGGCTTCGCTAATTATTCTTATTTTGATGCTAAAGGAATTCTTGAAAATATTCTTAATTTCTTTAATGTACAAGAATCAAGAATTAAAATTGAAAGAATTAATGAAGATAATACATACTTACATCCATATAGAAGTGCAAAAATGTTTATTGATAATAAATTATTTGCTTACTTTGGAGAACTTCATCCTCTTAAAGCTAAAGAATTAGGCATAAATAAGGAATCAATCGTTGTTTTAGAAGCAGATTTATCTTTGCTTTATAAAACAAAAACAAAGAATAATAAATTTGAACCTATTTCAATTTATCCTGTTTCATATCGTGATTATGCTTTTATTGCTGATTCAACTTTTGAATTTGGCAAATTAAAAACTGAATTAAAACGTACCTCACATTATATTAAGGATGTTCATGTATTTGATATTTTTTCACCAATAAATTTAGATGATAAGTTTAAATCTATTGCTATAAGAGTATCAATCGATGGAAAGGATCATACTTTAAAAGATAGTGAAATTACTGAAGTCGATACTAAGATAAGAGAAGCTTTAAAAAATGTCATGAAAGTGGAGCTTAGAAAATAATGAAAAAAAAGTTTAATTCTTTTTGTGATGGCGAAAAAATTAATTATATTTTTGACTATCAAACTTTAAATTCATTAAATAAATCTTCAGACATTAAATCTATTGATGATGTAAATATTACAATACATGTCTTAAAATTTGACAGTTACATTACTTTAAAATTTAAAGGCGAAATAGACTTAACTTTAATTAGTGCATATAGTTTTAAACCATTTAAAAATTTAGTAAAAATTGATGATGAAATATTAAAATTTACTAATATTAAAGAATATGAAAACGAAGAAGTAATTTATTTAAAAGATGTGATTGATTTGGATGAAATAATTTATTCTTTAATTGTTATAAACTTACCTTTAAATCCACATAAAGATGACGAAAGTCTCGATGATATCGAAGGAATTCATGTTTATAGTGAAGATGAAGCTGAAAAAGAAAGAACCAATAACTCACCTTTTTCAAAGTTAAAAGATATGGATTTTGATGATTAATAATCAAAATAATTCTAATTGATAAGCCACTCTCAATTGAGTGGCTTTTTACATTGTCAAAAAAATTAGATAAAAAATTAAATTAAAGATTTACATATTTTTTTATTAAATGTATGATTTAGTTAATTGTAGTGGGAGAAAGTGGGTTAAAGTGTAAAATTATGTTCTTCGGGAGCTATGAATATAGTATAGATGCAAAAGGTAGGCTAGTCTTACCTAGTAAAATGAGATCAGAAGAGAATGAAAAATTCTATATGATTAAGGGTTACGATGGTTGCCTCTCTTTGTATACTGAAGCTGATTTTGCAAAATACACTTCAAGATTACAAACATTACAATTTGAAAAAGAGATTGTTCGTTTGCATCAAAGACTTTTATTATCAACAGTAGTTGAAGTTAAATTAGATTCACACGGACGAATTCAAATTCCACTTAAGACATTAAAAGATTACAACATTGGTTTAAAAGTAATGATTATTGGAGTGCTTGATCACATTGAAATTTGGAATCTTGAAACATTTAATAACTATAAGATAGAACATGAGAAAGATTTCGAAAAAGATGCTGAAGCAATATTAAAAGATGAAATCTAATTATCATTATTCAGTAATGCTTAATGAATCAATTGATGGATTAAACATTAAAGAAAATGGAATATATGTTGACTGTACTTTAGGTCGAGGTGGACATGCTTCAAAAATCTTATCGCAATTAAAAACAGGTTTATTAATTGGAATTGATCAAGATCAAGAGGCAATTGATTATTCAAAAGAATTATTATCAAGTATTTCATCAAATTATAAGGTTGTTAAAAATAATTTTCGAAACATAGATAAGATTCTAGAAGAATTGAATATCAATAAAATTGATGGTGCCATATATGATTTAGGCGTTTCTTCTCCACAGTTTGATGAAGATTATCGAGGATTTTCTTATAAATTTGATTCATCGCTTGACATGAGGATGGATCAAAATAATCCTTTAACTGCAAAGTACATCGTAAATAATTATTCATTAAATGATTTAGTTAGAATTTTTAAAGAATATGGAGAAGAAAAATATTCATACTCAATTGCAAAAAATATTGTTGAGCAAAGAAAAAGTAAAGAAATTTGTACTACATTTGATTTAGTAGAAATTATTAAAAAATCTAAACCTACCAAAGAATTAAATAAAAAAGGGCACCCAGCAAAACAAATTTTCCAAGCATTAAGAATTGAAGTAAACGATGAGTTGAATGCTTTAGAGGATTCTCTAAATAAAATTCTTAAATTATTAAATGTAGGTGGTAGGTTGGTTGTTATTTCATTTCATTCCTTAGAAGATAGAATTGTAAAAAATATTTTTAAAGAAAATTCTGTTGTTGAAGGAAATAGAGTAAATGAAATAATCGATCCGAAAAATATCAAACAAGCAAATTATCGAAGTATAAATAAAAAAGTCATTTTTCCTTCTGATAAAGAATTAGAAGAAAATAGTCGTTCAAAATCGGCAAAATTAAGAATATTGGAAAGATTAAGATAAAAGAGAGGTAGGAACATGGAAGACAAATTAATTAAAAATCATCACGGAGCCACATATTATTACTTTAGAAAAATAAGTACTTTTTTTGGCATTTTCTTAGTTTCAAGTGCAATTGTTGCTATTCCAATTTCAGTTGCCGCATCGATTAGAGCAGTTAATGAGAGTAATGTAGAAAAAGAGAAAGAAAAAGAAACTAATAATATTACTCAAGATTCAGAAAAAGATTTATTACTTTTTTAACAATATATTCCTCCAATTTAAAAGGCAAGGCAATTTCTTAGATTGCCTTTTAAATTACTTAAAAGCTACTAAAAATCAACTAAAAAATTAATTTTTAGTTAATTGTCTATTAAAAATACGAAGTTTATAATTTATATATGGAAAAAATTGCTACATTAGAAATTGAAAATTCATCATTTAGAGTTACTGTTGGATATTTGCTTGATAATAAAGTAGATATCATTTATCGTAAGGTCTTTCCTTTAACAATACCTTTAAATGATTTTGATATTTATGATTTTGAAAGTTTAGCTAATGATTTAAGTGTTTTAAAACATCTTGAAGATAAAAAATTAACTATTCCAGTAAATGAAGTGGTTTTAATTTATCCTCCTTATGGTTTAGATGTTTATACTTCAACAAAGGAAACAAATACTATTTCAGACGATTCAAAAATAACTGCTTTAGATATTTCAAATTGCTTATCTATTATTAAAAAAGAAAGAATACCTAATCCTAATAATATAATGGTTGATGTTATACCTAACTTATTTTATTTAGATAATAATGTTGAGATTTTTCAACCTCCTTTAGATCGATTTTCTTCGATTTTAAGAATCAAGGCTAATATCTATACACTTCCTAAAAAGATGATTGATGATATTAAAAAAGTTCTTTCAATGATAAAAATTAAAGTTAAAAAAGAAGTAATTGCACCTGTTGGAACAACATATTTACTTACTTCTTTACATTATAATCCGATACATTATTTTTTAATTAACTTTGGTGAAAGAACAACAACAGTCTCATTAGTTTCAGGTAGAAGTGTTGTATCTAGTACATATTTTCCTACTGGAATTGAACATTTAGTTGATCGAATTTCTTTAAACTTTAATATTGATAAAGATGTTGCAAATAAATTTAAGAATATTTTAGGTTTAGATGAACGCAAATCAACCTTTAATCCAAGCATTTTTCAAGATAATGATGGTGAATTTTCAAAACGAATAAATAATGAAGATTTGGTAAATATTGTCAGTTCCTTTTTAAAGGAATGGGTTGTTTCTATTAAAAATGCTTTTTCCACTTTATTTATTGATAGCGCTAATGAATTAAATTTACCTATTGTTTTAACTGGTGAAGGTAGTGAACTTAATGGTTTATTAGGATATTTAAAGAGATTTTTTGTAGATACTTCTATTACAATTTTTAAAACTAATACAGTTGGAGCTATTGAACCTAGCTGGGTTAATTCAATCGCTGCTATTTATTTTACAAGTGTTTATAAAGGCTCACTTGCTGACAATGAGAAAAATAAAGTTAATGAAGTTTTCAGAATCGAATCAAAAAATGAAGATTATAGTGAACTAAAAGATACATTATAAAGAAGGGAGAATTTTATGTTTAGTAATGATAGTTTAGATAATTTTGAACCAGTTGCTAAAATTATTGTAATTGGTGTTGGTGGAGCAGGTAATAATGCCGTTAATAGAATGATTGATGAAAATATTAATAATGTTGAGTTTTATGTTGCTAATACTGATAAACAAGCTTTATCTTTATCAAAAGCTCCAAATAGAATAATTTTAGGTGAAAGTTTAACAAATGGACTTGGAGCAGGTGGCGATCCTAAAGTTGGAAAAGCAGCTGCAGAAGCTTCACAAGAAGACATTGAAAAAATTGTTACTGGTGTCAATATGGTTTTTATTGCTGCTGGAATGGGTGGGGGAACTGGAACTGGTGCTGCACCTGTTATCGCAAAGATTGCTAAAGAAAAAGGGGCTTTGGTTGTTGCAATTGTCACTAGACCATTTAGTTTTGAAGGAAATAAGAAAAATCAATTTGCAATTGAAGGATTAAATGAATTAAAAAATGCTTCTGATAGTTTAATTATTGTTAGTAATGATAAATTATTGATTAACAGTGGAAATTTAAGAATTGGTGATGCTTTTTCTGAAGCCGATAAAGTTTTAGCATCAAGTGTTAAAACTGTTACCGATTTAATTTTAATGCCTGCGATTATTAATCTTGATTTTGCTGATGTTAAAAGTACTTTAAAAGATAGTGGTGTTTCTTTAATTGGTTTTGGTACTGGAACTGGAGAAAAAAGAGCTGAAGAAGCAGCAAGAACTGCCTTATCTTCTCCTTTAATTGAACAATCTATTGAAGGTGCAACAAAAGGTATTTGTCATGTTACTTGCGGACCTGAAGTTTCTTTATTTGATTCTCAAACTTGTGTTCAAAAAATTATTGAAAAGAGTGGAAATACAATGGATATGAAATTTGGTATTTCTATTAATGACCAACTTGGTGATCAAATTTTAGTTTCAATTATTGCAAGTGGTTTTAAAGGTGAAATTGATTTTTCAAAGACAAATTTATCTTTATATAAAAACACAATTCAAGATATAAAAGATAGACAAAAAGATTTAGATGGTTTAGTTAATCAAAATAATACTGAAGAAGATAATAAAAACGATTTTATTCCTACTTTCTTAGAAGGCAGAGACTTTTAATTGTTAATTGAATTTAATTAATGTTTTTACTATAATTTCTACATAAAAGACACGTCTTTTAGACTTTAATGCGTAGAGAGATATCGTTTGGTGAAAGATATTCATTAAATCTAATAAGATATCACTTTTATTTAGGTTAAATTTTATAAGTGATTAATATATATTTATATTAATAACTAAGGTGGTACCACGTTAAATTTACGTCCTTAGATTAACTAAGGACTTTTTATTTTTTTGGAGGTTTTATGGAAACAAAAGATAGCTTATTAATGCCTAAAACAAATTTTGAAATGAGAGGCAACTTAAATCAAAAAGAACCTATATTAGTTAAAAAATGGCAAGAAAATGATATATACCATAAGATGAATGAGAATCGTCCACTTGATGATTACATGCTTCATGATGGTCCTCCTTATGCAAATGGTGCAATGCACTGTGGACATTTATTAAATCGAGTTCTTAAAGATTTTGTTGTTCGTTTTAAAAATATGCAAGGGCATAAAACAAACTTTGTTTTTGGCTGGGACACTCATGGATTACCAATTGAAAATATGGTAACAAAAAGTGGTGTTAATCGTAAAACTACTCCAATCTATGAATTTAGAGAAAAATGTAAAGAATATGCCTTATCACAAGTTGAAAAACAAAAAAGTGAAATTCAAAGACTTGGATGTTTAGGCGATTATGAAAATCCTTATTTAACTTTAAATAAAGAATTTGAAGCTAGTGAAATTCATTGTTTTTCTGTTATGGCTCAAAAAGGTTTAATTTATAAAGGACTTAAACCTGTTTATTGGTCACCAAGTAGTGAATCTGCATTAGCTGAAGCTGAAATTGAATATCACGATGTTGAAGCTTATACAATTTATGTTTCTTTTGAAATTATTGATGGAAAAAATATCGTTCCTAATGGTACCAAAGCTATTATTTGGACAACAACACCTTGGACTTTACCTGCAAATTTAGCAATTTGTGCTCATCCAGATTTTATTTATGGCTTATTTGAAACTGACTTAGGTAATTTTATCTTCTTAAGAGATTTAGAAAATACTTTAAAAGAGAAAATTGGTTTTAAAGAATGTAAATTAATTAAAGAATATGAAGGTAAAGAATTAGAAGGCATCAAAGCAAAGCATCCTTTTTATGATCGTGAATCAGTTTTAATTTTAGGGGATTACGTTACAAGTGATACTGGTACAGGTCTTGTTCATATTGCTCCAGGTCATGGTGAAGATGACTATAATGTTTGTTTAAAATATGGAATTAAACCTTATTGTCCAGTTGATGAACATGGAAAAATGATGGCTGAAGCTGGAGAAAGATTAGCTGGATTATTTTATGAAGATGCAAATTTAGAAGTTTTAAAAATTTTACAAGAAAATAATTGCTTATTAAAAGAAGAAAAGATTGTTCATAGCTATCCTCATGATTGGAGAACACATAAACCTGTTATTTTTAGAGCTACTTCTCAATGGTTCTGTTCTATTGAGCCAATTAGAAATTTATTACTTAAAGAAATTGATAATGTTGAATGGACTCCAGCTTGGGGAAAAACCAGAATGACTAATATGATTAAAGATCGTAATGATTGGTGTATTTCACGTCAAAGAGCTTGGGGTGTACCTATTCCAATTATATACTGTGAAGATGGAACTCCTATTTTAGAAAAGGAAGTTTTTGATCATATTGAAAAATTAATTCGAGAAAATGGTTCAAATATTTGGTATCAATTACCTGAAAAAGAACTTTTACCTGAAAATTATACAAACCCACATTCTCCGGATGGCAAATTTAAAAAAGAAAAAGATATTATGGATGTTTGGTTTGATAGTGGTTCTTCCTGGAATGGCGTTTTAAATGAAAGGAAATTAAAATATCCTGCTGATTTATATTTAGAAGGAAGCGACCAATATCGTGGATGGTTCAATTCTTCATTAATTTTATCTGTTGCTGTTAATGGATTTGCACCTTATAAAAAAGTTTTATCTCACGGATTTGTCATGGATGAAAAATGGGAAAAAATGTCAAAATCTAAAGGTAATGGCTTAGATCCTTTAAAAATTATTAATGTTTATGGTGCTGATGTTTTAAGATTATGGGCAGCTCTTACCGATTATCAACAAGATGTAAGAATTTCTGAAAATATTATTAAAACAATTTCTGAACAATATAGAAAAATTAGAAATACTTTTAGATTTATGTTAGGCAACTTATCTAATGGAAATTTAGAAGATACATTTACTAAATCTGACATTCAAACAACTTTTGAAAAAGTAGATTTATTTATTCTTGCTAAACTTGAAACTACAAAAAATTCATTTATTAAATATATGAATAAATTTGATTTTATTTCGGCTATGACTGAAATTATGAAATTTTTAAGTGATGATTTATCTAGTTTCTATTTTGATTTAGCAAAAGATATTTTATATTGTGACGACAAAAAATCTTTAAGAAGATTACAAGTCCAAACTGTTATTAATGAATGTTTGTTTACTATAATGAGATTATTAAATCCTATTATTCCTTTTACTATGGATGAAGTTAATCAAAATTATTGCTTAAAGACAGAAGACAATGTTCAATTATATTCTTATCCTGAAATTACTAATAAATATGATGAATCATTAATTAAAGAATATTCATTATTGAGAGCACTAAGAGATGATGTTTTAAAAGCATTAGAAGAAGCAAGAAATACTGGAAAAATTGGCAAATCTAATGATGCTATGATTAATATTGATATTTTTGATAATGAAACATCAAAAATGTTTGATTCATTAAATGAAACTGACTTACCAATTATCTTTATCGTATCAAAAGTAGTTAAAAATAAAGATTTAGTAGGTTTTAAGGGGAAAGTTAGTAATATTTTAGTAGAAAAAGCTGATGGCGTAAGATGTGATAGATGCTGGAATTTCTTTGAACATTCAGAAATAATTGAAGAAAATGGTTTAAAATTATGCAAGAGATGCCACAAAATAATAAACAAATAAATAATAAAACAAATAAGTTGAAAGAATTTTATAATAAACATTTTTATCTTTCCTTAGCTGTCATTGGGTTAGTGATAATTTTATTTTCTGTTCTTTTTGATCAGATAACAAAAATTATTGCGGTAAATTCTCTTCAATTTGTTGGTAATTCAGTACCTTTTATTCCTGGATTTATTGACTTTACATTAGTTTATAATACTGGTGCAGCTTGGGGAATTGGTGGTGATAACACTGCAAGTAGGATTATTTTAATTATAATTTCTTGGATCGTTGCTGTTGGTCTAATAGGCTATTTTGCTTATTGTTATTTTAAAAAGAAAGAAATTAAATTAGGTTTATTTATTATTTGTTCTTTTATTGTTGGTGGAGATATTGGTAATTTAATTGATCGTACTTTCTTTTATGATAGAGGTGTTATAGATTTTATTTCGATTCAATCATGGCGGCCAAACTTTGGAATATTTAATATTGCTGATTCTATCTTAGTTTGTTCAATTATTGCTTTAATTATCTATTTAATAGTTAATTATATTAAAGAATATATAAATGAAAAGAAAAGGGTAGATTCAAAAGATGAATAATATTGAAGAAATCATTATTCCTGAAAATTATTCTTTAATAAGAATCGATAAGGCTTTAACTTTATTTTATCCAAATTATACAAGGACATATTTTACTTATTTAATTAAAAACAAAAAAGTAAAAATCAATGATAAATATGTTTCTCCATCTTATATTATTAAACCTTTTGATAAAGTTGATATTGAATTTGAAGAAAAAGAAGGAGAGGAAATTATTCCTCTAAAAATGAGTTTAGATATTGTTTATGAAGATGAAGATCTTCTTATTATTAATAAACCTAAAGGTTTAGTTGTACATCCTTCTAATGGACATGAAAATGATACTTTAGTCAATGCTTTAATTTATAATAATAAAGAATTATCTAATGTAAATGGAAAATATCGAGTTGGTATTGTTCATCGAATTGATAAAGATACTTCAGGCCTTTTATTAATTTGTAAAAATGATTTTACGCATAATGAAATCGCTAAACAATTAAAGGATCATACAATGAATCGTGAATATTATGCTTTATGTGATGGAAATATTCTTGAAAATTATTTAAAAATTATTGGGAAAATTGGTCGAGATAAAAATAATCGATTAAAAATGGCAATTAATACTGAAAATGGTAAAGAAGCAATAACACATGTCACTGTAATTGATAGATATTTTAAGTATACTTTAATTCAATGCAAGTTAGAAACTGGTAGAACTCATCAAATAAGAGTACATTTATCAAGTATAAAACATCCATTGGTTGGCGATTCATTATATGGTGGAAGTACAGTTTTATATAATAATGGTCAATTATTACATGCTTATAAATTAAGCTTTATTCATCCAAGAACACTTAAAAATATGAGCTTTGAAATTCCTTTGCCTGATTATTTTTCTGATGTATTATCTAAATTAAAGTAAATTGTTGAAACTTGATTGAAATTAATAAAATTATTTTTTGAAATTTTTTTAAATTCTTGAAGACCATATTTTTTTATAAATTCTAATGAAAATTCATTAACTTTATTTGAAGCGCCTAACGGGAAATTCATTTTATATTTATCATTTAATTTTTTAACCTCTATTAAGAAAAAGTATCTTGCTACACAACTAGCTAAAGCAATAGAAGGAAAATATAATTCACCTTTTTCTTTAAAGACAATATTTTTAAGAATATTAGGCTGATCTTTTAAATATTCATAATATTTTTTCTCTTCTGAAAATTGATCCATATAAATATTTCCAATATATGGACATCTTTTATGAAGAATACTTAAACAGGAGTTATGAAGTAAAGCTTTAATTTGATTTAAATTATAGCCATAGTTTTGATTTAAATTATTATAATTTTGATTAGATAAAACTTTACAACTGTAATGAATTTTTTTAAGGATAAGTGGAATATTAGTTAAAATCATTTTATCGCTAAGTTTTTTTGAATCAGTTATTCCTAATTCGTTAATATATTTCATAACTTTTGAGTCAACATATGCCGCACAAACAACAATTGGCGCTAAAAAATCTCCTGTCCCAACTTCATCGCTACCAATTTGAGGACTAACATCAATATAATAAGGTTTTTCTTCGATAACTTTTTCTTTTTTTGCCATGAATTTTTCTTCTAAGGAATATTCTTTAGCAAGTGGAAGAATATTTTTTCCTTGAAGAGTAACTTTAAAATAATTTTTCTTGTTGTTATCGTAAGCGGTTATTATTAAATCTTCTTTTTTTATGCAATATAAAATATAGCCAACATTTCTACAGGTAATATAATCCTTATATTTATTTTCAATTTGTTGAAGAGTTTTCTCATCAACTTTTATCGTAATCATGTAACAATTTTATCATTTTGAGTTATTTTTTTCCATTTAATAATATTCAAAGAGTGATTTTTTAAAAGGTTTATGATATTTTATTTTAGATGAATAAATCGTTTTATATTCTTGAAATTGATAAAGTTGTTAATGAGGTTAGAAGATATCTTCTTACAACAAGTGGTAAGAGTAGAATTCAAAAATTATTTTTTATTAAAGATATTAATTTATTACAAGAAGAACATAATAAATTAAATGAAATGTTAAATATTGTAACTCAATATGGTTCGCTCCCTTTGGTTGCAAATCTTAATTTAAATAAACTATTTAAAGATATAAAAAATGGTAAAGCTGTTAATGAAGAACAATTATTTTCATTAAAAAATGATTTATATAATTTAAAAATATTAGAAAATTTTATTAAAAAACATAATACTGAAATTAATTATTTGAAGGATTATTTTGCTTTTATTGATTTAAATTTTCTATATCAGGACTTGGATAAAGTAATTGATAATAATGGAATAATAAGAAATGATGCTACGCCAGAATTACAAAAAATAAGACATGATTTAAATAATATTGATAAAAAAATAAAAAATAAATGTAATGAACTAATCAAGACTTATGGAAATATAATTTCTAGTGAAGGTTTTACTTTAAAAAACGGGCATTTTGCTCTTCCAATTTATACCAATAAAAAAAGAGAAATTAAAGGAATTTTGCTTGATATTTCTGATTCTGGCTTAACTTCTTTTATTGAGCCAACTGAAATAGTAGAAATTGAAAATGAAAAAAACGAATTACTTCTTGCTGAAAGAGATGAAATATCAAAAATTTTAAAAAGAATAACCGGTCTAATTTATTTAAATAAAGATAAGCTCATCGATAATTATATTAAAATAGGCGAAATAGATTTTTTACATGCAAGATGTTTGTATGGTATACAATTAAATTCAATTATTGTTGATATTAATCAGGAAAAGATAGTAGAACTTTATGATGCAAGACATCCATTACTTAATAAAGATAAGGTTGTTCCAAATACTTTTCTTACAACAAAAGAGAAAAAAATAGTTGTAATTTCTGGACCTAATGCAGGTGGTAAAACTGTTTCTCTTAAAACAATTGCTTCCTTAATTTATATGAATCAACTAGGTTTTATGATTCCTGCTAAGACTGGAAGTAGTTTAGGTGTATTTAATAATGTTTTCGTCGAAATTGGTGATAATCAATCAATTGAAAAGAATCTATCAACATTTTCTGGGCATATTAGTAGTTTATCAGTAATTTTTAAGTATATAAATAGTAATGATATTCTATTTATAGACGAATTATGTAATGGTACAGATCCTAAAGAAGGTTCTTCATTAGGCATTGCCATTATAGATTTTTTAATAAAAATAGGCTGTATAGCATTTATAACTTCTCATTATGGTGATTTAAAAAAGTTTTCTTTATCAAATAATAAAATTATGAGTGGTTCGATGATCTTCGATGAAAAGAAAATAACACCAACCTTTAAGTTTGTATCAGGTGTAAGTGGTAAGAGTTATGGTTTTTTGATTAGTAAAAAGTTTGGTCTTGATAAATCAATTTTAAATGAAGCTGAAAGTATATATAAAAAACAGTATTTAGCTAAAAATGAAATAAAATCTGAAGTTTTAGAAGATAAAGAAAGAAAATTATTACTTTTGGAAGAGAACATAAAAAAAGAACAAGAACAAATTAAAATTTTAAAAGATAATCTTTTAAAAAAAGAGAATGAATTAAACGAAAAAGAAAAATTAATTAAAGATAAAAAAATAAGAGAGTTAGATGATTATATAAACGATGTAAAAAGTGAAATCAATGATATTTATTTAGAATTTAACGATAAAAAAGATTATGAAAAAACAATTTCAAAATTAAATTCATTAACTAAGAATAAAGAAAATGAAGAATTTATGATTGGTGATAATATTGAACTGCTAAATTCTAATACTAAAGGAAAAATTATTCGTATTGATAAAAATAAAATCGCAATATCTGCTGATGGATTTGTAATAAATACATCAATTAATAAAATCAGAAAAATTAATAATCCTATAATTAAAAAAGACGATAAAACACAACTTGATAATTTGATTTTAAATCAAAAAAATTTATCACATGAAATTAATTTAATTGGATATCATGTTTTAGAAGCTCTCGATGCATTAGAATATTATTTATCTGAATGTCATTCACTTGGATACAAAGAGGTAAAAGTTATACATGGTTATGGGAGCGGTAAATTAAGAACAGGAATTCAAGATTATTTAAGTAAATCTAAACTTGTTAAAAATTTTAAAGCTTGTGATGATAATTTAGGAAATGGTGGAGCAACAACAGTATTTTTAAAATGAACGAATTATTAAAAAAAGAAATTGATTTATTGCCTGAGAATCCTGGTTGTTACCAAATGAGAGATGTTGATGACAAAATTATTTATGTTGGAAAGGCTAAAAATTTAAAGAAAAGGGTTTCTCAATATTTTTTAAGATCTCAAAATGGTAAAACAGCTAGAATGGTAATGAATGTTCATCATTTTACTACAATAATTACTAAAACTGAGAAAGAAGCTTTAATATTGGAAATGAATCTTATTCAAAAACATCATCCTCAGTTTAATATTTTATTAATGGATGATAAACATTATCCTTATATTGCTCTTCACAAAAATATTGAACACCCTTACGTCAGTATTTCTAGAAATATCAAGGATAAAAGATGTGAATTTTTTGGTCCTTTTCCAAATAGTGGAGCATGTTATAAAACTCTTGATATTATAAATAAAACTTTTCCTTTAAGAAAATGTCGTACATTAAAGAAAAAATCTTGCTTATATTACCATATGGGACAATGTTTAGGACCTTGTATAAATCACATTGAAAGAAAAACCTATGATGAAATTTGCAATAAAATTTCTGATTTTTTAAAAGGTGATAATAAAGAAATTATAAAGATTTTGTCGCAAAAAATGGACGAAGCTTCTTCAAAATTAGAATTTGAAAAAGCACTTGAATATAAAAACATAATTCAATCCATACTTCAAACTAGTGAAAATCAAGTTATGGAATTCAAAGATAAGATTAATTGTGATGTCTTTTCATTTTCAACTAGAGATTTTTATATTTCGATCTCTGCTTTAATTGTTAGGAATGGTGTGTTAACTTTAAAAAAATCTTTTGTTTATGAAATAATTGGTGAGATTAATGATTTTATTAGCAACATTATTCTTCAATATTATGATTCAAATACATTGCCTAAACAATTAATAGTTCCTAATGATGAGATATTAAATATTTTAAATGGTATATTTACTGAATGCGTTGTTTCTTCACCAACTAAAGGAAAATTCTTTGAATTATTAAATATTGCAAAAATAAATTCATTAGAAAATTTAAATGAACATTTTCAAACTGCAAGATTAGAAGATGATAATTTAGAAGTTTTAGAAAATCTTGGAAAAATGTTAAATATTAAAACACCTTATCGAATCGAACTTTACGATAACTCACACTTAATGGGAAGCAATGCAGTTGGTGCAATGGTTTGCTTTATTAATGGTGAACCAGTTAAAAAAATGTATCGAAGATATAATTTAGACACAATTAATACTCAAGATGATTTGATGTCAATGAATTATGTTTTGACAAAAAGGTTTAAAAGATTAAAGGAAGAAAATTTAAATTATCCTGACTTGATTATTTTAGATGGTGGGATGAAACAATTAAATGTTGCTATAGATGTATTTCATAATTTAAATCTTAATATAAATGCAATTGGATTAGTAAAAAATAATAAGCATCAAACCGAAGGAATAGTTGATAAAACTGGAAAAATCTACAATATAAAAGATAATAAGAAATTATTTTTCTTACTAGCAAGAATGCAAGATGAAGTTCATAGATTTGCTATTAGTTTCCATAAAAGCAAAAGACTTAAAAATATGTATAGTTCAATATTTGATGAAGTTGAAGGAATTGGTGATGGGAGAGTTAAAATTATTCTTGAACATTATCCCACAATTGAAGCATTAAAGATGGCTCCAGTTGAAGAATTAGAACAAATTTTGCCAAAAAAGATTGCAAAAGACTTATTTAATAAGTTTCATGAATAATAGTAATTAATTAGTTAAATTTTAGTATATATTTAGTAATAAATTTTTATTTTTTTATTATAATTTTTGATAATTTAAACCAATGTTGATAACTTTACTCAATCAGTAAATTATTATATAATTTAAAAGCTTTTACGGAGGAATATTATGGAAAACGAAAAAATTAAAAAAAGCGATGGTGTTTATGAAGTTAAAGGAAAATTAGAGGGCGATGAATGGACAGAATGTCGTGAAAAAGCTCTCGAAATTCTTTCAAAGAAAATTAGCATTAAAGGTTTTAGAAAAGGTCACGCTCCAAAAGAGTTAATTAGATCTAGAATAAATCCTGAAGATTTAGCTAATGAATGGATAAATCAAGGTCTTAACAAAATTTATAGAAAAGTTTTAAGAGACAATAATTTAGTACCATTTATGCAACCTTCAGTAAATGTTGATGAATTTAATGATAAATTCTTAAGTGCAACGTTTACTGTTACCACATATCCAGAAGTTACTTTAGGTGAATATAAAGGAATTAAAATTCCAACTGATAAGTTTGAAGTCACTGATAAAGATATTGATGAAGAAATTAATAAAGTTTTAAGCGATAATTCAACATTAGCTTTAAAGGAAGCTCCAGCAGAAATGGGAGATACTGTTGTTTTTGATTTTAAAGGATATGTTGATGGAAAAGAATTTGAAGGCGGAAGTGCACAAAATTATTCTTTAGTACTAGGTTCAAATCAATTTGTTCCTGGTTTTGAAGAACAATTAGTTGGTGCAACTGCAGAAAGTAAAGTTGATGTTAATGTTACCTTCCCAGAACAATACATTAAAGAATTAGCTGGCAAACAAGCTAAATTTGTCTGTATGATTCATGAAATTAAAACTAAACAAGTTCCAACTTTAGATGATGAATTTGTTAAATCGCTTTCAATTAATGGAGTAGAAAACGTTGAACAACTTAAGGAACATGAAAGAAAAATTATTTTTAATAGAAAAGATAAGAACTCAAAAGATAAACATTTCAATGATGTTGTAAACAAAATTATTGAAAACTCCGCAGTTTCATTTGCAGATGCAGTTTTAGATAATGAAATTAAGTTTGCAAAAGAAAATTTAAACCGTCAATTAGAACAAAATGGTCTTACTTATGAGCAATATAAACAATTAACTGGTCAAACTGATGAATCTATTAATGAAATTTATCGTCATGATTGTGCAAAAAATTTAAAAACAAATTTAGTTTTAGATAAAATTGCTCAAGTAGAAAATTTAATTATTAGTGATGCAGAATTAAATGATTATCTTACACGTGTTGCTACATCATATGGAACAGATATTGATAGTGTTAAAAAGATGCTTCAAACTAATGGCCAATTAGATGGTGTACGTCGTAATTTATTAAATAATAAAATTCATAGATTTATTGTTGCTAATAATCCTGTTGTTAACGAAGAAACAAATTCTACCGAAGAAAAAAATATAGAAGCAACTGAAAAGAAGGTTACTAAAAAACCTAGAGCAAAGAAAACTACAACAAAAGCAGATAAAAAAGAAGATTAATTTATTTTAATAAGGAGGAAATAGATGAACGAAGAAACTGCAAATATATTTCCTAAAGAATTACCAATTTTAATTTTAAGGGATTTTGTTTTATTTCCTACATGTGAAAGAAATGTTTATGCGAGCAGAACATTTTCATCTAATGCTTGCCAAACATCAATAAACAATAATCAATGCTATATCGTTTGTGCTACACAAAAGAATCCAAGACAAGAAGATAACTTTAATGTTGAAGATTTATATGAATATGGGACTTTGTGTCGAATTATAAACACTAATGAAACATCTAAATTAGGATCAAGAGTAAGAATAATTGGACTTGAAAGAGTAAAAATTCGTTCTTTAGAAAATGCTGGCGATTATTATTTTGGAGATGTTGAAATTTTTAGTGATGTTCACGGTGATTTAGATGAAGAACAAAAACTTGTAACTACAGTTTTACAAGAAATAGAAAAGGTTGGTCTTCCTAATATAATTCCAGGTCATGAAATGGAATATCGAGGTTTAATAAGTTTAGGTACTGATAGTTTAAAACTTGGATATTTTTTAAGTGACCATTGTCAATTAGATTCACATGCAAAAATTGAACTTTTATCCGCTATAAATATTAATGAAAGGTTTTATAGTTTATTATCATTTATATCTAAAGTTTCTACTTCAAATGAAGTTGATCGTAGAATTTCAGATATTTTAAAAGATTCAGCTACAAAATATCAAAAAGAATATATTTTGCGTGAGCGAATGAAAGCTATTCAAAAAGAGCTTGGCGATGATGATAAAGAGGAAGATTCAATTAAGAAAAAGCTTGAAGAAAATCCTTTTCCTAAAGAAGTAAAAGAAAAAATCGAAAGCGAATTAAAACGCAAAAATACAATGCCTCCAGGATCACTCGAAGGTTCTTTAATTACTGATTATATCGATGTTGTAATGGATGTTCCTTGGTATCAAGAGACTGAAGATAACAATGATATTAAAAATGTAATTAAAGTTCTCGATGAGGACCATTATGGACTTAAAAAAGTAAAAGAGAGAATTGTTGAATATCTTGCTGTAAAACAGATTAATCAAAATTTAAAAGCTCCAATTCTTTGTTTTTATGGACCTCCTGGATGTGGGAAAACTTCTTTATCAAAATCAATTGCCAGAGCTTTAAATAGAAAATTCATAAAATGTTCATTAGGTGGAGTTTCAGATGAAGCTGAAATTCGTGGACACCGTCGAACTTATGTTGGTTCTAGACCTGGAAGAATAATTTCTTTATTAAGAAAAGTTGGAGTTAAAAATCCTGTATTCTTGCTTGATGAAATTGATAAATTGGGAAGAGATGGTTTTAAAGGAGAACCTTCTAGTGCTTTATTAGAGGTTTTAGATCCTGAACAAAACTTTGCATTCAATGACAATTATTTAGAACTTCCTTATGATTTAAGTAAAGTTTTATTTATTTGTACTGCAAATGATTTAAGTAATATTCCAACTCCTTTAATGGATAGGTTAGAGTTAATAGAAGTTGATTCATATACATTATTAGATAAAATTCATATCGCAAAAGATTTTTTAATCTTAAAAGAAATGAATAATAATGGTGTAAAATCTGATGAAATTGAATTTTTAGATGATGCAATTGCTTATATTATTGAAAGATATACAAGAGAAAGTGGTGTTCGTGACCTTGAAAGAAAAATTGCATCAATTTTAAGAAAGTTTGTCGTCGATAAATTAAATGGAAAAGTTAAAGATAAAGTAATTATCGATATTAAAAAAGTAAAAAAATATCTTGGACTTGAAATTTTTGAACCAACTGACAAAGAAAAAGGAAAACAAGTTGGAGTTGTAACTGGTCTTGCTTATACTCCTTTTGGTGGAGATATTTTACCAATTGAGGTTAATTATTTTAAAGGTAAAGGACAATTAATATTAACTGGTAAATTAGGCGATGTAATGAAGGAATCTTGTACAATTGCCTTAGATTATGTTAAAGCTAATGCTACTAAATATAATATTGATCCAGCATTATTTGAAGAAAATGATATACATATCCACGTTCCTGAAGGTGCTGTTAGTAAAGATGGACCTAGTGCGGGTTGCGCTATTACAACTGCAATTCTTTCTTGCTTTACAAAAATTCCTGTAAGTGGAGATATTGCTATGACAGGAGAAGTCACTTTAAGAGGAAATGCTTTACCTATTGGTGGCTTACGTGAAAAAACATTAGCTGCCTTAAGAAGTGGAATTAAAAAAGTAATTATTCCATCTGGAAATAAGAAGGATGTTAGTGAACTTCCAAAAGAAATTAAAGATAACTTAGAAATCATCTATATGAAAAAAGTAGATGATGCTGTTAAAGTTTGCTTAGAAAATTAAAATATATGGATTATTCTTTTAAAAATATTAAATTTGTAAAAAGTGTTGTTGATATCAAAGATAAACCAATTTCGTTACCAGAAATTTTATTTGTTGGAAAATCTAATGTTGGGAAATCGAGTTTAATCAATGCGATTTGTAATAACAAGCATCTTGCTTATACTAGTTCTAAGCCTGGTATGACAAAGATGCTTAATTATTTTTCTGTTGATAATAAATTTTATATTGTTGATTGTCCTGGCTATGGTTATAGTGCAAAAAAAGATTTTGACTATAATTTTTATGGTAATATGCTTGAAACATATTTTAAAGATAATAATGATTTAAAATTAATTATTTTTTTATTAGATTCTCGAATTATTCCTGGTGAAAACGATATTGATTTTTTTAATTTTTTAAAAGAATCTAAACAAAAATTTGTAATTTGTTTTACAAAAAGTGATAAATTAAATCAATCTGAACGAGCTAGAATAAAAAAGAATTATTCTTTAGCTTTTAATGAAGAAATAAAAGAGGATTCTTATTTTTTGGTGTCAATTAAAAATAATTCTTCTCTAGAAAAATTAAAACAATTTATTTTAAATAATTTAGGAGCATAATTATGAGTCTTGATAAGCGTTATGATTTTAAAAAAGTCGAAGAGGGAAAATACGAAAATTGGAAATCAAAAGGATATTTTGAAGCTGGAGATAAATCAAAAAATAAGTTTTCAATGGTAATTCCCCCTCCAAATGTTACCGGTAAGTTACATATCGGACATTCTATTGATACAACAATTCAAGATATTACTTGTAGATATAAAAAAGCAAAGGGATTTGATGTTTTATATTTACCAGGTTGTGACCATGCAGGAATAGCTACTCAAGCAAAAGTTGATGCTAAATTAAAAGAACAAGGAATTTCTCGTTTTGATATTGGAAGAGAAGCTTTTTTGAAAGAAGCTTATAAGTGGAAAGATGAATACCATGCTTTAATTCATAAACAATGGGCAAAAATGGGTTTGATGCTTGATTATTCTCGTGAAAGATTCACTCTTGATGAAGGATTCCAACATGCAGTATATCTTGTATTTAAAAAGCTTTATGATAGTGGGTTAATTTATCGTGGTGAAAGAATAGTTAATTATGATCCTCAGATGAGAACTGCTTTAAGTAATGTTGAAGTAATATATAAAAAAGATAAAGGCTATTTTTACTATTTTAAATATAGATTTGTTGATAATCCTGCAACTTATTTAACTGTAGCAACTACTCGACCTGAAACAATGTTTGGAGATACATGTTTAGTTGTAAATCCTAATGACGATAGATATAGAGATATAATTGGAAAAATGGTGATTAATCCAGCAAATAATGAAAAAATTCCTGTCATCGCTGATGAATATGTTGATATTGAATTTGGAACTGGTGTTATGAAATGTACCCCAGCTCATGACCCAAATGATTATTTATTAGGTAAAAAATATAATATGAAAAATATTTTAGTCATGAATGTTGATGGAACAATGAATGAGAACGCTGGTAAATATAAAGGATTAACTAGAGAAAAATGTCGTGACACTTTAGTTAATGATATTAAGAATGATGATAATTTAATTAAAATTGAAGAAATTATCCACGATGTCGGTCACTCTGAAAGAAGTGATGCTGTTGTTGAACCTATTTTAAGCAAACAATGGTTTATTAAAATGAAACCTCTTGCTCAAAGTGTTTTAGAAAATCAAAAAACAAATAATAAAGTTAATTTCTTCCCAAAACGTTTTGAAAAAACATTAATTAATTGGATGGAAAAATGTGACGATTGGTGTATCTCTCGTCAATTATGGTGGGGCCATAGAATACCTGTTTATTACAATAAAACCACTAATAAACTACTAATATCTGAAAAAATCCCTGATAATAGTGGAGATTGGGTTCAAGATGAAGATGTTTTAGACACATGGTTTTCAAGCGCACTATGGCCTTTTGTTACATTAGGATGGCCAAATAATACCGATGATTTAAAGAGGTATTATCCTTTAGATTGCTTAATTACTGGCTATGATATTATCTTCTTCTGGGTTGCAAGAATGTATTTTCAAGGTTTACATTTTACCAATTCACGTCCATTTAAGGATGTTGTAATTCATGGTTTAATTAGAGATAAACTCGGAAGAAAAATGTCAAAAACTCTTGGAAATGGTGTTGATCCAATTGATGTAATTAATAATTATGGTGTTGATTCATTAAGATATTTTCTTGCAACAACTGCATCACCTGGACTTGATATGAGGTATGATGAAGAAAAAGTAAAAAGTGCAAGCAATTACTTAAATAAAATTTGGAATAGTGCTCGTTTTATCTTAATGAAATATGAAGAAAGCAATATTTCTGAACTTAAGATTGATTTTAATAAACTTAATTTAATCGATAAATATATTCTTTCAAAATTAGAAGAAACCATACAATCAGTTACTAAGAAAATGGATTGCTACGAATATGGTGTTGCTAGCAATATTTTATATAATTTTGTTTATGATGATTTTTGTTCTTTTTATATTGAAATGAGTAAAGTTTCTCTTTCATCATCTGATTCCTTAAAAAATACATTAAGTGTTTTAATGTATGTCTTAAAAGCGATTATTATGATGATCTATCCATTTTCACCATTTATCAGTGAAGAAATTTATTTAAATCTTCCTGAACATAAAGATTCAATTATGTTAGAAGATTATCCTGAATTTAATAATGATTATGTTTTTGAAGATTCGATTAATAAAGTTGAACTTTTAAGAAAGTCTATTGATTTTATTCGTTCTTATAAGGTTGAAAATAATCTTGTGCCTAACACTAAAATTGATTTAATAATTAATGGAAATGATTTTGATAAATCTCTAGTTAGCTATTTAAGTCGTTTTGCTTTTGCAAATAAGATAGAATTTAATAAACAATCTTCAAGCTCAATATTTTTTGCAGAAAATGATTTTGTTCTTTATATAGAAAATAATTTAAATAAAGATGAAATTTTTGAGACTTTAAATAAGCAAAAAGAATTTTTACTTTCTGAAATTGAAAGAAGTAAAAAAATTCTTTCTAATGAAACATTCCTTAAAAAAGCTCCTGAACAAAAAGTAAATCTTGAAAAAGAAAAATATGAAAAATATACTAAGGAACTTTCGTTATTAGAAGAAAAAATAAATAAATTAAAATAATTTGGTAATTTTTCCTCTTTTCTTGCATCTTGTTATATGAAAGGAGGAGATATGGAAAAAGTACCATTAACTAATGAAGAATTAAATAACATTAAACCTGGTGAAGCGATTACTTTAGCCACAGTTATGGCTATCCTTGCTATAGCAATTGTATCAGTAATTGTTTATAAGTTGTTTATAACCGGGGATGGAAAAGTGAAATTGCCTGGTGGTTATCAATTTGAGTGGAAATGACAATTCAAATTAAAGATTTAGATGAATCTTCTAGGCCAAGAGAATTAGCTTTAAATAATGGAATTGATAGTTTATCTAATGTTAATTTATTAGCTCTAATTTTAGGAAGTGGAATTAAAGGAAAATCGGTAATTGATATATCAAATGAAATATTAAAAAAATATTCAAATTTGTCCGAGCTTACTAATGTTAATTATAATGAATTAAAAAAGATAAAAGGTCTTTCCAACGCCCAATGTTTAAAGTTAATCGCTTGCTTTGAATTGTGCAAAAGAATTATAAGAAATGTTAATGAATTAAATAGAAGTATTGAACCAAGAAATATATATAAAGAATTTATTAATGAGTTCGGTATTAATAAAAATGAAACTTTATATCTATACATTTATAAAAATAATATAAGAATTTCCAAAAATAAAATTGTCACAAGTAGCAAAATTTCTGTTATTTTGAGTTTTGATGATATATCAGAAAGAATATCTCAAAATAAAGGAGATTCATTTTTAATTGTTCATACTCATTTTTCTGAAAATTCTGAACCTTCAAACGAAGACATTCTAGCGACTAATCAATTGATTGAAATTTCCAAAAATTTGAAATGTAATTTAATCGATCATATTATTGTTTCTAAATTCAATTATTTTAGCTTTAAAGAGAATGGTTTGATTTAAAAGCTTGTTGACTTATCGATTGAATTAAATTAAAATATTCGCGTTGTAAATCATTAAATTTACAACCGCATTGAGAAGGTTTAAATCCAATTATAAATTGGTACCTTAAGAGCGAGTAATTTTATTTATTGATGGAGGAACAAAGATGTACGCAATAATTTTAAGCGGCGGAAAGCAACTTAAAGTTGAAGTAGGACAAAAAATCTATGTAGAAAAATTAAATAATGTCGAAGTAGGTTCTGAATATACTTTCAACGATGTTCTTTTAATTGGCGGAGATAAAATGATAAACGGAAATCCTACAGTTAAAGGTGCAAGTGTCGTTGCTACTGTTGAAAAACAAGGATTAGGTAAGAAAATTCGTGTTTTTAAATACAAACCTAAATCTAATTATCGTAAGACTCAAGGTCATAGACAACCTTATACTTGTTTATTAATCAAGAGTATTAATGCATAATGATTAATATTGTTTTTTTAAAACATAAGGACAATATTATTGGTTTTGAAGCAAAAGGACATGCCAATTTTGATATAAAAGGTAAAGATATTGTTTGTAGCGCAGTTAGTTCAATTATTATTGGTGGCTTAAATGCAATAAACAATATTTCAAATTTTGAGGTCAAAATTCAAAATGGGTATGTTAAATGTTTATCCAATAACAAAATTGATATTCATGATCAAATTGTTATTGAAACGATTGAAGTTCAACTTAGAACGATACAAGACTCTTTTGGAGATTTTGTAAAAATTGAGGAAAGGAATGAAAGTTATGGTACTAAGATTTAAATTAGATATTCAACTCTTCGCTTCACATAAAGGTGTTGGTAGTACAAAAAACGGCCGTGATTCTGCTGGTAGAAGATTAGGTGTTAAAATTGCAGACGGACAAATATGTAAAGCAGGAGCAATTATTTATAGACAACGCGGTACTAGAATTTACCCAGGTATCAATACTAAAAAAGGTAAAGATGATACAATCTTTGCTTTAAAAGAAGGTATTGTTAAATTTGAAAGAGTAGGTAAAAATAGAAAACGCGTAAGTGTTTACGAAAATTTAGCTTAAATAATTGCCACCTGTTTTACAGGTGGTTTTCTTTTAAAAATATGTTTATTGATCGTGTTGTAATAGAGTTAAGAAGTGGAAAAGGAGGAGATGGAAGAATCTCTTTCTTGAGAGAAAAAAATAGACCTCGTGGCGGTCCTGATGGTGGAAATGGCGGTAAAGGAGGCTCAATTTTTTTACGCGCTTCAAAAAATATTAATACTTTATTTAATTTTAGACATTCAAAAGTATTCTCTGCAGCTGATGGAGAAAACGGAGACATTAAAAATCAATATGGTAAAAATGCTATGGATGTATATATAGATGTCCCTGTTGGTAGCGTAATATTTTTAGAAGAAAACCATAAATTCGTTTGTGATTTAAATGAAGATGGCAAAACTATTCTTATATGTAAAGGTGGTCGTGGCGGAAGAGGCAATGCGTGTTTTAAGAATCCAAGAAATAAAGCACCAAAAATCGCAGAAAATGGTCTTCCTGGCGAAAGAAAAAGAATAATCATTGAATTAAAGTTATTAGCAGATGTAGGAATTATTGGTTTTCCTAGTGTTGGAAAATCTACTTTTATATCATGTGTAACTAATTGCAAAGCTGAAATTGCTGATTATAATTTTACAACGTTAATTCCTAATTTGGGTGTTGTTAGTAAAAATAATCAATCTTTTGTTTTAGCTGATATGCCTGGTTTAATTGAAGGAGCACACCAAGGAAAAGGCTTAGGATTAAATTTTTTAAGGCATATTGAAAGAACGAAGATATTGATTCATATGGTCGATATGGATAGTGACCGTGATCCTTATAATGATTATTTAGTTATTAACAAGGAATTAGAAGAATATAAAATGCATTTAATCGATAGACCACAAATAGTTGTAGCAAGTAAGGTTGATAATGATGATGCATATAAAAAGTTTGTTGCTTTTAAAAATAAACTTGGCATTGATGTAATACCAATAAGCTCGTTAGCTAATTATAATCTTGATCTTGTAATTGATAAATGTTTTGAATTATTAAAGACTGCAGTAACTTATCCTATTTATGATGAGGAAGAAAAAGAAAAGGTTATTGAATTAAATGATAATGAAGAAATTTTCAGAATTGTTAAAAGAAGCAATAATGAATACGAAATTTTGGGCGAAAGAGTCGTTCGTACTTATCACTTAATTAATATGTCTGAAGATGAAGGAATGCTTAAGTTTATTCAATATTTAAATAAAATTGGAGTTGATGAAGAACTACACAAAATCGGCGCTAAAACTGGTGATACTGTAAAAATTGAAGACTTTGAGTTTGAATATTTTGAATAATTTTGAATGATTGAATATTTAAAGGGAAAAGTAATTTTTAAAAATATTAAATCAGTTACTTTGGAAATATTTGATCAGTTTGCTTTAAATATTTTTGTTACAAATGAAAATGCATTTAAATTAAATGAATCTTACCAAATTTATATTTGGGAAAATATTCTTGAAGATGAAATTAATTTATATGGGTTTCTTGATAAAACAGAAAGAGAAGTTTTTGTAAATCTATTAAAAATACAAGGAATTGGTCCAAAAACTTCCTTAAATATATTAAGAAAAAATAATTTTAGTAATTTAGTATTCTTAATTAAAAATGAAAAATACCAAGAATTAGAAAAAATTAAAGGTATAGGAAGTAAAGCAACATTAATAATTAATGAATTATCTAAGAAAATGCCAAAAATAAATGAAAAGATTAACTTTAATTATCCTGATGTATACTATGCTTTATGTTCTTTAGGATATGACTCAAATAAAATTTTTAAAGCACTGCAAAAAATGCCAAATAATCTAACTGAACAAGAAATTTTTAAAAAAGCTGTTGAAATTATAAAAAATGGTTAAAGAAAATTTTGAAATAATTTTAAGACCATCAAATCTAAAACAATTTTTTGGGCAAGAAAAGATAAAAAACAGATTAAAAGTTTTTATATTTAGTGCTGAGAAAAGGAGTCAAAGTTTAGATCACTGTTTGTTTTATGGTCCACCAGGCTTAGGTAAAACAACATTAGCAAATGTAATATCAAATGAATTAAAGTCTAAAATTTATTCTGTTTCTGCTCCAAGTATTGAAACACCGGCAGAAATGATTGAAATTATTGCTCAAATAAATCACAAAGATATTTTATTTATAGATGAAATACATGGTCTTAAAACAGAAATTGAAGAAATATTGTATAGTGTAATGGATGATTTTACATTGAATGTTTCTTATAAAAACTGCGAAAAAACTAAAATTTTATCATTAAAAGTTCCTCATTTTACTATTATAGGCGCAACAACAAAACCATCATTAATGACAAGACCTTTGCGAGAAAGGTTTGGAATTCAATTCAGATTTGAATATTATACGGATGATGAATTAAAAGAAATTGTTAAATTTAATTGTGAAAAAATGAAAATAAAAGTTGATGACAATATAGCTCTTGAAATTGCTAAAAGAAGTAGAAAAACCCCACGAATCGTAAATAATTTAATAAAAAGACTTGTCGATTATTCTATTTATTACAAAATCGATAACATTACTTATAACAATATATTAACTTTCTTTAATTTCTTAGGTATAGATGAATTAGGTTTAAATGAATTAGATTATGAAATATTGAATATATTATTTGATAAGTTTAATAATAAGGGTGCCTCTTTGGAAAATGTAGCGGATTATTTAAATGAAAATGTAAGCAATATAAAAGAAATGAATGAGCCATTTTTAGTTAGTATTGGATTAATTGAAAGAACAAAAGTTGGGAGAAAAGTTACAGAACTTGGTCAAAATGTATTAAATAGAAAAATAGTAAATAAATAGTAATATTTTAGTTAATTTTTAGTATAATATCTTATCTTTATTATTAAAAAGTGTTTGTTAATTTTACTCCTTTAATGTATATTATTATGCGAATGTTTATAAATATATTTATAAACACGTTTAATAATTAAGAGGTAACTTATGAAAAAATTTATTGCCTATCTTACAATTGGCTTTTCAATATTGATTTCGGCTTTCGTTGCTATTATTCCTACAATTCAGATTATTAATGGGAATATTGATTATACTAGAAGTAGAACTTATGTTTATACAATAAGCGATAGAATTATTGATGATTCCTTTGCTAACGATATGTCCCAAGATAATTATGACTTACTTAGTGATGAAGAAAAAAGTGATGTTCTTGATGATGTTGTTAATGAATTTGAAAATAGATTAGATATTGCACAAGTTAATGACTATAAAATTAATACTGTTGGCTATGATACAATCGAAGTAACATTTAAAACCGAAAGTTCTTTATATGATGATGTTGCATCTTATTTACCATTTAGCTGGTCATTTATGGCTTCAACTTATGGTAGTGAAACAAATCTCGTTTTAGGCGATGATGCACAAGTTACTAATACAAATATTTTGACTGATTCTTCAGCTTCTGTTGATTATTCTAATTTTACTGAAGAAAATAATTCTGAATCTGATACAAGATTTTTTAATCCAGGCGATGCAAGAGTTGAATATAGAAATGGTTACCCTTATGTTGTTATAAATTTATCTAATCCAGATGGATTTAAAAAATTATATGAACAAGCAAGTGTTGTTGAGTCTGATGGGGATTCTTCATCAACAGATGGCGCCACTACACAAAATAAAATATTAAGAAGTAATACTAGTGGATCAACAACCGGTACATCAACTGGTGATGGTAGTGAGGGAACTACCGATGAAGGAGAAACAACTGAAGAAACTGTTGCCGACGAAAACAAAATATTTATTTTAAACAATTGGTTAACAAATCTTGATTTAGAAGATTTTTTAACTGATCAAGGTACTAATAATATTTTTTCATATAATATTAGAAACTATGTTTTATTTGCTATTGACTGTACGAATGCTGCAAATGTTTATTGGGACTATGATGCAAATGCTAATCAAGAAGAAGTAACATATAATGAAATTTATTTTGGTGGATATAATTTATTAAATTCTGATGAAGAATCTTCTTATTATGGCTCTCAAGTAACAGAAGAAGCACTTGCTTACAAAAAAGCTAATATTTGGTGTGGTAAATTTAATGCTTCAACTTATAAATATGAAATTAATTTAGCTAATTATGGTGGAAATTATGCATATACGGAAAGTGTCGACCCTCAAGTTGAATATTTAGTTAGAAATCACCATGTTCAAATGTCTTCTCTTTTAATTACCTTAATTGTCGCCTTTATAATTATTACGTTGTTTTTAGGCTTAAATTATGGAATTTCTGGTGTTTTCGGTTCTATCGTTACTTTAGGTCTTTTTATCTTATCACTTGGATTATTTAATATCTTAAATATTCAATTTAATTTAGGTGCAATTATTGCATTATTAGTAATAACTGCAATTTCTATTGCTTCACTTACTATATATTTTAGAAAAATAAGAAATGAAATATATCTTGGTAAAAATTATAAAAAATCTTATCAAGAAGGTGGTAAAAAATCTATTTGGTATATTTTAGATATATCTATTATTGGTTTAATTTTAGGCGTTGTTACGTATTTAGTTCCTAGTTCTATAACAATATCCTTTGGTACTTTGCTAATTATTGGATCAGTTCTTAACTTTATTATAAATGGATGTCTTGTTAGATTAATTTCATATCTTTTATATACAAGCTCAATTGTTAATACTCATCCAAAATTGATTAATGTTGATTCTAAATTTGTTCCTAATTTATTAAACGATGAGAAACCAACATATTTTGATATTTATAAAACAAAAACAACAAAAACAACAAAAAGAATCTATTCTATAGTTGGAACTATATTATTAGTTGCTTCCTTGGCAGGTTTAATTACTTTCCAAAGCCTTAACGGAAATATTTATGGCGAAGATACATCTAATCAATATTCAAGTTATGTTACTCAAAGATTAGTAGCAAATCCAACTGATGGAACAGACAACGCTATTAATAATACGATTTTAAATTTCCAGCAATCATTAACAACAATTACATTAGATGAAAAAGGAGAAAATTCCTATTTTGGTGTAGATGTTGATAATGCTGATAATATAGTTATTGATAATTATTACTATGAATATAAAAATTCCTCAGCAACCTATCGTTTATATACATTTAGTTTAGATTTTAGCAATATTATTGATGCTAACGATACAACAAATACTTACTATTTCATGATTGGTAACACTCAAGAAAGTCGAAGTTCCTTAATTGATGTTTTAAATACACTTTCAGAAGAATATCTTAATGCAACCGAAACTGGCGAATTAAAGTTAAATAATCGTGTTATGAGTGATTCATCAAATTACTGTGTGATGATTTCAATTTTAATTTCATCCTTAATAATCTCTGTTTATTTAACAATTAGATTTGGACTTGCTAAGGCATTAACATCATTAATTTTAACCTTAGGAGTTAGCATTATTACAGTTGGCATTTTCTCCCTTGTACAAGCTCCATTAAATCCACTTGTAAGTTATGGGTTGTTATTTGTATTTGTATTTACTTATCTAATTATTAATGCTTTCTTTATAAATGAAAAACAAACATTTAATGATAATAAAAAGGAACTTTCTTCAAATAAAGAGCTTAAGTATGAAAAATTTGAGTATTCTATCAACGAAACTTCTGATGGTTTATTTATTACTTGTTTAGTAATTTCATTTGCTGTTATTCCATGTTTCTTCGCTAATGGATTAGAGCCTTTAATGATTTTAATGGTTTTAATTGGTATGGTTTTATCGTTTATGTTTATCAAAATTTTATCATTATCTTTAGAGAAGAAATTAGAAAAAGTTTATCTATTGACACGTGACGCTATAAGACCTAAAAAATCTAAAAAAATAAAACAAAACATAGACAATGATAATGGTCCTTCAGAGTCAATTGTTGTTGGTATAAATGATTAGGAAATGGTCGAGTAATCGACCTTTTTAATACAATATGAGCAATATTTTCCTTAATAAATTACTTAATTATTTCCATATTACAGAAGAGGACTATATAAAATTAACAAAGAATATTAATAAGAATTCACTCCCTTCTTATTTAAGATTTAATAATATTTTAAACGTTAAAAACTATTTTTTAGACGTAATTAAACATAAAAAGAAGATTATGATCTATGGAGATTATGATTGTGATGGAATAATGTCAGTTTCTATTATGTCTCTTTTGTTTAGATATTTTCGTGCTGAATTTGATTTTTATATTCCTTTAAGAGATAAAGATGGATATGGCTTAACAATTGATAAAATAAATGAATTTAATAAAAAAGGATATAACATTATCCTTTGTGTTGATAATGGAATAACACTTACAAAAGAAGTAGACTATGCAAATAGTCTAGGAATTGAAGTTATAATTTTTGATCATCATGAATATGATAAAAATAATATTCCAAAAGCAAAATATATTTTGCATCCGATATATTCTAATTTTGGTGAAATTAATTTGAGTGCTGGAGCAGTTTGTTTTTATTTTTCTTGGTGCCTTTTAGGTCATATTGATGATTATCTTTTAGTTTTAGGTGCTATTTCAATATTAAGCGATATGATGATCCTTCAAGGCTATAATCGCGATTTGGTCAAACTAGGTTTATATTATATTAATTTAAATCGTTATAAAAATATTTGTGAATTAGTTGATAATGTTTGTAACATTGACGAGGACACTTTAACATTAAACTTAATTCCTAAAATTAATGCTATTGTAAGATTAGTATTAAACGATGAAAATAGAAAAATAGTTGATTATTTTATAAATTTAAATAATCCTTATTTATATAATGAAAAAAAATGGATTAATGAGAAAAATTTTGAGAAAAAAAATAAAATCCAACAATTTGATAATTATGATTTTGATGGTTTAAGTAAAAATCCTGGCATAATTCTTAACGTTAATGTCGAAGAAGGTTTATGTGGTTTAATTGCAAATAAATTTTTGAACAAATTTAATTTACCAACAATTATTCTGACTCCAAATACTGAGGAACCTTCAATTTTGAAAGGTTCAATTAGAACAAAAGAGGGTTTTGATATTATTGATTTTTTTAACGATATCGGAGATTTACTTATTACAAAAGGTGGCCACAAATTTGCAGGTGGTTTGTCTTTTAATAAAAATAATTTTGAATTTATTAAAAAGAAATTTTATGAATATTCAATAAAACATCCCTTTACTAATAATGAAAATACTATTGAAATAAGTCTTGAAGATCTAAATTTAGATAACTATCAAATTTTAAAATCATTTAAGCCTTTTGGTGAAGGTTTTAAAGAACCTAAATTTAAAATAAATTCTTTTGAAGTAACAAAATTTATTAAATCAAAAGATGAAAAACATTTATTATATTATGATAGGAATCATCCTATTCAAATTACTTATTTTAATTTTGATGAACATATTTTTGAAAATAATTATGTTACTTTAATTGGAAAATTTAAGGAAAATAATTATCAAAATAAATTATTTTATCAACTGCTAGTAGAAAGATTTGAATAATATTTTCTGTCTATTAAAATAAAATTATGGAAAAGGTAAATTTAGAAAAAGAAACAAAAAAATATGATGAAGGTTATATCATGCATTCATTCGAAGATGTAAGGGAAATTTATTATCCTTACATTCATAACGAAGAAGATCGTGATTTAATTAAACGAGCATACGATTTTGCTTCTTTAAAACATGCCGGCATTTATCGTAAATCTGGTGTTCCATATGTTCAACATTTAATAGAAGTGGCTTATATTTGTGCAACATTACAATCTGGCCCTGTTACTATAACAGCTGCATTTTTACATGATGTTGTCGAAGATACTGAAGTAACGATTGAAGATATTAATTCAATGTTTGGAGAAGAAGTTGGTCGAATTGTAGATGCTTTAACTAAAATTCAACGATTAAAACTTTCACATCGTACTCAAGAAGAATTTGAAGCAGAAGATAGAAGAAAAATCTTTTTAGGAATGGCAAAAGATGTTCGTGTTATTATCATTAAATTAGCTGATAGACTCCATAATATGAGGACAATTGATGCTTTAAAAACTGAACGCCAAATTGCTCTTGCAAAAGAGACGCTTAATGTTTTTGCTCCTATCGCTCATAGATTAGGTATTTATCGAATAGAAAGTGAACTTGAAGATCTTTCATTAAAAATTCTTGAACCTGAAAAATTTCATGAAATTGAAAATAAATTAAATAGCTCGATAAAAAATAGAACTAAAGCTTTAAATACACTTAAAAAGAAAATTGCAGATATTCTTATTGAAGAAAAAATTAATTTTGAAATCGAATCACGTGTTAAATCGATATATTCAATTTATAAAAAAATGTATGTTAAAGGACATACATTTGAAGAAATTTATGATGTTTTAGCTTTAAGAATTATTACAGAGACAGAAATCAACTGTTACGAAATTTTAGGCTTAATTCACGCTCACTTTAAGCCTATACCTGGAAGATTTAAAGATTATATTGCTATGCCAAAGCCAAATATGTATCAATCTTTACATACTTCAATTATTGCTGGTGATGGTAACTTATTTGAGGTTCAAATTAGAACTAAAGAGATGGATGAAATTGCAGAAACAGGTGTTGCTGCTCACTGGAGATATAAAGAAAATTCACACTATAATGCGAAAGAAGAACAAAAAGAAATTGAAGAAAAATTGCATTGGTTTAGAGATTTTGTTTCAATGAGTAGCAAAAATCAAAATGCAACTGCTCAAGAATATATGGAAAATTTATCAAAAGATATTTTTGAAGCAAATGTTTATGTTTTTACACCAAAAGGAAAAGTAATTGATCTTCCAACTGGATCAACTCCTATTGATTTAGCTTATAGAATTCATACAAAAATTGGGGACAATATAATTGGTGCATTAGTTAATAATACTCTTGTTCCTATAAGCACTCCTTTAAAAACAGGCGATGTTGTTGAAATAAAAACTTCAAATACATCAAATGGGCCAAATGAAAGTTGGCTTAATATGGTTAAAACCAACACGGCAAGGTCAAGAATTAAAAAGTTTTTGCAAAAGAAAAATGAAAGTTTGATGCGAGAAGATAAAATTGAAAAAGGCAAACAATCTTGCATTGACTTTTTTAAAGAACGAGAGATTGGTGAAAAAGAAATGTTAGATTTATTATCTAACGTTAATGTTTTAACAAATTTTAAAGTAAAATCTACGAATGATTTATTTATATCAATATGTCAACATAATGTAACACCTGCTCAAATTTGTGATTTTTTAGGAATTAAAAGAAAAGATAAAACTGATATTACTCTCTTTAAAAAGCAAAATTTTGAAGATGATAATTGTCCTGTATCAGTGGATAATCAAAAAGGAATAAAAATAACTCTTGGGAATTGTTGCACACCTATACCAGGTGACTTGATAGTTGGTTACGTGACAAAAGGTAATGGTATTACAGTTCATAGATGCGATTGTCCTAATGTTTTAAACAAAAAAGAACGTTTACTTGATGTAAAGTGGAAACAAAATTCTAAAAATGAGTCCTATCCTGTTGACATTGTTCTAGAATGTGTTGACAGGCCTTCATTAATTGCTGATATTTTAAACTTATTAAATTCGATAAAAATTAAATGTACTGAAATTAATGCAAAACTTTTTCCATCTGAAATGAAATGTTCAATTTTTTGTCAAATTTATGTTAAGGATATTAATGAACTTGAAAAGGTTTTTGCAATTTTAAAAAATATTAAAGATATTATTAATATAAAACGTGTTTTTCATTAGTTTTAAGTTAAATTAAGGTCTTTTTTTGATATAATAATGAGGTTAAAAAGGAGTTTTTTATGATTAATCTTGTAAAAGGTACGCATGATATTATTATGGACGAAGCACCTAAATATACGCTTGTAGAAGAAATATTAAAAGGTGTAGCTTTTGCTTACGGATATAACGAGTTTAGAACACCAATTATTGAACATACAGAATTATTTTTAAGATCTGTTGGCGATTCATCAGATATTGTAAGAAAAGAAATGTATGTTTTTAATGATAAAGGTGGAAGAAGTCTAGCATTAAGACCTGAAATTACTGCTGGTACAATTCGTACAATGGTAAATAATAAACTTTTTGCAAACCAAGATTTTCCTGTAAAAGCCTTTTATTTAGGCCCTTGTTTTCGCTATGAAAGACCATCTTCTGGTAGATATCGTCAATTTAATCAATTTGGTGTTGAATGTGTTGGTGTTAATAATCCTTATCGTGATGCTGAAGTTATTTTATTAGGCGTTGCATGTTTAAAAGCTTTACATTTAACCAATATTAAATTAAAAATAAATACTTTAGGTGATGATGCTTCAAGAAAATCATACATTGTAGCTCTTAAAAATTATTTCTCACATTATCTTGATGATATGTGTTCAGATTGTCATGAAAGATATAATTTAAATGTTTTAAGAATATTAGACTGCAAAGTTGAGAAGGATCAAGAAATTATCAAAAATGCTCCTAAAATTTCAGATTATTTAACAACTGAGGCAAAAGAGAGTTTTAACACTATATTAAAAATATTGGATGATAATAACATCGATTATGAAATTGATAATAATTTGGTTCGAGGACTTGATTATTATAGCGGTGTAGTTTTTGAGTTTCATTATTCCGATCCTACTAACAAGAATTATGGTGCTCTTGGCGGAGGGGGACACTACGATAAGCTTGTTGCTGAATGTGGTGGCCCACAAATTGAAGGTATTGGATTTTCTTTTGGTATAGAAAGACTTGTCGGAGTATTAGATGAATTTAATTGCTTCGAAGATATCAAAAATTTATTAGATATTTACATTATGCCTATAGGTGAGAAAAATATTCCTTTTTCACTAAAACTTGCTGAAAAGTTAAGAATTAGTGGATTATTAGTAGATATTTGTGTAGAAAATAAAAACTTTTCTCAAATGTTTAAGAAAGCTGAAAGAAGAAAAGCTAAGTTTGCTTTAATAATTGGTGATGAGGAAATACAACAAAATATTGTGAAATTTAAAAATCTTTCAACGCAAGAACAATTTAGTGTGTCATTAGATAATCTTGATGAAAAGTTAGAAGAATTATTTTTAGAAGGTAAAGATCATTGTCATTGTGATGGTGAATGTGAATGTCATTGTAAGGAATAAAATTATGGAAAAATATTTAAGAACAAATTATTGTGGAGATTTAAGCTTATCCAATGTTGGAGAAACTGTAACAGTTATTGGATGGGTGCAAAAAAGAAGAAACCTTGGAAACTTACTTTTTATTGATTTAAGAGATAGAAAAGGAATTATTCAAATTTGTGTTAATAATGAAGTTGAGATTCCTGATATTAGGAATGAATATATTATTCAGGTTACTGGTATAGTTACAAAAAAAGATAATCCAAATCCTAATTTAAAAACAGGTGAAATTGAAATTAACGCAAACAAAATTACTTTAATTAATACAAGCGAACAACCTCCAATTTCAACTGGTGAAGATTCGAATGCAAATGAAGATATACGCTTGAAATATCGTTATTTGGATTTAAGAAGAAAGAGTATGCAAGATCGTTTTTTAATTCGTGCAAAAATTGTCAAATCTGTTCATGAATATTTAGATGAAAATGATTTTGTCGAAATAGAAACTCCTTATCTTGCTCCTTCAACACCTGAAGGTGCTCGTGACTATCTTGTTCCTTCAAGACTTCATAAAGGTTGTTTTTATGCTTTACCTCAATCGCCACAATTATATAAACAAATGCTTATGATAAGTGGTTTTGAAAGATACTATCAAATTGCTAGATGCTTCCGTGATGAAGATCTTAGAGCAGATAGACAACCAGATTTTACCCAAATTGATATTGAAACTTCTTTTTTAAATCAAGAAGAAATCTTAACATTAATGGAAGGTTTAATTAAAAAAATATTTAAAGATACAATAAATTTTGATGTTAAACTTCCTTTAAGACAAATGGAATATGATGAAGCAGTTGATGTATATGGTTCAGATAAACCAGATACAAGGTTTGATATGAAAATTAAAGATTTAACATCTTTATTAAAAAAATCTAATTTTGAATCATATAAACAATCAAAATATATTCGAGGAATTTTAGTAGAAAATTATTCTCATATTGCTACAAGAAAGAAACAAGACGAGCTAAATTTATTGGCAAGTAAGTTTTCTTTAAAAGGATTTGGATGCTATAAATTTATTAATGGAACTTTAGAAGGAAGTCTTGTTAAATTCTTATCTAACGAGATTATAACTGAGCTTATTAATTTATTTAATCCAAAAGAAGGAGATGTTATTTTTGTTGCAAATGGTGCAATTAGGAAAAATGTGGCTTTTGGGTTAGGTGCTTTAAGAACAAAATTAGCTAAAGAATTAAATTTAATTAAACCTAATACTTATGATTTATTATGGGTTGTACATTTTCCATTATTTGAGAAGAGTGAAGAAACAAATGAAATTACTCCTTGCCATCATCCATTTACAAGACCTTGCGATGAAGATTTAGATAAACTTATGACAAAACCATATGAAGTTTATTCTTATGCATATGATATTGTAATAAATGGATATGAAGCAGGTGGTGGATCATTAAGAATATATGATCAAAAAGTTCAAAAAGAAATATTCAATGTTTTAGGTTTTACCGAAGAAGATATCGATAAAAAATTCGGTTTCTTTGTTGAAGCTTTAAAATATGGTACACCTCCACATGGTGGAATTGCTTTTGGCTTAGATCGTTTAACTATGATACTATCTGGAACAGATAATATTCGTGATGTAATTGCCTTCCCAAAAAATTTAAATGGAATTTGTCCTGTTACAAACGCACCATTAGAAGTTGATGATGAGCAATTAAAAGCTGTTGGTATTAAAATTAGAGAGGATGAAAATTAAAAATGAAGAAAAAAGTAAGAATTACTAATGTTGAACAACTTTCTGTTGCAGCAATTAGAGCAACGTGTATTGATGGAATTAATAAATCAAATAGCGGACATCCAGGTGCGTGCTTAAGTTTAGCCCCTATTTTATATAAATTATATAAAGATTTTGTCGTAGCTAATCCTTTCCAACCTAATTGGATTAATCGTGACCGTGTTGTTTTAAGTTATGGCCATACTTCAATGTTGCTTTATACTATTCTTCATTTATGTAGTTATAATATTTCCATTGAAGATTTACAAAAATTTAGACAATTTGGTTCAATTACTCCTGGGCATCCTGAATTTGGAATGACAGATGGAGTTGATGCAAGTGGTGGACCACTTGGTCAAGGAATTGCAGAAGCTGTTGGTACAGCTATGGCTGAAACAATGTTAGCGAGCCAATATGGATCCAAAATTTATAATCATTATACATATTGTGTATGTGGAGATGGATGCTTAGAAGAGGGAATATCGCAAGAAGCTATTACATTTGCAGGACTTCATAAATTAAATAAGTTAATCCTTCTTTATGATAATAATGATGTAACTTTAGACGGACCATTAGCTCAATCTAATGTTGAAAATACCGCAAAAAGATTTTTAGCAGCAAATTGGGATGTAATTTATGTTAAAAATGGTAACAATTTACATGAAATTCATAAAGCAATTAAAAAAGCTAGAAAATCCACCGATGCTCCAACTTTGATTATTTTTAAAACAATAATTGGATTTGGAAGTAAAAATCAAGGCACTCATAAAGTACATGGCGCACCTTTAGGAAAAGAAGATGGAGAATTTGCAAAAAAATCTTATGGATATGATTATCCTCCTTTTGAAATTCCTCAGGAAGTTTATGATAATTTTAAGAATTCATTCTTAAAACGTGGTGAACTTGCATATGCTAAACATCAACATGTTTTAGAAGAACTTCAAAAGAATGAACCAGGCAAATTTAAAAAGATTTTAGACTTATCAACAAATAATGTTAAAAATTATTTAAATAAAGAAGATCTTAAAATGGATGAGTTAGGAAGTGAAGCTACTCGAAAATCAAGTTTAAAAGTTCTTAATTATTATCACGAGCTTCTTCCAAACCTTGTTGGAGGAAGTGCTGATGTTGCTTCTTCAGTTATGACTTCTCTTGTAAATGGTTCAACTTACTCTAATAAAAATAGAGGCGGAACAAATATTAACTGGGGAATTAGAGAATTTTTTATGGCTGCTGCTTCAAATGGAATTCTTTTACATGGAGGTTTAAGAACATACTGTGGCTCATTTTTAGTTTTTTCTGATTACATGAAAAATGCAATAAGAATGTCTGCATTAATGAAACTTCCTCAAATTTATTTATTTTCTCATGATAGTATTGCTGTTGGTGAAGATGGTCCAACCCATCAACCTATCGAGCAACTTGCTGCTTTAAGATCTATTCCTAATTTTAATGTTTTTAGACCTTGTGACGCTAAAGAAACATATGCATCATATAAACTTGCACTTGAAGAAACATCAACTCCTAGTGCAATTATTTTGACTCGTCAAAATTTACCTCTTATTGAAACAAGTTCAAATTATGATTTAGTGAAAAAAGGTGCTTATATTATTGGAAAAGAAAAAGGAAGAATTTGTGACTTTACTTTAATTGCTACGGGTAGTGAAGTATCTTTAGCAATGGATGTAAAAAAATATTTATTTAGTTTAGGCGTTGATATTCGTGTTGTCTCTATGCCTTGCCAAGAATTATTTGATAAGCAACCTTTGGAATATAAAGAATATGTTTTAGGTAAAGATTATCAACATCGTATGTCATTAGAGATGGAATCAACTTATGGTTGGCATAAATATGCTAAATATTGTTTTGGTATTAATGAGTTTGGCTCATCTGCTCCAGCTTCTGATTTAATTAAATCTTATGGATTTACCAAAGAAAATGTTGCTAATATTGTATTAAAATATATAAGGTAGGTGAATTTATGAAAAATTATATATACTTAGAAACTAATAAAAAATTTGGAACTGCAGGAGTTTCTAAAAATGTAATATTACATATTTGTGAACATTCTCTTAAAAGAATAAAAGAGAAACACCAAATAGATTTAGTTAACGATAATAACGAAAAATTTAGTTTAATTATAAGAGATAATACTGCTTATATTAAATTTCAAACCAAGTTGAGTGAAGATATCGATTCTGAAATCTTTAAAACTGAACTAGAAAATGTTCTATCCAGTAATTTATTATCTTTATGTGAAGGTATTAAATTTAAATTGAATATTGAAATTATTAAATAAGTATGGGTGTTGCAGAAATATCAAGAAACAAAAATCAAGAAATTATTTTCCAAATTTATTTTGCTTTTTTAGTGTACCAAAAGTTGAATTTACAAATTAATTTTAAACAAATGGTGGAAGATATCTATGGCGATGAATATGACAATATTAATGTTTACACTAAAGAAGTTTTGATTAAATCCTTAAAATATAAGGATTCTGCTGTTCAAATGATTTCTAAATATTTAAAAAATTGGAAATTTGATCGTTTAAATTATTGTACACAAGCTTTATTAATTATAAGTGTTGTAAATTATTTTTATTTAACTGAAAATAGTAAAGCTATAATAATAAATGTTGCAGTAAATCTTGCAAAAAAATATTGTGATGAAACAGATTTTAAACTTATTAATGCAATTTTAGACAGGTGCTTAGATGATTCAAATAAACAACAATAATTTTTATACTATTAGTGAGATAAATGAGTTTATTAAAGAACTTTTTTATTCAGTTCCACAGTTTAAAAATATTGGATTAATTGGTGAAGTTTCTAATTATAAAGGCCAAAATAGAAGCGGGCATTGTTATTTCACTTTAAAAGATGATAGCAGCACATTGAGTGCTGTTATTTTTAAATATGATTTTAATAATCTTGACTTTGATTTTAAAAACGGAGATGAAATTTTAGTTATTGGTAGTATTTCTTGCTATGATAAAAATGGTACATATCAAATAATTATTAATAAAGTCTTTCCTTATGGAAAAGGAAAACTTTTATTAAAAAGAGAAGAACTCAAAAATAAATTGCTTAAACTTGGTTATTTTAATAGCGAACATAAAAAAAGAATATCCGCTTATCCTATTAAAATTGCGATTATTACGGGATTAAATTCAGCTGCTAGCGCTGATATTAGAAAAAATTTAAAAAGAAGATGGCCAATTGCTGAGCTATACGAATTTAATACAATTGTCCAAGGAGAACAAGCTTCTAAAGACATTTTAAGAGGTTTAAATGAGGCCTGTAAAATAAATCCTGATGCAATAATTATTGGGAGAGGCGGAGGAAGTAGCGAAGATTTATCTGCTTTTGATGATGAAGAACTTGTTAAAGCACTTTATGAATGTCCCTTTGTGACAATTTCTGCAGTAGGTCATGAAATTAACCAAAGTTTTTGTGATTTGGTTTGTGATTACTATGCTTCAACCCCAACTGGATCTTGTGAAATAGCAGTACCTGATATGGAAGAAGTTATTAATGACATAGAGCACATCTTAAATCACATCTTAGATAAAATGAATTATTATATTAAAAATAACGAAATGCTTATAATGAAAATTATAAGTAATAAACAGTTATTTAATGTTAGCTTATTAGTTGAAAAACAAATTAATAGAATTAAAGAAATTTTAAATAGAATTATTCAACTTTCTGATAAAAAAATAATATCATTTGATGCTATCATTAAAGAAAATTTAGCTAAAATTAATTCAATAGATCCTAATAATATATTATCTAAAGGTTTTTCTTTAGTTTATAAAGGTGAAAAATTAGTAAAATCAAAAGATGATATTAACTTGCATGATAAATTAATTCTTAAATTAAAAGATTCTGATATCGAAGTGGAGGTTACTAAAAAATAATATGGAAGAAAAAAATAGTTTTGAAAGTAAAATGAAAAGACTTAATGAAATTTCAGATATTTTAGAAAACAATAATGAAATTGAATTAGAAGAAATGATTAAATTAACTAAAGAGGCAAAAGAAATTGCCAAAAATTTAGAAGAGATCTTAAAAAAAGCTAAAGATGAATTAAATAGTTAATTTTTAGTATAATTTTAGTATATAAATAGTATAAATTATCTTTAGAAATTATAATAAAATTTGTATATGGGAAAAATAATTCTTCATATTGATTTAAATGCATTTTTTGTTCGATGTGAAGAAATTAAAAATCCAAATTTAGTTGGTAAAGCAGTTGCAATTGGGGGAGAAGGTAGAGCTGGTATTGTTTCAACTTGTTCATATATTGCAAGAAATTATGGAATTCATTCAGGAATGCCAATGTTTCAAGCGAAAATGCTATGTAATAATTTAATAGTACTGCCTGGTGATTATAAATTTTATGAATTAATGTCTAAAGAATTTATATCTTATGTTAAAAAATTAACACCAATTGTTGAGAAAATATCTATCGATGAATGCTATGCTGATATTACTGAGCAATATAAAAAATTTGGTAATAATAATATTTATTCTTTTTTAAGAAAGTTTCAATATGGGTTATTTAGAACCACACAATTAAAATGTTCCATTGGTGTTGCATGTACAAAGTTTTTGGCAAAAATGGGAAGTGACTATAAAAAACCAATGGGAATTACAATAATTCGAAATAGAGATATTCCTAACATTTTATTTCCATTACCTATTAAAGATTATTATGGCATTGGAATTAAAACTACTAAAAAGCTTGAAGAAATAAATATTCATACAATAGGTGATTTATATAATAGTCTTAAATTTCAAAACGATAGCAAAGTAGAATCTATTTTAGGAAAATTTTCCAGTTCTATAATTAACAATCTTGAAGGAAAAGGGGATGATTTGGTCTCAACTAAAGCTGATCCTCAAAAATCAATAGGAACTACTAGAACCTTATCATTTGATACGAATGATATTGATTATTTAAGAAATGTTTTAATAAAAGAATTCGATAGAATTTATAGTGAATTAATAAAACAAAATAAATTATGTCGAACAATTGATATAGTTTTTAAAAACGCTTTTTACGATGATTCTTTTAAAACTAAAAGCTTTTCAAAGTCTCTAGTTAATTTAACTGATAAAAGAGACATTTTGTTGAATGAAACTTTAAAATTATATGAAAAAAGTTATACAAAATATTTTGTCGATCCTGAAATAATGATTAGATTAATTGGCATATCTTTTTCTAATCTTGAAGATAAAGCACATGCAACAGTTCAAATGACTTTTGAAAATTATCAAGAATATGAAAAAACAGATGAGACTATACTTTTAATTAACGAATTCAATCGAAAAGCAAAAAAGAAAATTTTAATGCGTGCAAGTGAGGCAAAGAAAAATCATGGAAATTAATGAAGCATTTGAAAAATTCTATGATTATTGTCTTTTTCAAAAAGGATTAACAGCTAATACAATAAAAAGCTATCGATATGATTTAAAAATATTTTTAAATTTCTTCCCTTATATCAAATCAGTTGAGGATCTAAATAAAGATTTGATTGATGAATTTATTGTCTATCAATCAATTAAAAATTTAAATGTTAATACCATTAAAAGACGCATATCTACGTTAATTAATTTTTATATATTTTTAGATGAAGAAAATATAAAAAATAATTTAATAAAGTTTGTTGACTATGATTTTAAGGAAGCTAAACTTCCAGAATTTTTAACTGTGGATGAAGTAAAAATGATGTTAGATTCTTTTGATTTAAGCGAAAAAGATGGACTTCGCGATAAAACGATATTTAATTTATTATATTCATGTGGATTAAGGGCTAGCGAATTAATTAATTTAAAAGTAAGCGACATTAATTTTAAAGAAAAGTTATTAAAAGTAAAAGGAAAAGGCGAAAAAATGCGATTAATCGCTATTAGAGAGCCTTGTTTAACTGATATTCAAACATTTTTAAATTATACAAGAATTTCAAGAAATAAAATTAAAACTAATTTTTTATTTTATAATTCAAGAGGAAAACAACTTACTAGACAAACAATATTTAAAATAATTAAAAAAGCTGCAAATAAATCAGGTATAACAAAAAGAATCTATCCGCATATTTTAAGACATTCTTTTGCTACCCATCTAATTGAAAATGGTGCACCTATAAGAACTGTTCAGCAATTATTAGGGCATAAAAATATTGCGACAACAGAAATTTATACGCATTTATCTCAATCTGCAGCTTTAAAGTCTTACAATTTGTATTGGAATAAAAAGTAAACTATAATTTTATGAGGTGAAAATTATGAATAAATATAAACGTGTTTTTTTAATTGTAATGGATAGTTTAGGAATAGGAAATGCCAAAGATGCAGATAAGTTTTTCCAAAATAAGGATATCAATGATTTTGGTAGTAATACCTTCAAACATATTTCCGAAAAATATCATTTAAATATCCCTACTCTTGAGAGCTTAGGAATTAATGATCTTGTCGATATTGATTATTTAAAAAAAGTAAAACATTCTAATAGTTTTTCTTTAAAGTTAAATGAAAGTAGTCTTGGGAAAGATACTATGACAGGCCACTGGGAAATGATGGGAATTTTAACAACTAAGCCATTTCAAACATTTACCGAAACCGGTTTTCCTAAAGAATTAATTGATGAACTTGAAAAAGAAACCGGTCATCAATTTATTGGCAATTATGCAGCAAGTGGTACTACAATTCTTGATGATTTAGGTGAAAAATCTTTGCTAGAAAATAAATTAATTATTTATACAAGTAGTGATTCAGTACTTCAAATTTGCGGAAATGAAGATACTTTAGGACTTGATGAACTATATAGAGTCTGTGAAATTGCAAGAAAACTTACTTTAAGACCTGAATGGTTTGTGGGAAGAGTTATTGCTCGTCCGTTCGTTGGAACAAAAAAAGGAAGTTTTAAAAGAACATCTAATAGACACGACTACACAATTTCTCCAACAGGAATAACAGCAATGAACATACTTAAAGATAATAACTTTCAAGTAAATTGTGTTGGAAAAATTAACGATATTTTTAATGGAAGTGGTGTTACATCAACTGTTCATACTATATCAAATATTGATGGTATGAATAAAACAATCAACTTAGCTAATAATAAAGCATTTGATGAAGGACTTTGCTTTGTTAATTTAGTTGAATTTGATAGCGAATTTGGTCATAGAAGAAATCCAATAGGTTATGCTAAAGCTATTGAGGATTTTGATAGCAAATTAAATGAATTAATTAACTGTTTAAATGATGATGATTTATTAATGATTACTGCTGATCATGGAAATGATCCTACTTGGAAAGGGACAGATCATACAAGAGAACAAGTACCATTAATTATCTATTCTAAAAATATTAAAAATGGATGTTTATTAAATGAAAGAAGTTCTTTTGCTGATATTGGAGATACAATTTTAACTAATTTTAATTTAACTAAGGATAAAACTATGATAGGAAAACCTATTATGGAAGTAATTAATAAATAAGTGGGGTTTAAAAATGAATAAGAAATTGATAAATAAAATATTTATTTTAGGATTAATAATTGTTCCTTTAGTATCCTGTGATAATAATAACAATAATACATCTTATACCATATTATCTCCTCAAGGAGCGCCGACTTTAGCTTTATATGATGAAATAATAAAAGGTACAGTAACTACAACTCAAAATACTTCAGATATCCCTTTAGAAATGCAAAAAACTGATTCATATGATTTTGTCGTTTTTGATTCAATTAATGCATTAAAACTAATTCATAATGCAAAAAAAGCTAATTATACATACTTAGAAATGTTGACTACTGGGAATTTTTATTTAGTTGGTTTAAATAAAAGTGAAGGAGAAAAACCTGAAGCTGGAGATTATGTTGTAAGTTTCGGAGAAGGGGGAGTAACTGATGAAACTTTTAAATATCTTTTCCCAGAAATATATGATGGTAATTATGTACATTATGTTCAAGCGGTTAGTGATGTTGCTCCAATTATTATGAGTGGCAAACATGAAAATAATACTGTAGATTGGTGCTTTTTTGCTCAACCTGCATTATTCAATGTTTTAAATAATTTAAATAATGATGATAACCCAGATAATGATATTAATGTTTTTTATAATGTTTTAGATTTAGTAAAAGAAAAATCTAATAACAAACTTGATTTTATTCCACAAGCTGGTTTATTTGTTAAAAATTCTTTTTTAGAAAACAATCCTGATGTTGTTAATAATGTTAAAAATAATATTAAAAAATCGATGGACAATATTATAAATAATTATGAAGATGTGTACGATACAATTAAAAAACTTGATCAAAATACATTAAGTAAGTTCGGAACATTAAATTTAAATATTTTTAATTATTATAAAGAAAATACTTATAAGGAATTTGGTATTACAACTAAGGATGATATTTCAATTTCTGATATTAATGAATTTTTAACTACCATAGGTTCAACAACAAAAATTAATAATTAATGAACATTTTCAAAAAAACTGAAATAAATAAAAAAATCAAAAACACTTTTTATTTAATAATAGGGATTATATTATTTATTTCTTTATGGGAAATTTTAAGCTTAAGCATTAATGAATCTAATATTTTTCCAGATTTTTTTAGAACAGTTAGAAATACATATTCTATATTATGCGATGGGACCATTTATTTTTCAATTTTAACAAGTTTAGGAATTGCTCTTTTAGGCATTGTTATTTCTTTTATTTTGGGAGTAATTTTTGGTTGCATAAGTGGATTTGTTAAACCATTTGAAAAAATGTTTTTACCGTTTGTTACTTTTTTTAAGATTGTTCCGACTGCATGCATAATTATTATGCTAATTATTTTTTCTAAAAGTTTGTTTAGTTACATAATAATTGTTTTTTTAATTGTGTTTCCTATTATTTATGAAAATACTTTAAAAGGTATAAAAAGTATTGATCAAAATATTATCCTTTCATTAAGACTTGAAGGGATTTATAAATCTAATTCAATTTTTAAGGTGATTATTCCAACAATTTCTCCATTTGTTGGTGCGGGATTAGCTTCTGGAATAGGCATCGGTTTAAAAGTTGAAATTATGTCTGAAATATTAATAGGGAGTGATGCTTTCCGTGGAATTGGGTATCTTATATACCAAGTAAGAGCTGTAACTTTTAACTACATAGATATTTATTCTTATGTTTTAATTACATTTTTTATTTTCTTAATTTTGGATTTGATTATTTATTTTATTAAAAAATATATTTTTAAAAATTAATGGGAAATTTTCTTCTTTAATTGCATCTTGTTATTAGAAGAGGTGAAAAAATGAAAGATGCAGATTGTTTAGAAGTTAAGGCTAAAGACGCGAATAAAAGATTAAAATCTTTTAATAAAAAAGAGGTGAAAGTGATTAACTTAATTTTAAGAAAAGGAGAAATTAGGAAATATGTAAAAAATTTAAACTTTTTTGGAGACTATAATCTTGGTTATTGTGTAATTTTAGATGATTCATATCTATTAAATGAAAAAGTATTGATATGTCCATTGATTGAAATTAATGAGATTCAATTAAACAATATCTATATGAGCTTATCAGATATAAATGATCTCTTAATCGACGGGCATAAAATGGTTGCTTCGATATCTGATATAAAATTTATTAGTAAAAGAAAGTTTATAGAATATCTTGATAATGTAGATTTAAATGCACCGATAAAAGTTATTGATTTAGTTATAGTTGCGAAAATTATTACAAATTATGCTAATATGCTTTCTAAAATTATTTTAAAAATTAAAAAAGAAAAAATCCTAACATGTTAATAATAGTAGTTTTTTAGTAATAAAATAGTAGTTAATAAGTATATTAAATGTTTAAAACTTTTTAAAAAAAGAAATATTTTATTTGATTTTAAATTATTTAAACTTTTAAAAACATCCACTTTTATCGCAATAATTTTAGCTTTTTTAACATAATATATATTATACGAAGTTATATAATATCTATTATTCATTGTTTGTATTCTTTTTATTTACGGCAGATAAAATTTTATACATTCATCTGTAAACTTATTCTTATAATCAATATTATTTCTATTAAAATATTTGATATTATCTTTCAACACTTCTTTAAAACCTGAAAGAAAGTTCATTTTCATCTCTTCAATAAGGATTCTAGAATCAAAGCCTCTTAAAGGATCTATTTTATCTGATGCATAAAGTATTATTGCGATAGGAGACATATTTGAACTTCCTGTACAATGAAATCTAATAGCATCATCAACGATGTTATCATTAAAAGCAAAATATTCATGAATGATTATTGGACACGCAAATGAATGATAGGAAAATCTAGGCATTGAATTAAAATCTTGGGAATTATAATTCTTTTTACAAATATCTTCTAATTTAAATAAACTTACATTTTTACAAAAATCATGTAGTAAAGCTGAAAAACATAATTTAGTTAAATCATCGTTTGTTAATCTATTAGCTTTGCCTATTTCAAAACATAAATTCATAACGCTAAGAGAATGATTAAACCTTTTTTCATCATTCAAAGATGCCTTTAAAAGTAATAAAGAGGTTTCTTCAACCTCTACTACTTCTTGTTTGATTTTAATTACTTCATTAATACTTAACTTATTCATTGATTTAATTTTGTATTTTATCTAGTTCAAGTTTTATCGAATTTTTCAACTTAGTATTAGCTTTAAAAACAGTAATTACATTACCAACACTATTGATTAGTTCTACATTCAACGCAGAAACAATATCTAGTATTAATTCTTGTTTATCTTTATTATCTAATGCACTCTTTAAGAAAGAAATCTTAATTATTTCATGTTTTGTTAGAGCGTTTCTAAGAGTTGATAGAACATTTTGATCTATTGTATCTTTACCAATATTAAATTTTAAAATCTCATGTTGTTGAGAATATTTTTTTAAAAAATCTTTTTGTTTTCTATTTAACATAATCTACTCTTTCTTTAAATTTTGGAACGTGTGGTATAAATAAAGACTCCTTTTGGGACAGAAATTCTAAAAGTTTGATTTTCTCCTTTAAATTTAAACCATCCTAAGCCCAAAATTCCTATGTCTCTCATACCTTGCTCAGTAACCTGAAAATCATAAACATCAAAGTCAGCAAAACTTTTAAGATTTTCACTAATAGGTTTTAATTTATTTTTATTTAAAAGGCTTTCAAAAATATTTTCTTTATTTTTTGTGCTTAAGACATTAATTTTATTTGACACATAAAGAGTAATATTACACTTCTTATCAGATATAAGGGAAATCGAAGCAAGACCACCTAAGAATAAAACTTGATCTTTTCCTAATCTAAATTTTTTCTCTACTACTGATTTTTTAGGAATAATTAAATTTTGGACACTTCTTTCAACTTTAGAAAGAATGGAATTATCAATATTTGTGCCAGGAGTTTCAAAAATATATGAGTTGTCATCTATTGGTATTTGAAAGCCACGTAATTGTGTATTTTTAAAGGTTATTGTTTTAATTAAACTTGAGGTCTGATTTTTGTACATCTTTAAAAATTCGGCAATTAAAGCTGATTTACCACTTAAAGAAGCACCAACAAAATAAACATCACGACCATTTCTTAATTCATATATTTTATTAAACATCTCTTCTATATTGTAATTTGGATTTGTTGAAGTTAAGATGACATCTAAAACTTTAAGTTTTGAAACTCTTAAACGGTGAGAAACATATTCTTTTAATTTTGAATTATCGACATTTTTAGGTAATAAGTCACGTTTATTTCCAATAACTAGAACATCAACATTACTTAACATTTCTGTTATTTTAGAAATAAAAGAACCTTCAAATGAGAATAAATCAATTACATAAACAACAAGAGGTTTCTTTTCTTGAATTTCTTTTAATATTTCTAAATAATTTTCATCAAAATTAGCCTCTTTAGGTTTTGAGTTAAAACGTTGCGTATTGAAACATTTATCACAAAGAAGTAAACCTTCAGGATAGGCAGCTAATATTTCTTTACGTATGTATCCACTTGAATTTTCATCGTTAGTTTGAAGTTCAACACCACAATGATAACATCTTTGTACTTTCTTTAATTCAGCCATATATATCCCTCCAATTTTTTAATAAATTTCTTTTTAATAATTTTCTTCTTATTATTTTATCAATTTTTTTATTTATTAACGATATAAACTGATTTTTATTTTCAAGTTCTTCAGTTAAAAGAGAGCTTATTTTTAAATTATTTGCAAACTTTATGTCTGTTAATATTTGATCCCCTACCATTATACATTTATTTAATGGAATATTGTTTAATAATAGAAATTTTTTCACTTTAAATTTATATGGTTTTAAAGCTCGTGAAACAAATTTAATTTTATTTTTATATTGAGCGTCAAATCCATCACAATAGTTTTTAACTCTCTTTTTAGAGTTATTAGAAACTATAATAATATCTAAACCGCTATCAATGATTTTTTTAACAAAGTTTTTTGCAAACTGAGAGGGTTTTTTATTAAAATAAGCATCTAATGTGTTATCAAGATCACATAATATGTATTTAAAATTATTTTTTAAAAAGAAATCAATATTTATTTCAAAAATATTTTTTGAATAAAATGATGGAATAAATTTTTTCATATTTTATGTTAATCACCTAAATAATCAAAAATTGACACTTGTTCATATTCAATATCATCATCTTTTTTCGAATCATCAATAATAATCTTTTTCTTTCTTATCTTTTTCTTTGTTTCAAGGTTATTTAACTTATCAATAATTGAATTATTTTCTTTTTGATTATCTGTGATTTTTAGATCTTTATTAGTTTCTCCATCTGCCTTATCTAAGTTATTGTCATTAAAAGAATTAGTATTAAAAATATTGCCTTCTTCTTTTGTATTTTCATTAATTCTTTGGACATCTTCAATAAAAACGTCTTTAATAGTTAATTTATCATCAAAATCCAAATTTTTCTTAGGATTTTTTAAATCAGATAAACGATAATCATCAATTGTTGTTGTAAAGATACTTCCATCGCTTAATGTTGCGTTTATTGTCATTGGTTTATTTTTATCCACTATTTTTCCGATATAAACAATATTATGTATATTTGATTTATATTGATCAAAAAGACGATCTAGTCTTCCTAAACGATCTGTTAAATCAAATTTTGATGGATCAAAAATTCGACACATTCCTTTATCTGTAATGACAATAATTTTATTTTTCTCATCTTTTCTAAAAGAAATTAAAGATTGAATTTCGCGTTTATCAATGTCGTTCTTTTTAGATTTTGATTGAGAGATTGCTTTTACACCGGATGATTTCAATCCTGTTGGGTCAAATTGATTTTCATTGTAGAAAGTTAAAATTCCAGTTTTAGTAACAATAAACAAATTGCTAACACCATTTAAAACGCTAACATCTTGAAGTTCATCATCTTTTGAAGAGAAGATTATACATTTTATTGGCTTACTAAAACGTTGCTGATAAAAATTACTTAAAGGAGTTCGTTTAATTAATCCACCCTTTGTAATCAAACCTATATAAACATTTTTATCAAACGTTGAAACAACAATACATTTTATTATATTTTCATCAAATGGTAGATTACACATATAATTAATATGTTTACCTTCATCTTTCCACTTTCCTTCTATAATTTCATGAACTGGAATACAAAGGTAATTTCCTTTATTTGTGAAAGCAAGGATATAATCCATTGTTGAAACGAGTGTGTTCATTACTATGGCATCCCCATCTTTTAATCCAGGTAAAGCAAAGTTTGAAGCTTTTACACTTTTTATAGAAGATCTTTTTACATAGCCATCTTTTGTAATAACACAGTATACATTTTCTTTAGCAATTAAATCTCTTTTATCAATTACAATTTCATCAGATTGTTCGATTACTTGAGTCTTCCTTGGAGTAGGATACTTTTTAATTATTTCTTTTAAATCATTGATAATAATTTTATTGATTTTCTTTGGATTATTTAAATAATCATTAATTTGATTTATTTCTTTCTCTAAATCATTTTTTTCATCAATATAAGTTTGAACATCAGTTGTTGTTAACTTATAAAGAGGCATTGTGACAATTGCTTCAGCTTGAACATCACTAAATTCAAAAGCATTAATTAATTTTTGCTTTGCATCACCTTTGTTTTTAGAATTACGAATGATTTTAATGATTTCATCGATTACGCTAAGTGCTTTAATTAATCCTGCGACTATATGTAGTCTTTTTGAAGCTTTATCTAAATCAAATTTAAAAGCTCTAATTCGAATATCGACTTGGAATTCAATAAAAATGTCAAGATATGTCGTTAAAGTTAAAGTTCTAGGATGTTTATTACAAATAGCAACTATATTTGCAGAATAAGGGACTTTTAATTGAGTTTTATTTAAAAGATATTGAAGAATTACTTTAGGATCGGCTTCTTTTTTAAGAGTAATCTCAATATTTACTGATTCTCCTTCTGATAAATCCTTAACTTCAACAATTCCATCGACATCATTTTCTTTTTTAATTTTATCAATCGAATAAACTAAATCTTTTTTATTAACACCAAAAGGAATTTCGCTAACAACGAGTTTGTTATAATCTTTTTCTTCAACCGTATCTACTTTACTAACAATTTCGACTCTTCCTTTCCCAGTTGAATAAATATCTTCAATTCCTTGTCCTTTATAGATTGAACCACCAGTTGGAAAATCAGGACCTTTTACAATATTTAATAATTCGCTTAAATCACAACGTGGATTATTTATTCTATAAATGACAGCTTCACACATTTCATTTAAATTATGCGGAGGAATATTTGTTGCAATAGCAATTGCTATACCTTCAGCACCATTAACATAAAGGTTAGGAATTATTGATGGTAATACAGTTGGTTCAAGTTTTTTGTCATCATAATTTAAAGTCATGTCAACTGTATTTTTTTGGATATTAAAAAGTAAATTGTTTGCAAATTCACTCATTCTAGCTTCGGTATAACGATATGCTGCAGCTGGATCGTTATCCATAGAACCATTGTTCCCATGAAAATCGATTAAAGGAATAGACATCTTCCAACTTTGAGACATTCTAGTTAATGCATCATATATTGAAGTATCGCCATGAGGGTGGAATTGTCCCATAACATCACCAACAATTCTTGCGCATTTTTTATGTGGTTTATTATAGACATTATTTGCTTCCCACATAGCGTAAATTATTCTTCTTTGAACTGGCTTTAAGCCATCTCTAACATCAGGAACAGCACGATCTTGAATAACATATTTTGCATAAATTGCATATCGATCAGACATTAAATTATCTAATGATTCATCAGAAATATTTTCTATAACAATTTCATTTTCAATCTTTTTCTTAGCCATTTCGTTTTACCTCATTAATAAATGAATCATTAGTTGAAAAATCAACATTGCTTTCAAGCCATTTCTTTCTTCTATCAGAATCTCTTCCCATTAATGTTGAAACCTCACTTTCAACAGCTAATGGATCATCAATTGTAACTTTAACTAATAAACGTGTTTTTTGATCCATTGTTGTAGTTTTTAACTCGATTGCATCCATTTCACCAAGACCTTTGTATCGAGAAATTTCATATCCTGGTCCAATTTTATTTTTCGCTTCTTCCAATTGTTCATCACGCCAAACATAGACACTATCAACAATATTATTTTTAGCATCCTTTTTATAAACACGATAAAGAGGAGGAACAGATAAATAAACATGTCCTTGAGTAATTAAATCACGCATATAATTATAAAAGAAAGATAATAAAAGGGTTTGGATATGAGCACCATCAGCATCAGCATCAGCCATGATTATTACTTTATTATAATGTATATCTTCAACATCAAAGTTTTGCCCAACTCCTGCTCCAATAACATTAATTATTGTTGCAAACTCAAGATTACTTTTGATTTTATCAATGGTAAGTCCATCAGTATTTAAAGGTTTTCCTCTTAAAGGGAGAATAGCTTGATTTGCTGCATTTCTTGCTTTTTTTGCGTTTCCACCTGCAGAATCACCTTCAACAATAAATAACTCGTTATTTTTATAATCTTTAGATTGAGCTGGTGTCAATTTATCAGAAAGAATGATCGATTCTTTTGTTTTTCTAACTTTTCTTGCCTCTTCCTTTGCTTTTCTTGCAGCTAAACGTGCATTTTGTGATTCTTGGCATTTTTTAATAAGTCTTATAGCAAATTCTTTATTTTCATTTAAGTAATATGTGAAATTAGTATAGACAAGGTCACTTACAATATTTTGAGCGATTTGAGTATTTAATTTTCCTTTTGTTTGGCCTTCAAGTTCAGCAACAGATTCAGGCATTCTTAAAGAAATAATTGCAGTTAAACCTTCACGTATATCGCTTCCTTCAAGCTTTACTTTGTTTCTTAATAAATTATTATCTTCAGCATAATCGTTTACTGCTTTAGTAATTCCAGCTTTAAAACCGGACTCGTGAGTACCGCCATCAGCAGTATGAACATTGTTTACATAACTTCGTATTGTTTCGTTATAGTCGTTATAGCAATATTGCATCGCTATCTCTGTTTCAATCTTATCTTGAGTACCACTAAAAGTAATTACTGGTCCAATTGGAGTTTTTTCGGCATTAATTTTTTCAATAAATTCTTTTAATCCATTCTCATAGTAATATTCATCTTTGATGTTATTTCTTTCATCTATCAATATAAAACGTACTTTCTTTAAAAGATATGCATCTTGTTGCAAATGAGAAGTAATTTTTTCATAACTAAATTCTACAGTTGAAAAAATTTTCTTATCTGGTTTAAAAGTTATTAATGTCCCATGTTTTTTAGTTTCACCTAAAATTTCCATAGGTTGAGCTAATTTCCTTCCGCCGTCTTCAAAACGAAGGTGATAAATTTTGCCATCACGATAAACAGTAATATCACAAAATTCACTTAAAGCATTGGTTACTGAGGAACCAACACCATGTAAGCCTGCAGATGACTTATAAGCTTCATCATTAAATTTTCCACCACTATGTAAAGTTGAAAAAATTAATTGAACTGCTGGTATTTTAGCTTTTGGATGAATTCCGCAAGGAATACCTCTACCTTCATCTAAAACAGATATTGATCCATCTTTATGAATGGTAACAGTAATTTTATCGCCGTATCCATTTAAAGCTTCATCCAGAGAATTATCAATAATTTCCCAAACTAAATGATGTAAGCCGGTAGCATTAGTACTTCCGATATACATTGCAGGTCTTCTTCTAACACCTTCAAGACCTTCTAATATTTCTATTTGATCTGAACCATATTGAGTATTTTTATCCATAAACAATAAATTATTTTACAATAATTTTAGCTTATTTTTAAGTAGAAAAAACAAGTAATTTAGCATAATATATTTTTATGGTTTATTTATATCGCACATTAATTTTGATTTTGATTTTTATTATATCTTACTTGTTTGGAAGTATTCCAAATGGATTAATTATTGGGAAATTATTTTATCACAAAGACCCAAGAAATTATGGAAGCCATAATGTTGGAGGAACTAATACTGGAAGAATTTTAGGAAAAAAGGCGGGTTTAGCAACGATTATTTTAGATATGCTTAAATTAATTATTCCTTTTTTTCTTTGCTATTTTTTATTTACCTATAATGATTTCTTAACTCATTTAATGGATTCAACATCTCAAGAATTAAATATTTTTGGAAAAGGTAACACATTAAATCAATTAACTTACTACCTTGCTGGATTTGGGGCAATTATTGGGCATGGTTTTAGTATATTTTTAAAGTTTAAAGGTGGTAAGGTAGTTTCAACATATGCTGCAACTCAAATTAGTTTATCTTATTTATCAATTCCATTATTCGGAGGAATATTTTTCCTTATATTAAGAATTAAAAAAGAAGTTTCTTTATCATCTTTAATTGCAGGGTTTTCAATTATGATTTTTAGTTGGTTAATTTACCTAATTTATGCTTTAACCTATAAATATGGTGATTATTCACAATATTTAATGTGGTTTAATTATGGACCAACATGTTCTATTTATTATCCAATATTAATGACTTTAGGTTATATTATTTTATTTTTTAAACATAGATCAAATATTAAACGCATTAAAGAAGGAAACGAAAATAAAATTCAATGGATGAAATAAGAAAGAACAAAATAAAAAGGGCTTAGGCCCTTTAAAATTTTTTCTTATTTATACTATTCATAATGCTTCTGATTCTTGATTCACTAGGTTTTTGGCCAGTTTGCATAAGAATTAAGCGAATAGTTTTTTCGTCGATTGGTGGATTTTTCTCGAGCTGTTTTTTAAAGTAATATCTTGCTCCGAAAAATCCAAGAACTAAACCACCAATTAAACAAAGAATTGCAATAATTAAAACATAATACCAGGCGAGCATAATAATTATCCTTTATTAAGCCCTGCCGTCATATTGAGCAGTATCAGTTCTAACAATAACATCATCACCTTCATTAACAAATAAAGGAACACGAACAACTAATCCTGTTTCAAGAGTAGCTTCTTTTGTTGCTTTATTAACAGTATCACCTCTTACAGCTGGTTGACATTCAGTGATATGTAATTGTACTTTTGCAGGTAAGTTAATTCCTAAAATTTCACCATCGTATGAAGTAATTTCAACTTCTAAATTTTCTTTTAAGAATTGTAACTCCCATTCTAATCTAGAATGAGGAATTTCAACTTGCTCATAGGTTTCTTGATCCATAAATACAACAAAATCACCATTGTCATAAAGATAGTTCATTTTCTTTTTATCTAATCTAATAGTTTCTACTTGGTAACCACTATTAGCAGACATTTCTGTAATTGCACCAGTTCTTAAATTTTTAATTTTTACTTTAGCAACCATTTTTCTCATGGCAGTTTTATTTAATAAAATATCCATAACAAGATAGATATTGTTATCTTCAATAAAGTAATTTCCTGGTCTTAATTCTGTAACATTCATATTTTTAATCCTCCAATCTTAAGAACATATTATATCGTAATTCTCTTTTTAAATTTGTTAAATCACCGTGTCCAGGGTAAATATTTAATTCTGGATTAAGATTTAGTATTTTTTTTAGAGAATCATTAACAGTTTTATTGTTTCCAGTAGGTAAATCAGTCCTTCCAATACTTCCTTTAAATAAAGTATCACCTGTAAATAAAGCATTTTCTTTTTCACAAAGAAAGCATGTACTACCTTTTGTATGAAAAGGAGTTTGAATTACTTTAAACATTAAGTTATCATAAAATTTAATTTCATCTTCATCGTCAAAAAGATATTTATTTTGATGTTGAACAGTAATTGATTCACCACTCATTTTTGAGCAATTTAAAAAGGTGTCAGTTAATAACTTATCCTCATCAAACTGTACAAATAATGTTGTATTTGGAAAATGTTTAAAAAAATTATTTAATCCTCTAATATGATCATAATGTCCATGAGTTAATAAAACTCCTAAACAGCTACCTAAATGATAGTTATTGATATAGTCGATAACTTTATTTGTAGTATCACCTAAATCAATGACTATTGCAGGCTTGTTTAGTTCACCAATGACATATGTATTGGATGAGTTGTTATTAAAACAAAAAGTTTTGATCATATTGAGAAATTAAATTTATTTCTTTTCTTTAAATACACGAACTTCTCTGCAATGTGGGCAGTATTTTTTTCTTTCAAGCCTATCAGGATTGTTTTTCTTGTTTTTACTTGTAATATAAGCTTCTTCGCCACATACTGGACATTTAAGTGAGAATGAAAATCTTGCGTCTTTTTTTGCCATAACTAAAATTCCTTTCAAAATCGTTGATAATATATCATAAAAAAATATAAAAATCTATCTTTTTAAGTTATAATACGCGCATGAATAGAAAATATACAAAACAAGTAGCTATTGGAAATATTTATATTGGTGGAAATGATAAAATTCTTATCCAATCAATGTGTAATGTTAAAACATCAAATTATAGAGAAATCATACATCAAATTAATAAGTGTGCTAAATTAGGTGCAGACTTGATGCGTGTTAGTGTTTTAGATGAAGATGATTTAAATGCGATTAAAAAAATTAAGCAAAACATTGATGTTCCACTAGTTTGTGACATCCACTTTAATTTTAAATTTGCAATCGAATCAATTTATAATGGTGCTGATGCTATTCGTATTAATCCTGGAAATACATCAAAATCAAAACTTTTAGATTTAATTAATGTTGCTAAAGCTCATAACACCGCAATAAGAATTGGTATTAACCAAGGATCTTTTAAATCAAAAGATAACGACATTACTAATGAATTAGTTGATGAAACATTAAAATGGATAAATTATTTTGAAGAAAATGATTTTTCTAACTTAGTGTTAAGTATTAAATCTTCTAATGTTTTAACTACTATTTCTTCAAATAAGCTTCTTTCAAACAAAACTAATTACCCTATTCATATAGGGTTAACCGAATCAGGATTTGACGATATTGGAATTATAAGAAGTGTCGCAGCATTATCGCCTCTTCTTTTAGAAGGTATCGGATCAACTATTCGTATTTCATTAACTGGAGATCCCTATTTAGAAATACTTACAGCAAAAAGATTACTTCATGATTTAAATTTATATAATGATTATCATACACTTATTTCATGTCCAACTTGTGGCAGATGTAACAGCTCTAATTTAAAAAAAATCGCTGCAAAAGTCGATTATTTTCTTGAAAAAAATAAAATTAATAAAAAAGTTGCAGTCATGGGTTGTGAGGTTAACGGAATTGGTGAAGGAAAAAATGCAGATATCGGAATAGCTGGTGGAAAAAATTATTTTTTCTTATTTAAAAAAGGAAAAATAATAGATAAAGGAAGCGAAGAAGAAATGGTAAAAGAATTATTTGAGGAATTACAGAAAACTAATGACGAAAATCAGTGAATTCTCTTTTTCTTATAATTTCAATTTCTTCTTTATAAAAAGGTTTTCCGTTAAAATAAGGTGTTTCTAATATTTTAGGTATATCTTTTAATCTTTCGTCGAAAACCCAATTTAATAAATTAGTAAATCCGATTGTTCCATATCCAATATTTTCATGTCGATCTTTATGCGAATTAATGATATTTTTTGAATCATTTAAATGGATAACTTTTAAATAGTTTAATCCTATAACATCATTAAATTCCTTAATTACACTATTAAAATCATTTAAATTATATCCTGCGTCATTGATATGACACGTATCAATGCACACTCCAATTCTTCTTTTTAAATTTATTCCGTTGATAATTTCTTTTATTTCTTCAAAATTTTTGCCAATTTCGTTAGATTTACCTGCCATTGTTTCAATACAAATAACAATGTCATTATCAATATCTTTTAAAGCATGATTTAATCCTTCAATCAGGTTTTTGATACCAATTTCTTTTCCAAAACCTAAATGTGAACCAGGGTGTAAAACAAGATATTTAACTTTAAATGCTTCTGCTCTTATCATTTCGTTTTTTAAAACATTTAATGAAAATTGTTGTTTATTAACGTCAGGATTTGCGAGATTAATAATATAAGGAGCATGAATAATAAGATTTGTTGGATCTAAGTTATTTTCATGTAATTTTAATAATCCTTCGTTAATTTTTAATTTATCTAATGAGACTCTTATACTATTTTGTGGTGCACCAGTATAAAACATAAAACAATTTTCATTATAGCTTAGTGCTTCATTAACAGAACCCAAAAAATATTCAGGTGATTTTAAAGAAATATGTGAACCTAAAAGTACCTTATTTGGCATTTTTTCTACCTTTTTGTTTAAAATATTGTTTTTTTGTTCTATCAGCAATTAATTTAAGTTTTTTCTTATATCCAGGTTTAACTTTATTTGAACGAACTTTATTAACATTTATTTTAATTTTTTTATCAAGTTCATCATCTTTTTTGCTAACAAATTTTTTATTTTCTCTTTTAAAAGGCGAATCAGGAACAAGATTAAAATCATTTGTTATTTTTTTAAACTCCACTTGAAGGTTTTGTTCAATTAACTTTAAAGGTAATTGAATATTTTCATTATCATAAAAAACATAACTTGTTCCTTGATAATTATTTCTTCCACATCTGCCGGCTCGATGAAAATAATATTCGATATTATTTGGAATTGATATATTAATAACATCAGATACCCCTACAATATCAATACCTCTGCTTGCCATATCAGAGCAAACAACAACTTTAAATTCATATTTGTTTACGCGTTTTATCATCGAACGTCTTTCTCTTGAATCTAAATCACCAGACAAAATTCCACAATTAACACCATTCTCCTGTAAAAATTGATAATATTCTTTTGTTTCTTTTTTTGAATTTAAAAATACAAGTAAAAGAAATGGATTAATTTGAGATATTAAAGATAAAAGACATTTCTTTTTGTCGAAGTGCTTTGTATTAATAAATACATGCTTTACATTAATATTTGTTTTGTTTTCTTTATCTAAAAAGATAAAATTTTCATTTTTGATATATTTATTTAAGAAATTTTCGCTTTTTTTGTCAATTGTTGCAGAAAAAACCATAATTTGATAATCAACAAAATGTGATAAAAATTTATCAATTTCATTAATAAAAGTATTATCTATTAACATATCAGCTTCATCTAAAACAATTGTTTTAAGCTTAGAGAAATCAATTTCAGAGCTAGATATTAAATTTAATATTTTTCCAGGAGTAGCAATTATTAAGTTAGCTCCATTTTTAAAGGAAGATAGATCTTTATTGCTATCTTCTCCACTAACAAACAATTTAACTTTAAAATTTTCATATTCGTGATTTATTTCCATAGAAAAAGAATAAATTTGACGAGCAAGTTCACGCGTTGGAGCAACAATAATACATTGAACTAATTCATTATTTTCTAAAGAATTAAAAATTGGGATTAAATATGAATGCGTTTTTCCACTTCCTGTTTGACTTTGAACAATTAAATTTTCTTTTTTTAAAGCTTTTGGAATAATTAACTCCTGAACTTTTGTCGGTGTAATATAACCTAGTTTATTTAATGCTTGGACTAAATCTTTATTTAAATTAAAACTGTTGAATTTCATATTTTTTTATTTTAACATTTTTAAGAATTTTAATTAAGGTTTTCTAAAGATGAAAGTTATACTTTTTAAACCATATGGCGAATGTCCTGGAGTAAGAAAAGCTATTGAATTAGCTTTAAATTGCAAGAAGAAAAATAGTGAGATTTTTTATACTTTTGGTCAAATAGCTCATAATGAAAAAATAACAAAATTTTTAGAAGTTAATAACATATTTTCACTTAAACAAGATTTTAATATTGATGCCACTAAAATAAAAAATCTTTTGTTTACTGCACACGGTTATCCAATTAAATATGAAAAAGAATTAAATGAAAAAGGCGTTAATACCTATAAAACGACTTGTATATATATAGAAAAAATCTATGAAAAAATAAACAAAAATAAAGATATATCTTACATTTATGTAGGTGATATAAATCATATCGAAGGGAAATTATTTAATTTAAATTTTAAAAATATTCCATTTTATGATTTATCAAAAAATGATTTCCTTGAAAAATATAATTTTGATCTGAAAAAAATCTATCACGTCATAAATCAAACAACTATTGAAATTGATGTATTAGATAAAATTACTTCTAGCTTTATTCAAGCAGGATTTAAAATCGAAACAGATTATACAATTTGTCCTATTTTAAGAAAAAAATATGCAGATTTTGATTATTTTTTAAAAAATAATTTAGATTCAACACTGTTATTAGTAGGATCAAAAGCATCAAATAATACTAAAACAATGCAAAAAATAGCAAGAAAATATTTGATAGAAAAAAGAATTATATTTATTTTAAACTTAGATGACTTAAAAGAAATTAATTTTAAAAATACTGACAAAATAATAATAGCAAGTGGAACTTCTACTCTCAAAAAAGATGTAGAGGAAATTTATAATTATTTAATTAATCTTTCCTAGTAAGTTTTCTAAATATGCTTTTTGTTTTATTAAAGCTTCTCTTTTTTCAGCAGATATTCCTATTTTATTTAATATTAAATTGATATGATTGAGTGCATTCTCAAAATATTTTTTAGCTACATCATCAAATTCTTTCAATACTATTGGGCCATATTCTAATTCTTCTTCCTTTAAAATCTCATGACCTTTTTTAAACTTTATAACGCAATAAAAAATATTATCTTCGTAAATGATTTTTTCCTTAATTATTTTATAGCCTAGATTATTAAAATATTTTCTTATTTCATATAAATTAGTGTGTGAATCTATAATGAATTCATCAATATTTTTGATTTTATCTATGCTATTATCAATTATTTTTTTAATATTATTAAAACCCATCCCAGCTAAAACAATAGTTTTGTAGGTGTCAGAAACTTCTACTAGTCCATTACTTAAACTTGTTTTTATTCTGTCTTTTAATCCATTTAATCTTATATTTTTATTAAGTTGTAAAAAAGGTCCAAGTTTATTTTCTACACCTAGTAGATCTATATCTTGTTTTAGCTTTGCTAAACCAATTAATAAATAACCATGATCTGAGCCAATATCTGCAACTGATGTTGAATCAGAAGCAAAGTTTATTAGACATTCAATTCTTTTTGAAAACATACAAATTTTTAATAGTTTTCGTCAAGTTTTTTTCTTCTAGCAGCATTTTTAAGTTTTCTTTGTGCTTTAGCTTCTATTTGTCTAATACGTTCACGAGTAACACCAAATTCTTTACCTACTTCTTCAAGTGTTCTTTCGCGGTTGTCCTCAAGTCCTGAACGTAAAATAATAACTCTTTGTTCACGATCTGTTAATTCGCCTAAAACACTATAAAGGGCTTCACGGCTTAATTTTTTATTTACATAATCTTTAGGTGATTCTGATTCTTTATCTTCGACAAAATCTCCATAATGTGAATCTTCATCTTCACCAATTGGAGAATCTAAAGATGTTGGTTCTTGAGCAAATTTTAGATTTTTTCTAATTTCATCTGGTGTCATTATGTAATCAAGTTTAGCTGCAATTTCTTCTGCAGTTGGTTCTCTTCCAATTTCTTGAACTAAAACGTTATGAGCACGATTAATTTTATTAATTGTTTCAACAACATGGACAGGGATTCTAATTGTTCTAGCTTCATCAGCTATTGCCCTAGTTATAGATTGTTTAATCCACCAAGTTGCATAAGTTGAAAATTTGAAACCTTTTCTGTAATCAAATTTATCAACAGCTTTCATTAATCCAATATTACCATATTCAATTAAATCTAAAAATTGTAAACCTCTTCCAATATATTTTTTTGCAATAGAAACAACTAATCTCAAATTAGAAGTAATTAATTTATCTTTAGCACGTTTATCCCCTTGTTCAATACGTTTAGCTAATTCTTGTTCTTCTTTTGCAGTTAAGAGTTTAACTTTTCCAATATCTTTTAAATATTGCTTAACAGTATCTTGTACTTTTGGTTCGGTTGGATCATAATCAGCAACATCATTTTGTTCTAACTCTTCATCTTCATCAAGTTCCTTATTTTCATCTTCCTCATCAATAAGCATGTTAATATCTTCATCTTTTGGAAAATCTTCTTCTTCAGCATAAGTATCACTTTCAAGCTTATAACCTTTAGAAAGAAATTGTTTATAAATTTTGTCATAAGCTTCTGGAGTAATATCTAAAAAAGATGTAGCTTCTTCAAATTCATCTTGATTGATTGTTTTATCTTTTTTATGTTTTTCTTCAAAATCTTTAACAATTTTAGAAAACTTTATTTCATCAGTCTCCTCTTCTTCATCTTCATCATCAAGTAATTCATCATTTTCATAATCTTCATTTAATAAATCTTCTTTTTCCATTTTTATAATCCCCCTTTTTATAAAATAGTAAATATATAAATTACTTAGATTTTTCTAAGTTAATTTCTTTATCTAAAATAAGTGCCATTTCTCCATCAGTTTTTGAAGAATCCAGTTTTTTCTTAATTCCAATCTTCTTATTTCTTTTATTTCTTTTTTCAATGACCTTATTTACCAAAAAAATAAAATTCTTATTGTTATTTAAATCCACTAAATAATTGTTAATAACATTTAATATATTTAAATATAAATTAAGATTTTCTTCTGAAAGATCACTAGTTTGTTTAAGGTAATCCTCAAAATTATCTAACGAATATTCATATGCTGATTGTTCAACAAAACGATCTAAATAATTAAGAATATTTTGGAATTCTTTTTCTGTAAAAAATCCCAATGAATTTTTAAAATGATAATAGTTATCTTGCTTATGCAATATATATTTAAAAATCATCAGTTCTTGTATATTTGCATCATTTAAATTAAATATTTTTTGCTTTTGAGGAACATTAGAAGGCTTTTTTGTAAAAACGGGCGCATTATTTTCTTTTTGTTGATTATCAATAAAAACATTGTTTTTTGCTGTTTTTTTATAAATGTCGGTGATACTCTCAAGACTAAAATCTGTAATTGATGCAACCTTTTTAAGATAAAATTCAATATCAAGTGGATTATTAAATTTTGAAATAAATTTAATAAAATAATTTACAAGTTTTTTTCTATTTTCAAAATTATTTGAGATATCAATTCTTTGAAGTAAAAAATTTAAATACCATTCACCAGGTGAAACTAAATTATTTAAGAATTTTTTCAAATAATCCGAACCAAATTTATTAATTATTGCATCAGTATCCTTAAAAATGTTTTTATCAAAATCTGTATTATTGTTAACTAAACAAAAATTAATTCCATATTTTTGTAATTGTTCGATGATTTTAACAGAATTAATTTGTCCTGGATCATCAAGATCTAAGCAAAGTCGAACTTGAATATTTAATTTCTTAAGAATTAGTAAGCGCTCATTAGTTAAACTTGTTCCCATTAAGCCAATTGCATTTCTTATACCTGCCCTAAATGCTGCAATAACGTCCATGTAACCTTCAAAAATATAAATATTTTTTTCTTTTAGTGCATCACTAATAGCGTTTGAAAAATTATAGAAAATTTTTGATTTATTAAATAAATATGTTTCACGTGTATTTATATACTTTGCGTTACTTTTGTTATCTCCAAAAATTCTTGCTCCAAATGCAACAACGTTCCCATCATGATTTTTTATTGCAAACGTAATTCTTCCACTATTAACATCTTTTAATTGATTTTCTTTGATATTTATAATTCCTGTTTCATCTATATTATTTAATGTAAAATTCTTTGCATTTAAATATTTAATAATATTATCACCATTATTTTGAGAATATCCGATATTAAAAAATTCAATTATTTCATCAGTTAATCCTCTTTTGCGAAGATATTCTTTAGCTAAAATTCCCTCACTATTCTGTGTTAATGAAACTTGATAAAAATTATTAATTTCATTTAGACAATTAATAAGTATTTCATCCTTAGGATTAATTTTTTTTATAAAAGAATTTAAATTTGGCTCTTTTATATTAAACATTTCACAAGCTTTTTTAAGAGCTGGTATGATTGTTAAATGTTCAATTTCTTGAATAAACTTTATTGCATCACCGCCGGTTCCACATGAAAAACAAGAAAATATTTGTTTTTCTTCACTGACATGGAAGCTTCCTAAATTTTTGTCATCATGAAAAGGACAAAGTCCCAAATAATCTTTCCCTTTTTTTGTTAAATGAACATAACGACCGATTACTTCTACTATATTAAGTTGTTTAAGAATGTTATTTTTAATCTCTGTTAAATTTGACATTAATTATAATCTAATTCTATCCTCGATATATTTTCTAATTTCAGAAATTTTAATTCTTTCTTGTTTCATCGAATCTCTTTCTCTTATAGTTACAGATTGGTCATTTTCTGTTTCAAAGTCTATAGTAATACAAAATGGAGTACCAATTTCATCATTTCTACGATATCTTTTTCCGATATTTCCAGTTGTATCAAATGTACAAGAAAAATAAGGTAATAAGTCTTCATAAATTTCTTGAGCTAATAAAGTTAATTGTTTACTTAATGGAAGAACAGCAACCTTATAAGGAGCAATTGCAGGATGAAGGTGCATTATTTTTCTTATTTCACCATTATCGAGTTTTTCTTCATCATATGAATCACAAACAACAGCTAAAAATAATCGATCTAAACCTAAACTTGGTTCAATACAATATGGAAGATATTTTTCATTTGTATCAGGATCTAAATATTCTAAGGATTCACCTGAATAATCTTGATGTCTCTTTAAATCATAATTTGTTCTATCAGCTATGCCCCAAATTTCTCCCCAGCCAAAAGGAAATTTATATTCAATGTCTGTAGTTGCTAAAGAGTAAAATGCAAGTTCTTCTTTTTCATGATCTCTTAGTCTAATATTTTCACCTTTTATACCTAATTTTGTTAAAAATTTTGAGCAATAGTCTAACCAATATCCAAACCACTCAATATCTTGTCCTGGTTTACAGAAAAACTCAAGTTCCATTTGTTCGAATTCTCTTGTTCTAAAAGTAAAATTACCTGGAGTAATTTCATTACGGAAAGATTTTCCAACATTTGCAATTCCAAAAGGCAATTTTTTTCTAGTGGCTCTTTGGACATTTTTAAAATTAACAAAAACTCCTTGAGCTGTTTCTGGTCTTAAATAAACTTCACTCTTAGAGTCTTCTGTGACACCAATATGAGTTTTAAACATCATATTAAATTGACGGATATCAGTAAAATTACTTTTTTTGCAATTTGGGCAAGTTAAAGGATGATTTTTTAAAAAGTTTGCCATATCTTCTATTGTCATAGAATTAACGTTTGCATCAGGATATTGTTCCTCAATTAAATCATCAGCTCTATATCGAGATTTACAAGATTTACAATCAATTAAAGGATCGTTAAAAGTTGTTACGTGGCCAGTTGCTTCCCATACTTTTGAATTCATTAAAATCGATGAATCGATTCCTACATTTAATGGACTTTCATGGACAAATTTTTTCCACCATGTTTGTTTTAAATTGTTTTTTAATTCACTTCCTAAAGGACCATAATCCCACGCATTAGAGAGTCCACCATAAATTTGAGAACTTGGGAAAATATAACCAGTTGTTTGTAAATGAGTTTTTATTTTTTCAAAATTATCCATATAAACCTCCGAGCTTAGTAATTATAGAATTTTTTAATTTCATGTCAACCTACTATGAGTGTATTTAATTAAATTTTTTGAGTTTAAAGTAATCGAAAAATTATTTTCAATCATTTCACACAAACCGAGAAAATATTGAAAGAGAAAAGCTGTATCTAGTTCTTTAAATGAAGTAAAATCATCTAAATCATAAATTTTTCGTAATGCAGTTAATTCTTGACTATCAAGTAATAAAAAATTTTCATTCTGATTATAGTGGTTATTGCAAACTACACCACCTTCTTTAAAAGATAATAAATTAAATTTATTATTTTTTAGTCCACAAATAACACATGTATTTAAATTTAAGTTTATACCTAAAATTTTTGTTATTTTTATTAAGAAGTATGATATAGATTTTATTCTATCTTTATGATTTGAAAGCCCATTAAGTATACTTAAAGTAAGATTATAAACTTCTTTATATTCGTCTATAAAAACACATTTAAGCAATAGTTCGCTAATAAAATTTAAGATTGATAAATCATCAAAATCACTTCTTAAGCTAGAAAAAGAATTTATTATTTTTCCTGTTTTAAGCTTTAATCCATTTGTCTTTCCTTGATAGATTTCTAAATTTGCAAAAATTAATTTATTAATAAAAATGTGATTAATACAGTTTGGGTTAAAAGCATTTTTTATTAAAACACTTGATATTCTATCTTCAAATAAAATAGTTGTAATTGCATCAAAATCCTTATATTGAGAAGAACCAAGAACTATTCCATTTTTTATTTCCATTAAAGCTTATATCCAATCCTATTTAAAAATTTATTCGAATTTCGCCAATTCTCTTCTACTCTAACAACTAAATCTAAATTAACATGTTTTTTTAAAAGACTTTCGATTTCCTTTCGAGAATTAATACCAATTTGTTTAATTTTCTTTCCTTGTTTGCCAATAACTATTCCTTTTTGTGACTCTTTTTCAACAATAATTTTGCAATCTAATAAACATTTATTATTTTTAAAATTAATATTTTCGCAAACAATTAAAACTCCATGAGGGATTTCTTCACTAAATAATTTTAAAATCTGTTCTCTTATGATTTCTTCAACTCTAAATTTTAAGTCGGATGTCGTTAAAATTGTTTCATCATAATATTTAGGACCTTCAGGAAGTATTTTTTTAATATTATCGATTAAATCAGGGATTCCAAATCCTTCAATTGCACTCATTTCAACTATTGGAGCGTCGCTAAATTTGCTTAAATATTTTTCTTTTAATTCATTAATAAGAATAACATTAGTTAAATCGATTTTATTAAAAACTAATATGACGGGACAGTCAAATTTGATTTTTTCAAAAAGAAAATTATCATTTTCAGAAAATTTTCTTGATGCATCGATAACATATAAAGCTAAATCACAATCTCTTATTGTTTTATAAGAGATTTTATCCATTGCTTCTCCAAGTTTATTAAATGGTTTATGAATCCCTGGAGTATCAATAAAAACTATCTGAGATTCATCATCATTATATATGCCATAAATCGAATTACGTGTAGTTTGAGACTTTTCAGTAACAATAGAAATTTTCTCACCAATTATTTTATTTAAAATAGTCGATTTACCAACATTTGGTAAGCCGATAATGCTTACAAATCCACTTTTCATATATCTAAACACTCATTATTAAATGAATAAGGTAACAATTCATTAACTGTTGTTTCAATAATGTCATTGTTTAAATTAGCTAAAAAAATCTTAGTATTTTTTGGCAATAATTCATTCATTACTTGTCTACATGCACCACATGGTGAGACAGGGCTTTCTCCTTGCGCAACAATAGCAAGAGCAACAATTTCATCAAAATTAACTCCATTACAATATGCATTATAAATTGCATTTCTTTCTGCACACATTGTTAAGCCATAAGAAGCATTTTCAATATTTGCACCTAAATAAACTTTCCCACTTTTAGCTAAAAGTGCGGCTCCTACCTTAAATTTAGAGTAAGGCGAATAAGATAATTTTTGAGCATTAATTGCTTCTAAAACAAGTTCTTCTTTTGTCATAATTTAAATCTCCTTTGGTGGCAAAATTTTATCTTGTAAAGAAAACATTATTTCTTCTTGTTCCTTTGTTTGATGATCATAGCCTAAAAGATGTAAAAGGCCATGTACAAAAAGAAAACAAAGTTCCCTATCTAAAGTATTACCATATTTTTTTGCATTTGATGATGCTACATCATAACAAATATAAATTTCTCCTAAATCCAACGGAAATCCATTCAAATTAATATTTTTTTCTTTAATATCGTCTAAATAGGCAAAAGATATGACATCTGTTTTACGATCGATATTTCTATATTTTTTATTGATTTCATGAATTTTTTTAACTGAAACAAAAGTAACTGACATTGTGACATTTTCATTTAAATTAAGCAATTTTAAAGTCTTTTTAAATAATTCGTTATATATAGTTTCAAATTTACTAACGTTTTTGCGTGTCTTGTTACTAATTAATAAAAGCATGCAATAAGTATACCAAAATTATGTTAAAAAATTAATTAAATACCAAAATAATTACGATAAATACATTTATAAAATAGTGATTTTTTATTTTTATTAATTTGATCTAACAAATTAGAAAAAATATCACTTAGAAGATAATAAGAGAAAACATGGAATAATAAGAAATTTAAACTAATATTATTGCTAAACCCTGAATAAAATAAAGATATAACAATTATTAAAGCTAACATTATGTACTTTTTTAAATTAAGTAAATTAATTAGCTGATATGTTCTTTCATTAATTGAAAGGTATAAACTCTTTTTATTATTTACTTTGCTTTCTTCATTTATCAATGATTCATTCTTTAAAATTTCAAACTCTTTATTTTTTGTAAGATGATTAAAAATGAAATAAAAGATAAGATTAGCAGTAATTATAATTAAAATATTTAAAATATTTAGATAAGAATTAATTGCAAGAGCAACAAAAATTAATAATAAAGTTAAAACTGAAGAAATAATTTGGATTGGTATTAGAAAAAATGAAGATTTATATTTTGAAATATTTTGATAAAAGGTTTTTTCTTGAAAACAGTTAATTGGTAACGAATTATTGATTTCTTGATCAAATTTTTTCATTCCATAAATTGTTATTTGCTTATGCGCAAATTCTAATAAAATATAGATAAAAAATAATAATAAAGGAACAAAGAATGGCACCTCATCATTTATGAAAAATATAGCAATTGATAGGGCTAAATAACTAAAAATTTGAAATATTGCAGAAATAACAACAATTGGTTTATCAAAAGATTTTATTTTTAAAGGTTTATAGTTAGTCTTTTTTATATCGTTAATTAATAATAATTCATTATTCCAAATTTTAAAAAAATCTTCTTCGTTAAGTTTAACTTTTCCTTTTTTTGGATCGCCAATATAGAATTTTTTACCCCTAATTTTATAAATGACATTCATATGAAGCAAATTGTTATCTTTTACTAATGCTAAAATTGGGAATTTCTTTTCTTTATAGATATCTTCCTTATTTAAAAGACGAAATGCATTTAAAATAACACCTTCTTTTTCTGCTAAAGTTATAATATCTTTTAAAGAATAAGGATGATCTTCTTGATCTTGAGGATATAAAAGGTAGTTTTTGTTTTTGTGAACTGTGGCTAATAAAATTTTTAAGCATGAAAACGCACAATCTTTTTCTTTAATTTGCTCAACGAAATAACTCATTAGAGTCCTCCCACTTAAGACAAATGCATGCAGTATGTCTATATTAACAAGATGCAACAAATAACAAAAATTTCCCAAAAAAAATAGGATATTTCTATCCTATCTATATTTTTTTCTAGCGTTTTCAGATTTGAGTTTTCTTTTTAAATTCTTTTTTAAATAGAATTCTCTTTTACGACATTCTTGGATGGTTCCTGCTTTATTTACTTGTCTTTTAAATCTTCTTAAAGCTTCATCAAGACTTTCGTTTTCTCTAAGTAATACTTTGCTCATACATTCACCACCTTTCAGACCTCAAATAAAATACCAAAAAAATAATCAAAATTCAAGACAAAATTAAATTATTTTTGTTCCATTACTTGTTCCAATTCTTGTAGCACCAGCACTTATCATATCAAGCATTTGTTCGTGAGTTTTTATGCCACCTGAAGCTTTTACTTGAACTTTTTCTGAAACTGAATTACGCATTAAGCTTACATCATGTACTGTTGCACCATGAAGAGAAAATCCTGTTGATGTTTTTACAAAATCAGCTCCTGCTTGCTCAGAAATTTGGCAAATCTTCACTTTTTCTTCATCAGTTAATAAGCAAGCTTCAATAATTACTTTCAATATTTTATCTTTACAGACAGATTTAATTGATTTAATTTCATTTAATAGATTGTCATATTGTTTATCTTTTAACCATCCAATATTAATCACCATATCAATTTCATCTGCACCATTTTTAATAGCATTTTCAGTTTCAAAAACTTTTGTTTGAGTTGTATTTGCTCCTAATGGAAAACCAATTACAGTACAAACTAAAACCTCACTATCTTTTAATAACTCATGTGCTAAAGAAACAAAAGATGGGTTAATGCAGACACTTTTAAAATTAAATTTTATACTTTCATTACAAAGTTTAATGATATCTTCTTTTGTTGCATCAGCTTTTAATAATGTATTGTCGATATATTTTTCATATTTCATATTATTATTTACCTCATTTAAATAAAAAGGCACATTTTAAAGTGCCAATATTATTTATTCTTCTACTTTTTGTTTTGTTTTAACAACTTGTTTACCTTTGTAATAACCACAATGAGGGCAAACAACGTGAGCATGAATCATTTCACCACAGTTTTCACAAACAGATAATCCATTAACATGTAATTTATAATGAGTTCTTCTCATTCTTTTACTTGTTTTACTAGTTCTTCTAAATGGGACAGCCATAAAATACCTCCTAATTACTCTAAATATTATAAAGATTTATTAACTAAATTCAATTTTATTTAAAATAATTTTTACATTTTATAATAAAAAACAAAAAATGTACGATATAATCGAATAAAATATTTTTTTACATTGTCAAATTTATTGGTAAAACTTTACCAATAAGATCGATATTTGATGTAATAGAAACTTCTAAATAGTTTGAAGTATGACCTTTATAAATGTTATTTTCTTTATCATATTGTTCAAATAAAACTTCCATCTGTTTTCCAATAAATTTTTTATAATAGTCATTCTCCATATTTTTAGATAATTCCAGTATTTTTTTAACTCTTTCTTTTTTAATCTCTAAAGGAATTTGTTCCATTTTTGCTGCTAAAGTTCCAGGCCTTTTAGAATATGGAAAACAATGAATCTTACTAAAATTCATTTCTTTACAAAAATTATAAGTTTCTAAAAATAATTCCTGAGTTTCACCAGGAAAACCAACTATTAAGTCTGTTGTTATTGAGATATCTTTTCGAATTTCTCTAATTTTTTTAAGAATATTTCGATAATTTTCTAATGAATATTTACGATTCATTTTTTCAAGAATAGTTTGTGATCCACTTTGTAAAGGAATATGAAGGTGAGAAGCTAAATTATCATATTTTTTATATAATTCTAAAAATAAATCATCAATTTGGCTTTCTTCAATGCTAGATATTCTTAATCTAAATAAATCTTTGTTATTTTTTAAAATATCTTCTAATAAATTAGAGAATTTATAGTCTTTATATAAATCTAATCCATAAGAGCCCAAATCAATACCAGTAAGAATAATTTCCTTATGTCCTGAAAGTCGTAAATCTTCAATTTCTTTTAAGATACTTTCCTTTTTTCTACTTCTAGATTGTCCTCTAACAAAAGGAATTAAACAATAAGAACAAAAATTATTGCAGCCATCCTGTATTTTTACATAAGCTCTTGTATGAAAGTAATCTTTTTTTATGGGATTATCTTCAAATTTTTTTACATTAAAAATATTTTCATTAAAAATGATTTTCTTTTTATTATTGTTAAATTCTTCTAATAATTTAACAATATCAAATCTTTTTGATGTTCCTAAAACAATATCAACTTCTAAATTTTCACTAATAAATTTGCTTTGATATTGACTATAACACCCCATTACAACAATAATTGCTTTAGGAAAATCTTTTTTATATCTTCTAATTAATTTTCTATCTTTTGAAAGACTAGTTTCAGTTACAGCACAAGTATTAATTAAAATAACATTTGGATAACTATCTTTTGTTTTATCAAAAAAAGTGTATCCAGCTTCTAATAGCTGTTTAATTGAACCATTAATTTCATATGAGTTAACTTTACATCCTAAATAATCAACCAAAAATGTCATAATAAAAACCTTTTAAGTAGATAAAATATAATCAAATAAAAAAATTAATGCAATAAATAAAAACTTAATTCATATAAAAAGAAATTAAAGACAAAATATATAAACAAGCTGTTTCACTTCTTAAAATTCTATTGCCAAGTGAAATTGCTTGGAAATTATTTTGTGTCGCTATTTTTAATTCACTTTCATCAATTCCACCTTCTGCACCAACAATTACATTTACTGTTTTATTTTTTAAAGAAGAAAAAATTTCAACTAAATCTGAAAAAGAAAATTTACTATTTTCATAACAAATTAGATTAAAATCCCCGCTAAACCTTGATAATTCTTTAAAAGTTATAATTTTATCAAGTTTAGTTAGGTTCGTCCTTTTAGATTGTTCAGAAGCTTCTTTAATTATTTTGTTAAATCTTTCTAATTTGGTTTTCTTATTTGATTCATTAATTTTAGCAATTGATCTCATCGAATTTATTAATACAATTTCATTAACGCCAAGTTCAACTGCTTTTTGAATAACTAAATTTATTTTTTCGCCTTTTGGTATGCAGTAAAAAAGACGAAGGTATCCATTAAGCTCATGATTCTCATTTACTTCTTGTAAGATATTATATTTAAAAGGATTTAATGAAATAATTTTAGCAATATAAACTTTAGAATTTTTAACAAGTTCAAATTTATCTTCAACCTTCAATCTCATTACCTTTGTAATATGAAAAATATCATCTTGATATAAATCAGAGGTTAAAGGATCGACAAAATATCTTTGCATTTTATTTTAAAAATACTCCATTTTTATCTTTTATATTTGAATTAAAAAGTAAATAAAAACTATATGCAAAATAAATAATAAAGATTAATGAAAATCCAATTAAGAAAGAAAAATATGATAATTTAGTAAGAAAAAAAAGAGGAATTGAGACTAATAAAAATATTAATATATTAATAATTATTCTAAATATCCCTCTTTTTTTAAATCCAAGATAAAAATCATCTAATCCAAAAATACCAAAAATTATGCAAAGAATAAAAGCTATATTTCTTTTATGAAAAACTTTAGTTTCATTTGTTTTATTATCTTCTACAACATCAAAAATTTGAGTGATATCTTGTGTCTCATAACTAGCAAAATCAAAAGGTTCTTTTGTTCCACAATATGGACAAATATCTTTATCAAATTTTGTTATTTCTTCTCCACAATTTTTACATTTTGGCATAATTAACTCTTACTTTAATATTTTATATAATTTTATTCGAATATAAAATAATAAATTTTATCTTTTATTATTTTTAAAAAACTTGCTAATCCAAATGATTTTTTATTTTTTGAAATTCTTTTTAAATTTATCAATCCAGCTTTCTTTGCTTGATGCCTTAAATTGTTCAAGTAATTCTTTTTGCTTTGATGTTAAATTGGTTGGTGTTTTAACATTTAATTTTAAATATTGTTCACCATAACCATTTCCACGTAAATCTTTAACACCTTTATCTTTTAAACGAATAACTTGATTTGGTTGACATCCAGCAGGAATTTTAACCTCTGTATCACCATAAACTGTTGGAACAACTATTGTTGTACCTAAACATACATCTACAAAGTCAATTGGAATTGTTAAATATATATCATTTCCTTTTCTTTCAAAGGATTGATGTGGAGCAACATTGACTTCAATATATAAATCACCATTTTGTCCACCATTAATTCCTCTATCACCTTTTCCAGCAACTCTAATATTTTGGCCAGAATTTATACCAGCAGGAATTTTAACATCAATGCTTTCTTTTGTTCTAATATAACCCTTTCCATTACACTTAGAGCAAGTTTCTTTAATTATTCTTCCACTACCTTTACATGTTGGACAAGTAGTTTCTTGTTGAATTATTCCAAAAATTGTTCTTTGTTGTTGCAAAATTCGACCTTGACCATGACATGTATGACAAGTTTCATAAGAATTTCCGTTTTTTGCACCTGTACCATTACAGGAGTCACATTGTTTATCATAGGTTAAAGGAATATTAACAGTAGTACCATTTATTGCATCCATAAAAGATATTTTAATCGAAATAAATGTGTCATCTCCTTTAATAGGCCCATTATTTCTTCTTGAACCTCTACTTCCAGAGAAACCACCACCAAACATATTCCTTAAAATATCATTAAGATCGCCAAAATCACCACCAAAATTAAACCCATCGAAACCTGTGCCAGAAAATGGATTTGCTCCTCCACTAGTTTGATCGAAAGCAGCTTGTCCAAATTGATCATAAGTTTTTCTTTTTTGTTCATCATTTAAAACAGAAAAAGCTTCAGTAGCTTCTTTAAATTTTTCAGCATCGCCAGTTTCTTTATTATCTGGGTGGTATTTTTTAGCTAAAGTTCGATATGCTTTTTTAATTTCTTCTTGTGTCGCACTTTTACTTACTCCTAAAACTTCATAGTAATCTCTTTTTGCCGCCATAAATCAAACTCCTTTCGCTATAAATTGTTAAAGAGAGCAATTGCTCTCTTTAACATATAAATTATTTTTAAATATTACTATTTTTTATCTGTAAAATCAGCATCAATTACATCATCGTCATTTGGTTTGCTGCTTGAATCTGAATTTGAATTAGTAGAACCTGTATTTTGAGCTGATCCTTGTCCTGCTTGTGCTTGAGCTTGTTGTGCATAAGCGGCCATTTTTTCTAAATCATCAATCTTTGATTTAATACTATTAATATCGTTGTTATTTAATGCAGATTGAATTTCATCTCTTAATTGTTCCATTTGACCTTTTTGAGTTGCGTCTAATGTATCACCTTTTGTTCTTAAAGTTTCATTTATTTGATTTAAGTATGATTCAGCTTTATTTCTTAATTCAGCTTCTTCTTTTCTCTTATTATCAGCTTCTTTATTCATTTCAGCTTCTCTCATCATACGATCAATTTCTTCTTTAGATAAACCGTTAGAACCAGAAATAGTAATTTCTTGTTCTTTTTGAGTGTCTAAATCTTTTGCACTAACTTTAACAATACCATTAACATCAATATTAAATGTAACTTCAATTCTTGGAGTACCTCTTGGTGCTGGTTTAATACCTGTTAATTGGAAATGACCTAAAAGTTTGTTGTCATGTGCCATTGGTCTTTCACCTTGATAAACCATAATATCAACAGCAGGTTGATTATCAGCAGCTGTAGAGAATACTTGTGATTTTGTTGTAGGGATTGTTGTGTTGCGAGGAATTAAAGGTGTCATAACTCCGCCCATTGTTTCAATACCTAATGTTAATGGAGTGACATCGAGTAAAATAACATCTTTAACATCACCACTTAAAATACCACCTTGATATGCTGCACCAATGGAAACAGCTTCATCAGGATTGACACTTAAATTAGGTTTTTTACCAGTGATACGAGAAACAAGTTCTTGAACAGCAGGCATTCTAATAGAACCACCAATTAATAATACTTCATCGATATCGTTATATGATAATTTTGCATCGCTAATTGCTTTATTTAAAGGTGCAACACATCTATCCAAAAGATGTTTTGTCATTTCTTGGAATTTTGCTCTTGTTAATGTAGTTTCAAAGCTAATAGGACCATTTGCACCCATTCCAATAAATGGTAATGAAATAGTTGTTTCAGTCGAACTTGATAATTCAATTTTAGCTTTTTCAGCAGCATCTTTATATCTTTGTAAAGCCATTTTATCATTAATATCTTGACCAAATTGAATTTTAATTTGGCTTCTAATCCAATCGGCAACTACGTTATCCCAGTCATCACCACCTAATTGATTATCTCCAGCAGTTGATACAACTTCGAAAGTTCCATCTCCGATATCAAGAATAGAAACATCTAATGTACCACCACCTAAATCAAAAACGGCAATCTTTTCACTTTTATCTTTACCTAAACCATAAGCTAAAGCTGCAGCTGTTGGTTCATTAATAATACGAACAACATTTAAACCAGCGATAGTTCCAGCATCTTTTGTAGCTTGTCTTTGAGCATCATTGAAATAAGCAGGAACTGTAATAACTGCTTTTTCAACAGGATGTCCAATATTTGCTTCTGCATAAGATTTCATGTAAGCAAGAACTTTAGCAGAAATTTCTTGTGGTGTGAAATCCTTATTAATGCAGTTAATGTGTACTTTTTCGTTACTTCCCATCTTTCTTTTAATAGAAGCTACGGTATCAGGATTAGTAATTGCTTGTCTTTTAGCAGCATTACCAACAATAACTTCACCATTTGCTTTAAAACCAACAACTGATGGAGTGGTCATAGTTCCTTCTGGATTAGGAATAACTTTAACATTTCCATCACTTTGTAAATAACTAACAACAGAATTTGTAGTACCTAAATCGATACCTAAAATAATTTCTTTTGCCATATATAATATCCTCCAAATTAATTTTTATTAATTAAGCAACTTCTTTTTCATCACTTTTTTCAGCTTTTTCAGATGGGTGTTTAGTTGTAACAACCATAGAAGCACGAATTAAGTGATTATATAATTTATATCCTTTGCAAGATACAACTTTAACAATGTTCTCTTCACCATCATCTTCGACTGTTTCTACTGCATGCATTGTAGTTTCATCAAACTTATCTCCAATTTTAGGTTCAATAACTTCTACGCCTTCACTTTTGATAAGATCAATTAATTGACTATATACATATTTGAAACCGGTTAGATAATTCTTTGTTTCTTCATTTTTTGGTTCATTTTTTAATGCCATATCAAACGCATCTAAGATTCTAACCAAATTATCAACAAACCCTTCAATTCGGTATTTTTTAATTTCTTGATGATCTTTTTCAATATCTTTTCGAAGATTTGCCATGTCAGCATAAGCTTTATAGTATTCATTTTTCCAATGTTCCATGTCAGCTTTTGCTTTTTCAATTTCTTCATCTTTCTTTTCAAGTTTCTTTTTATAAGAAGCTTTCATTGTTTCTTTTGTTTCTTGTTTTTCTTCCTCTTTTATTTCTTCTTTTTCACTCATTTATATCAACCTCCTTTAAATCATTCAAATGGTTAATAATCATTTTTACAGTGTAATTTAAATGTTGAATAACTGTATCATAATCCATTCTTGTAGGACCAACTACTGCAATTCGTCCTAATTCATGGTTAATTTTAGGAATTCTAATATCTTTTGTAATGATTGAAATATCTTTATATTTACCATTACCGATAGAAATCGAAATTTCCTCACCACAATTAGAAAAAACTTCAGCGAGTTTATCAGAATTTAAGAATAACTCGAAAATCTTTTTTAATTCGTTAATGTTATCTTTAAATTCTGGTTGTTCTAAAAGTTGTTTTTTTCCATAAAACCTAGAACCACGTTTCATGAATAAATTAGAAAAAGTCGAAATTAAAGTATGAACTACATATTCAAACGCTTCAACATTTTCGTTTGATATAAGCTTAATTTTAGATAATTTATTAGTAACATCTAAAACCTTAGTTCCTTTTATCTCAACATTAATAAATTCAACTATTTTTAAGACATAATCTAAACTAACATTTTTGTTTAATACAAAATTTTTATTTTCAACATATCCTTTGTTAGTAACAAAAATGATAGTAAATGAATTCAATGTTGTTGGAACAGCTTCAACTTTAACTAAAGTTTCATCATAGACACTTGGATTAAGGATACAAGTTGCTAAATTAGTTTTATGAGATAAAATTTGGCAAGATTCATTAAGGACTTGTTCAATAGATTTTGAACTATCAAATAATTTATCTATTTCAAAACGTAAAGTATTATCGATTTTATCATTTCTTAAATAATTAATGTAATATCGATATCCTTCGATAGAAGGTATACGGCCACTACTGGTATGAGTTTTTTCTAATAAACCATCCTTTTCAAGTTCGGCCATAACATTTCTAACTGTTGCACTAGATAAATTTAAAAACTTATGCCCTTCAAGTAAAGAATTGGAACCAACAGGTTGGGCAGTTTTTACATAATCTTCAACAATGTACTTAAGAATAATTTGCTTTCTATTTAATTTCATAATCAATTTAGCACTTGCCTTTCTAAGTGCTACTATAATTATAAAGAGTTATTTAGCACTTGCAAGTAAAAAGTGCTAAAAATTATATTAAAGTTCTTATAACAAAGTCTTGTAGAGCTAAACCATCTCTTGTACAGGCAAAATTATCACCTTCTATTTTTATTAAATCGCTTTTTAATAATTTTTTTATAGCTTCATTTTTTAATTTCAAAAAATTAAATTTAAATATTTGATTTATTTCACTAATAGAAAACCCACTAATTAGTCGTAAATTAGTAATTAAATAGTATTCGTATAGAAGATCTTTTGTAATAATTTCTTCCTCTCTTTCACGAATTCCATTATTATATTTTGAAATAGAACTTGAGTTTTTATATCTAATATTTTTTTCATAACCTGATGCACCTGCACCAATTCCTATATATTCCTTGTTTTTCCAGTATGTAAGATTGTGCTTAGAATAACATCCATTTTTAGCAAAGTTTGATATTTCGTAATGTTCATAAGAATGATTAAGCAAAAAATCGATTATAAAATCGTAAAATTCACGACTTTTATCTTCATCCTGTTCTCTCACTTTATTTAAATAAAACTTTGTATTAGGTTCTATGATTAAACTATAAATTGATATATGTGTAACATCAAGCATAATAAACTTATTTAAATCATCTTTTAATTCATCAAGAGTTTGATCATTAATACCATATATAAGATCAATATTAATATTAGATATATATCTTTTTGCGATATTGATTAATCTAAAAATATCAACATCATAATTTCTATCAATAAAATTTAAAATTCTTTTATTAAAACTTTGTATACCTATTGAAATTCGATTTATGTGAAATTTTTTAAATATCTCTAATTTTTGCTCATTTAACGACTCTGGATTACATTCAATTGTAAACTCATAATCTTTATCAAGAATTAATGAGCAAGAAAAAAGTAATTTTGTTAGATTATCGATAGATAAACATGAAGGCGTGCCGCCTCCAATATAAATAGTTTTAAATTTATATTTTAGATTAATGTATTTTTTTAAGTCTTTAAGAATATTCTCTATATATAAATCTTCAATACTTTGATTTTTAAAAATTTTTAAAAAATCACAATATGGACAAATTTTATCGCAAAAAGGAATATGTATGTATAAGCTATTCGGACTTAGATTCATTATCTTTGTCGTTTTTTTCGTTAATTTTATCGAATTCTTTTTGCTGATTCTCATCATCAACATCAACTAAATAACGATTTAATTCTTCTTCAGCAATTTCTTCATCAGAAGGTTTTTCTTCTTTTCCTTTATGTAAAAAATATTTTCTAAAAAGAAAAACTCCAGCAGCAATCACGCCAAAAATTATTATAATTAAAATTAATATAAACCATGGTTGATTAATAATACTAGCTAATACTTTCATACTTCTCTCCTTAATTTTTCTTTATTGGTGTATAAATATATTTATTTTTCAAATTCTCTTTACGATAATATCCTAAATAAACTAAATTATCCATACTTGTTCTTGCGGTTTCATATGAGCAACCTAACGCTTTTTTAAATTGAGCAATAGTATAATTCATACCAACTGTGCAGTGTCTAGCATAGAAATAGGCTTGACTTTCGCTCATCAAAGGTTGCATCTCAATAAGTCTTTTTTGAAAAAGTACTGCTTCTTCTTCGCTTAAATTTGAAGGAATGGTTGAGAAAGCTAATGATGATGATAAATTTATTTCATGATTATTAACTTCATTTTTTCTTTCATCATCCTTATTTTGTTTTGAATTATCTATTAACGAAGGAATTTCTAAACTTGCTACATAAGAATTCAATGATTTTTCTTTTTTTGGTATATCATTTTCCTTTTCTTTTATTGTTTGAAGCTCTTTTTGATAAAATTCATTTTTTAAAGCATTACTTTTTGCTACAGGAATATTTTCTAAACATTTATCAACTATTAAATTAGCTTTTTGTAGAATAAAGTTTAAAAAATAAGTTAGATCATGAGTTTTTTGACTCTCAATAAATTGCTTATCAAGATCGTCATATTCAAATATACTTTCCAAATTTATCATTGCTGCTACTGGGCCTAAATCATTGTGACTTAAAACTTTTTTAAAAAGTAACAACCCAATATCTTCACTATAAATTTCAAAAGGTCTTACATAATATAGATAATAAAATGTTACAACACCTTTAATAAATATACTCATATCTTTATAGTTAATAAAATTAAATAAATCATCCATTGCTTTTTCGATTAATTTATAAGGTATACCATAATAAATTTTTCCAATCATATATTTTGAAGCGTTTGAATCAATTTCTTTTGTTCTATAAAATTGGACTAATTCATCGTTTCCAGTAAGATTGCTAAAAAAGTTTCCTAAACAAGTATCATTTATATCTTCTAAAGGTGTTTGTTCAATTAATTTTAAGCATTTAAAATATTTATTTAAATTCATTGCTTGTGGAGATAAAGCAGAAATATTTCCTGTAATAATCGAATCAATTACATTATCTTCTACTCTTAAATTATATTTTTTATTGATTACATTTAAACATTCTTTATAGGCAATTAACTTATAATCACTCTCGGCGTGACACTTTTCAAGTTTAAAGTACTCATTAGACAATCTAAATAGTTTTCTCTCTATTTGATTAACTGAATTAGAAATTGATGGTGTAAGGCAAATATTATATTTTGTGTCATCAATATGTTTTAAATCAATTGGTGTAATAAAATTACTTCTATATTCAACTACCTTATCCCAAATATTGTCGACAAGATTAATTTTTAAATCTCTAGCAATATCTTGTTTTGTTGCATACATATTATTACTATATTTTACAGGTAAAGGTATTGATTCTTTAGAATTATTCATCATTAGACCTCCAAATACAAATAAATAAAATTTAGCTTTTATTTTAATAAAATTATATATAAAAATATACTAAAAATATACTAACAATTAACTAATTATCGTCATCAATGCTTAATAAAGATAAAAACGCTTCTTGAGGAACTTCAACAGAACCAATTGCTTTCATTCTCTTTTTACCTTCTTTTTGTTTCTCTAATAGTTTTCGTTTTCTTGTTATATCTCCACCATAACATTTAGCAAGAACATCTTTTCTAACCGCTTTGATATTTGCTCTAGCTATAACTTTTCCTCCAATCGCTGCTTGAATTGGAATTTCAAATTGCATTCTAGGGATGACATCTTTTAATTTTGATACCAATTTTAATGCCCTATTATAAGCAAATGGTTTATATACGATAATAGATAGAGCATCAACTGCATCGCCATTTAATAAAATATCCATTTTTGCTAAATTTGATTCTCGATATTCTAAAAATTCATATTCTAATGAGGCATAACCTTTAGTATAAGATTTTAATTTATCAAAGAAGTTAAAAATTACTTCACTTAAAGGCATTTCATATGTAAGGCACATTCTTGTATCATCAAAATATTCTAGATTTATATAAATTCCCCTCTTTTCCTGACATAACTCCATAATAGGACCAATATATTCTTGAGGTGTCATAATTGTAACTTTACAGAATGGTTCTTTAAATGAAGAAATCATCGATTGGTTTGGAAGCTGAGATGGATTATCAATTTTAATTTCATTTCCGTCTGTTAATTTAATTAAATATCTAACATTAGGTGATGTCAAAATTAAATCAAGACCATATTCTCTTTCAAGTCTCTCTTGTATAACATCCATATGTAACAGTCCAAGGAAACCACATCTAAATCCAAAACCAAGTGCTTTTGATGTTTCTGGTTCAAAAGTTAAACTAGAATCATTTAAGCTTAGTTTTTCTAAAGATTCTTTCAAAATCTCATAATTTTTTGAATCTGTAGGATAAATTCCACAATAAACCATTGGATTCATTTTTTTATATCCAGGTAATGGTTCGCTTGCAGGATTATCGGCTTTTGTAATTGTATCACCTACGCTTACATCATGAATATCTTTTATTTGAGCACAAATATAACCAACTTCACCACAATTTAATGTATCTTTTTGTACTTCGTGAGGAGTTCTAATTCCTATTTCTGTTACAAAATATTCGGTATTTGTACGCATAAATCTAATTTTATCTCCAATCTTAATGTTTCCTTGCTTTACACGAATTAAAACTACAACTCCTCTATAAGAGTCATAAAAACTATCAAATATTAATGCTTTTAGAGGTTCGTCATTACTTCCACTAGGATATGGGATATCACTAACAATTCTTTCTAATATTTCTTGAACATTTTGACCAGTTTTTGCACTAACACAAATTGCTTCTTCTCCATTTATGCCAATTCTTTCTTGTATTTCTTTTTTACAAAGATCGATATTTGCACTATTTAAATCAATTTTATTGATAACAGGAATAATAAATAAATCGTTATCTATTGCTAAATAAGTATTAGCTAAAGTTTGAGCTTCAACTCCTTGAGTAGCATCAACAACTAAAATTGCACCTTCACACGCAGCTAAAGATCTAGATACTTCATAAGTAAAGTCGACATGCCCAGGAGTATCGATTAAATTAAAAATATATTCGTCATTATTTAATGATTTATATTTAATAGAAACAGCATTTAATTTGATAGTAATTCCTCTTTCACGTTCTAAATCTAAACTATCTAGTATTTGTTCTTTCATTTCTCTTTTATCAATAGTTTCAGTCAATTCTAAAATCCTATCAGATAAAGTAGTTTTGCCATGGTCTATGTGAGCAATAATGCAGAAGTTCCTAATCTTTTTTATATCGTAATTCATATTAGATGATTTTATCAAAAAGTATCAAAAAAATTAAATATTTACTGGTTAGCATTGTAAAATTTATCTAATTCATTAATAAGTTCTTCATTACTTTCAATAAATTTATGATTCAGCCAAATTGAATTAAATAAATTAAGAAATTTGTTATTACCATAACGCCTATCAATTAATAAAACAGCTCCTCTATCATTCTCACTTCTTATAACTCTTCCAACAGCTTGCATCACCTTATTTATACCAACATTTAAAAAAGCGTATTCATAACCATCATATCCTATTGAAGTATAATAATTTTGTAGTAATTTGTTTTCATAGTTTACCATAGGCAATCCTATTCCAATGATAACGACTCCAATTAATTTTTCGCCAATTAGATCAATACCTTCAGAAAAGCTTCCTCCAATTACACAAAAAGCGATTCTTACTTTTTCCTCTACTATTGAGAAAAAATCTAAAAAGTCATTTTTTTCTTCAATGCTCATATTTCTTTTTTGAACAATAAAATCAATATTATCTAAGTTAAAATTTTCAAGAAGCATTTCTAAATATTCAAAACTTGGACAATAAACAATATAATTTCCATTTTTTTCTAAACAAAAAGTTTTTATCGCTTCAATTACTTTATTAATAGAAGATTTTCTATCTTTATATAATAATGAAATGTTTTTATTAATTAAAATTTTAAGATTATCCTTATTAAAAGGAGAAGGAATAGTGTAACTTTCTAAGTCGTTCCTAGATAATAATAAATTTTCATAATAACTTACTGGAGAGAGAGTAGCCGAAAAAAATACACTCCCGCAACATTTATAAACTGTATCCTTAATAAATTTAGATGCATCTAAACATTTAATACATAAAACTATTTCATCATTTTCTTTTTCTAGGAAAAGTTTAAAAATATCATTGTCATTTAAAACGAGATGGTAAATTTGTATAAATTTATATAATTCTAAAGTTAAATCATCAATTAATGGAAAGTGTTCTAGTGAGTCCAATTTATATTTTTGAAATTGAGTTAAAAAAGCTTCACAGGTTAAAATAAAATCTTCATCATAATTTTCTACAACTAAATTTTTGTCTATCAAAAAATCATTAAATAATTTTATATATTTTTTTAAATCTAAAATAATTTTATTTAGTTTTTTATCAACGATTATATTGAATTCGTCTTCGCATGAATTAAATAATTTTAAAGGCAAGCGTTGAGAATACATTTCTCTTCCTCGATCAATTAAATTATGTGCTTCATCAACTAATAAAAACTTATTATATTCCTTATCCGAAGTAACAAAATATCTTTTTAAAAGAGAAATTTTATTAAATGCATAATTGTAATCACAAATAATAAAATCGCTGTATGATGAAATATCTAAAGCTAATTCAAAAGGACAAATCTTATATTTATAGGCTAGTTTTAAAATATTCTTTTTGGTGAACATTTTGGGTTTTATTAATTCTTGAGAAAGTATTTCCCTTAATTTTGAATAGTATCCAATTGTATAAACACATTCTTCTGGATTGCATCTCCCAACTTTCTTTGTATTTATACACATTTTAGTTTTTGCTTGTATTTCAACTGATGTTAAAAGAATTTCTTTTCCTCTTAAATCTTCTAGAGCTTTATTTGCTGATTCAAAACCACTATTTTTAGCAGTCAAATAAAAAACACGATTAATTTTTTGCTCTTTTATTCCAAATAAAGAACCATAAATTGTACTAATTGTTTTCCCAATACCAGTACTCGCTTCAATGAATATATTTTTATTAGTCAGTGCACATTCTTTGGTTTTTTCTATTAATAATTCTTGCCCATCACGAATAAAAGGGAACGGAAAAGATAGATTTGATAACGATTTAAGGGTGCTTATTTGTTTTCTATAAATAATTGATCTAAAAGAAGAATATTCTTCAATATATTTATAAATTTTTTCTTCAATTTCACTAAAATTATAAAGAAATGATTTTATTTCCCTTTCATTAGTATTTTGACTTATGTATGTTAAAAGAATTTCAATATTGTTACAACCATGCTCTTTTGCATACATATATCCATAAAATTCAGCCTGTGAAAGATGCCAGTCTTTATTTTCTAAGAAAAATTTTTCAATCGAAATATTGGTAGTTTTAATTTCATCTATTATTACTTTGTTATTTTCAATTATTAAACCATCAATTCTTCCGTTAATATGATACTCAAAACTTTTATAAACAAGTATTGTAGATACACTAACTTCAGAGAGATAATTTTCGCTTTGTTTAGACTGATAGATTTCATGCATTTGGGAGCCAATTTGCATTGTACTACTATTAAAAACACGAGAATCTATGTCTCCTTTTCTCATTAAAAAATCAACAATTTCATGAACACTAACGTTAATGATTTGCATTTTAATCAAATAATATCGCCTATTTCAAAAAAGTTTTTATTACCGTTATAAAAGTCAGAAATATTGAGCATTTTTTTCCCAGGTCTTTGAAGTTTAGTTATACATATAACATAATTTGAGGTTCCAATCTTTAAGCCATCCTTAGAAAAATCTAATATTTCTCTTCTTTTTCCTGCTTTTAAATCAATAATTTTTGCTTCAGATACTTTAATCTTTTCGTTTTTATACACAAAATAAGCACCAGGATTTGAAGTAAATGCGCGTATTTTGTTAAAAATATTTTTTGAGGTATCGCTAAAAGAAATTTCTCCATCACTACTCAAGATTTTCTTTGTAAAAGTTATCTCATTTTCATTTTGTTCTATACCTTTATTATTTCCATCAATAATTTCTTGTATACTATCGTTAAATAATTCATATGCACATTGACTTATTTTAATTTGAAGAGAATCATAGTTATCTGAATCGCAAATTTTAAAAGACTTTTGAGTATAAATTCTTCCTGCATCCATCTTTTCAACCATTTGCATTAAAGTTACACCAGTCTCACTATCACCATTTAATAAAGCTGTTTGAATCGGAGATGCACCTCTATATTTAGGCAATAACGATCCATGTAAGTTCAAACATCCAAATTTTGGAGTATCTAATACTTCTTTTGGAACAATTTGTCCATAAGCCATTGTTAAAATTAAATCAGGATTCAAATCGCGAATAAATAAATAATCATTTTTTATTCTATGAGGTTGAAAAACAGGAATTCCATATTTTTTAGCAATAGCTTTTGTGGGAACATTAGTAATAATTTGTTTCCTTCCAATAGGTTTATCTTCTTGCGCTACTAAACCAATAATATTGAAATCTTCACTTAATAATTTTTCAAGAACATCAGCACTAATTTTTGGTGTTCCAAAATATAAAATTTTTATTTCTTTTTTGTTCATGTTTCAATTATAATATAAAAACTTAAATCACACGATAGCGACATTCATTTTTATTGATTATCGTCTTGTTTAAGTGTAAAATATTTCACGTATTGAAAGAGGTATTGTAAATGGCAAACATTAAATCACAAAAGAAAAGAATTAAAACCAATGAAAAAGCACGAATTAGAAATGTAGCTTATAAATCTAAATTAAGAACTGCAATTAAAGCTGTAAGAGTTGCCTGCGCTAATAAAGATTTAGAAAATGCAAAAGTTTTATTTGTTAAAGCAACAAGCATAATTGATAGATCAGTAACTAAAGGTATTACTACAAAAAAAGCTGCTGCTAGACAAAAATCAAACTTACAACTTTTAATTAATAAAGTTTCTGCTTAAGTTTATTTATTATTTTTAAAGTTCTTTAATTACCAGGACTATTGTTCTGGTTTTTTTATGTTGTAAGTTAGAAATTTAACAAAAATAATTCAAATCCGAATTTTTGGTCGATTAAACTGTGTTTAATTTTATAATCTAATTCATAAAGAGATAATAAATTTCTATTTATATTATTTTCTCCAATTTTTAATCCATTTTTTAAATTAATTTGTACTCTATATGGGTGACAGTTAAGTTCTTTAGCAATTTCGCCACTATTAAACCCATTATTATTCATTAAAACAACTTGATCCATAAAAATTAATGAAGTAGTTATTGTATTGATTAAAGTGACAACATCATAATAATTTATTAAATCTCTAAAATATTGAATGGCTTTATCTTTTTTATTGCTTACCAAGACATTTACCAATTCAAAAATATCATTCTCAGGTTGAGATGTTACAATTTTTTTAACATCATCTAAATCAATATTATTAGATTTAAATAACAATAATTTTTGAACTTCATTCTCGAAAAGATTTAAATCATTTTTGCAACGTATAACAATTTCATTTATCGCATCATCACTTATATTAATATTTTTGGATTGAAAATATTTAGTCACATATTTATTCCATTCATAACTTTTTATATTTTCAAGTTTAATTAATTTTCCTTTTTCATTTATTAATTTAACTAAAGGGTTTGAAGAATTTATATTATCAACTAAACACTCAAATATTATGAGAACATTTTCATTTTCATTATTCAAATAATCCTTAAAATTATTGATAACATTTTTTTGAAAATCTGATTTTTTGCTTTCTATTAAAAAATATGGATTAAAATAAACAATTATTTTTTTATCATTTGTCAAACTTATTTGATTTGCTTCATCAATTATGTTAAAAAGTGTCATCTCATCCTTTTTAACCCTTATTAAGTTATAATCACTTTCACCTACAAAAGAATTAATAATCTTTTTTTCTTGTTTTTTAATCATTAATTCTTGTAGACCGAATAATAAATAAACCATAACTAGTATTATACTTTACTTTAAAAGTAATTATAAGTTATTGTTCCTTCTTTATCTGTTCTTCTTATTTTTACATCGTTATTTTCTAGAATTTTTATTACTTCTTTATGTGGATGATTATAAAAATTATTTTCTCCACATGAGATTATAGCTTCTTTTGGTTGTAATGTTTCAATAAAATTTTCTGATGTTGATGTATTACTTCCATGGTGACCAACTTTAAGAATATCAGCTTTAAGGTTTTTAAAGTTCTTTAAAATATCTTCTTCCACTTTTTTCGATGAATCACCCATCAACAAGAACATCACACCACTTATTTCAAAATTTAAAACTAAAGATTTGTCATTTTCATTATCATATTTATCTCTTTCAATATTTAAATCATTAAATTTAAGTTTTGTATTAACTTTTGAAATATCATCATTATTCGAAAATATATTTTTTACACAAAAATTTTCCCTTAATGATTCTAAAGCTCCATTATGATCAAAGTCATCGTGTGTTATAAATAAATAATCAATATCATACACTCTTTCTTTTTTTAAAAACGGTATTAAAACGCTTTCTGATAAATCTTTATATTTTAATCCTCCAGTATCAATTAAATAATTTTCAAGTCTATAGTTAATATAAATTGCATCTCCTTGACCAACATTTATAAAAGATACTTTATTAATAATTAAATTATTTATCGGGATGCAATAAACTAACAATGAAGAACATAAAACTGGAGAAGCAAATTTTAATATTTTTTTGAAGTTTATTTCTGAAAAATAAATTAAAAATAAAACGATTAAGAAATATACTATATAACCAAATTGATTAAATGGTGGAACATTTATATCGAATTGACCAATATTGATGTAAAAAGAAAAATTTAATATCTTAAAGATAAATGTATTTATAAAACCAAAATTAATTCCATAAAATGCCGGTAATATCAACAGAAATAAAAACTTAGATAATGATAAAAATAATGAACTTAAAATTAATCCAACAATATTTATTGAGTTATAAAATTGGATCATGAAAGGCAAAAATACACCTAATAAAATAATTTTTTTAATAAAAAATTGAGAAATCTTTTTATGCCTATATATTAATAACTGTGAAAAATTTAGTATTGTTACAATAGTAAACGGAATAATAAAAGAAAATTGAAATACATTATATGGTGAAATTAACAGAAGAATTATTCCTGTAATGGATATTATTTCAATTCTCTCAAATTTATTTTTAAGATATTCTTTATTAATTAAATTTAATAAGAAGAATATCAAAACTCTAAGTGTTGGCAATGTATTAATATTAAAAAATATAAACGGCGATAAAACTAAAAGAGCTAGCCAACTGCTTAATTTATCATTTACAAAAAAGGAAAAAACTTTTTTAAATGTATATAAAACAAAAGAAATAAATGTACCACTTAAAGCAATTAAATTTACCAATCTTAAGTCTCTGAAATTACTTTTAAGTGGATCATCATATTTACTAGCATTAAACAGAATTGAAGATGCAAATTCTTTAACTAATGGTTCTTTAATGCGACCAAGAACTTTCTTTTTAAATAAATTAAAATTTATTGGAAAATCAAAAATAATATTTTCACTTAAAGGAACAATTTCTCTTTCTATCCCTTTATTTTTTAAATAATTTTCAAAATCAAACTCGCTTTCAAGTGTTATAAAATGTAAATCTTGTAACTCACCATTTATTTCCACACAATCAAATAAATCAATATTTTTATTCTCAGTTTTTACATAAAACGTTTCTAAACCATCATATAAAAGTAAATAATTTTCTTTTTTAGTTATTACTATGCCTTTTATATTTTCACTTTGAAATGATTTTATTGGAACATTTATAATAAATAATCCGAAGGAAAAAAATATAAGGGAAATAATCTTACATTTTTTTGAATAATTTTTATTCAAAAATAATTTTACAAAAATTATAAGCAGAAATACTATTCCAACGAAATAAGTATCCTTATTGCATAAAATAATACCAGCAATTAACGATAAAAAATAAAGAAAAATTTTCACATTAGTCGTGAAGTGTTATGTAGTTCTTACATAAATTAAATTTAGAGTTACCAATTCCAGTCACATTCATGATTGATTCAATGGTGTAGAATATTCCATTTTCATTTCGATAATCAATCAAGGATTCAGAGACAGTTTCACCAAATCCATTTAAAGTCATAAGTTCTTCAACATCTGCTTCGTTAATATTAACTTTAACAATTGGATCTTCACTACAGACATCAGTATGGTCATATTTTGGTGGAATATAATATGAATTATTTGCAACTACTTCAGCCTCAAGAAAAAAGCACCTTTCATCACCGTTTGTTGTAATCCCGCCTGCTGCTGCTAATAAATCTTCCATACATGCGCCTTCGCTTAAAACATATTCGCCAGGTTTAGCAACTTCACCTGTCACTCCAATTGTTAATGTATTATTATCATCAACAAATGTTGTATTATCGTCTCCATGAGAAATATTTGGATCAACCATTTGAAATGCAACTAATCCAATAATCGTAACAATAGCGACAACTAAACAAATTTTTAAAATCATTTTTACCTCCTTTCATATAACAAGATGCAAAAAGTAGGTAAAAATTACCAAATAAAATAAAAAAACTGCATTTTTTTACAAAATGCAGTGCTAATTCAAGATATTTTTTTATTTTATATCAACAGAAAGGATTTTGATATCGTAAGGTTTTTTTGCTTTTACAGTTACAATATCACCAACTTTATGACCAACTAAAGCCATTCCAATTGGGCAGTCAGTTGAAATTTTCATAAATTCATTTGCTCCTGTTGAATAAGGAGAAGCTTCCTCGGTAGAAACAATTAAAACTTTAATTTGTTTGTTATTTGATAAATTTTCAAATACAACATATTTTCCCATTCCAGCAGATTTATCTTTTTTATTAACTTCAACAACTTTTGCATTTACTAAAATTGTTTCTATTTCTTTAATTCTAGATTCAATAATAGATTGTCTATCTTTTGCAGCAGAATAATCAGCATTTTCGCTTAAATCTCCCATTGATCTAGCTGCTTGTAATTGTTCAATGACTGAAGGAAGTTCTTCATCAATCAATTTTCTTTTTTCTCGATTTAATTCATCAATACCTTCTTGTGTAAGAATAATTTCTTTATTTAATGCCATAATATACCTCTTTTTTATTCATGTGTGATTATATCATTAATTGAAATAATAAAAAATCTTTAATTAATCTTTTATTTTCTCAAATTCAGGATCTTCATTAAAAGCTCCTAATACTTCCTGAGCTTCATTAAACTCTTCTTCATCTTCGATTTCAAAAATATTGCCTTCATCGTCATATCGATAAACAAAAACATCATCTGGATTTGATTCTTCATAAACAAAACAATATTTTGCATTGCGATCTTCGTTTTCATATGTGAAAAGGATTTTTAACAAAAATTCTTTTTCACCATTATTTATAATAATTTCATCATCATTAATCTTCTTGTTCATATTTAATACCCTTATCTTTATTATGTAAAAAATCTTCTAAAATAACAACAGCACTATACATATCAATAACTTTTTTTATCTTTTCTTCTCTATATCCAAGAAAAATTAGCCTTTCTCTTGCTTCAATTGTTGAATATGCTTCATCATATAGATAGATTTTTAAATTTTTATTAGCTTTAAGCAAGTTATTAGCAAATTCTTTTGTTTCATTACACCTTCTAACACCTTTTGTATTACCTTGTAGCAAAGGAAATCCCAAAACGATATTAAATATATCGTTTTCCTTGGTAATTTTTAAAATGTGTTCGATTGCTAAATCAAGTTTACCAACAGGAAAAGTAAAATTTTCTCTAGGATGAACAAAACCCAATGAATCACTAACAGAAATTCCTAATGTTTTCGTCCCTAAATCTAAACCGATATATTTTTCTTCCATATATTTGATTAAAATTTAATTGAAGAAATCTTTGATGGATCAACGATATTACCTTGAGCAAAATCGTTTCTTCCACCACCTTTACCACCTAAAATGTTAGTAACATTTTTGATGATATCTTTTGCACTATAATCATTTAATAATTTAGCTCCGACTCCAACAATAACTGGATATTTCCCATTTTCTTCACCAATTAAAACAATAATAAAGTCATCAAATTTTATTTTAACTTCATCATAAATTAAATTTAATTGGCTTTTAGCAGTGTTTTTTAAATAAAGAGCTATTTTTTTGTTTTCATTTAGTTTAGAAATTAATTCTTTAGCAATATTCTTAGAAGAATTTTTTAAATAATTTTCATTTTCAATTTTTAACTTTTCATTTTCATTTAAAATTGAATTAATCTTATTATTAACTTCATCGAAAGATTTTATATTTAAAAGTTCAACAACCTTATTTTCTTTTTCTTTCATCAAATTTAAGTATTGATATACATTAAAACCTGTTAAAGCTTGAATTCTTCTAACTCCGCTTGCGATTGCACTTTCATTTTGAATCATAAAAATACCAATATCTGATGAATTTTCAACATGGCAGCCACCACAGAATTCTTTTGAAATATTTCCAAAACTAACAACTCTTACTTCTTTACCATATTTTTCATTAAATTCAGAAATAGCACCTAATTTATTTGCTTCTTCAATTGGTAAAATTTTAATATCAGAAGGAATCCCTTCTTTAATAAATTTATTGACTAATAATTCAACTTCTTTTAAATCTTTTTCATCAACTTTATGTGGATAAGAAAAATCAAATCTTAATATTTTATCATCAACATAACTTCCTTTTTGTTTAACAGAATCACCTAATACTTTAATTAAAGCTGATTGTAATAAATGAGTTGCACTATGATTTTTTTCAATTTGTTTACGTCTGGTAACATCAAGTTTTAAAGTAACTTTATCATTTAATTTTAATACACCTTTATTTAATTTAATTTTGTGTAAATGTTGTCCATTAGGACATTTTAATACATCAAGAATTATTCCTTCTGAGTTTTTTGAAATAAATTTACCAGTATCGCTTACTTCTCCACCCATTTCTGAATAAAAATTGGTCTTTTGAAGAACTATTTCACCTTCATTATCTATTTCATTAACTTTATTTCCGTCAATAAATAAGCCAATAACGGTGGTATCAATATCTTCTTTATCATAAATAAATTCACTTTTTTCGTTAAAATCTAATAAATCTTTTGATTGTTTTTTAAAAGATTCAAGAACTTTTCTTGAAGATTTTGCTTGTTCTTTTTGCTTTTGTAATAATTTATTAAAAGTTTCTACATCAACTGATACATTGCTATCGCTACAAATTTCAATTGTAAGTTCAATTGGAAAGCCAAAAGTATCATAAAGTTGAAAAGCATCTTCACCACTTAAATGATTTGAATTTTCAATCTTTGAATTTAAGATTTTTTCACCTTTTACTAAAGTTTTTAAGAATTGATTTTCTTCATTTAAAATTAGATTTTTAATTTGTTCTTTTTTATCATTTAAATAAGGATAGAACGAATTCATATTTTTTACGACAGCATCAACTAATTTATACATAAAAGGTTCGTAGAGATCTAATTTTTGACCATATCTCATAGCTCTTCTTAATAATCGTCTTAAAACATAGCCTCTGCCTTCATTAGAAAATTTTTCACCATCTGCTAAAGCAAATACGCAAGTTCTAATATGATCAATAATAACTCTATATGGAGTTAAAAATTTTCCTTCATAAGGTTTATGACATATTTTTTCTAATTCTTCAATATATGGCAAAAAGAGATCTGTTTCAAAATTTGTTTCTGTTTCTTGTAAAATACAAGCAATTCTTTCAAGACCTGCTCCAGTATCAATATTTTTATGTGGTAATTCTTTATAATTTTCTCTTTTAACACCATTTTCAGCGTTAAACTGAGAGAAAACTATACCCCAAATCTCAATATATCGGTCATTTTCAATATCATCTTCTAATAATTTAACTCCTAATTTATTAGGATCATATTTTTCTCCACGATCAAAGAAAACCTCGGTATTTGGTCCACAAGGCCCTTCACCAATTTGCCAAAAATTACCTTCTAAAGGAATTAAATGTGTTTCATCCATTCCTTGTTTAATCCAAAGCTCTCTTGTTTCTAAATCATCTGGATGATAAGTAACATAAAGTTTATTTTTATCCATTCCGAAATATTTATCATTTGTTAATAAATCAAAAGCCCATTCAATAATTTCTTTTCTAAAATAATCACCAATTGAAAAATTACCGAGCATCTCAAAAAAAGTGTGATGTCTAGCTGTTTTTCCAACATTACTTATATCATTAGTTCTAATACATTTTTGAACATTTGTAATTCTTTTACATTCTGGAATTTCCGATCCGTCAAAATATTTTTTTAAAGCAGCAACACCTGCATTAATCCAAAGTAAAGTTGGATCATTTTGGGGAATTAAACTTGCACCTGGTTCAATCATGTGTCCTCTTTCTTTAAAAAAGTTCAACCAAGTTTCGCGAATTTGTTGTGATGTCATCTTTTTCATATATGTTTTAGCCTCCTAAAAATAAAAAAATTCCTAAAAAATAACTTTTAGGAACGAAATTTATCCGTGGTACCATCCTATTTCTATTTCTAGCACTTAATTTAAATGAAATGAGTTTATGTGAAGCGGCACATTTAATAATTTATAAGGAATTCCACCAATTTCCTTTCTCTATAATAAATTTAATTAAATTTAACTTCACAATTATTTTAATGAAAATTTTTAAGATATCAATAAAAATTATTTTTTAAGTTTTTCTTTTATAAATCGATCAACCTCATCATATCTAAGACTAAATATGATAGCAAATTCTTCATAGATTAATCTGATACATTTATCATATATTCCTTTATCAGTCATAGAAATCATTTTTTTAGTTTTTAAACTAGCAAATTCTTCTTTTTTTCTATCAATAGCATATATGATTCTTATAATATCTTCTTCATCACCATCGATAAATAAGTTATTAAATAATGTTTTTCTTTCTTTAGCATTATCAATCCAAATTGAAGTTTTATTTTTATCTTTTAATATTTTAATTAATTCTAGAGCCTTCTTTTTAGAAATAATACTTTTAAAATTAGCACTTTGAGAAATTGGAATACGAATTTTAGAATCTGTATCATGAAATAAAGGTATAATTACAAAATAATCTATTGGGCCTTGTCCATTATTAAAATCAACAGTTTCAATCTCTTTTATTTCACAAACTCCAAAATTTTTTAAAATTATTTTATCCCCAATTTCAAACATTATTTATACCTCATTACCAAATAATTATATCTAAAAAATTAGGAATTTGTAAGTGAAAACTCAACTATTAAGCTAAATTAACTCTTTAATTCGTTATTGAAATACACTTTATCAATTATTCCGCTACCAACACAAATTTCACCATTATAAAGCACGCAGATTTGTCCAGGAGTAATTGCTTTATAAGGTAAAGCATAAACAATGGTAAAAGTATTATCATTATTTAAAGTAACAAAAACTTCTTTATCTTCTTGACGATATCTAAATTTAGCCATTAATTTAGTTTTATTAAAGATAAAATCACGATCTAAAATATTAATGTTAGTTAAAATAGCCTTATCAGTTAATAAATGGGAATCTTCTGAACCATTCGCTACATAAAGAATATTGTTTTTTACGTCTTTTTTACAAACAAACCAACGATTTGATGTTATTCCTTTAATACCACCAATTCCTAAACCTTTTCTTTGACCAAGAGTGTAATACATAACTCCATCATGTTTTCCAATAACTTTATTAGCATTAATATCGATAATATCTCCACTTTTAGCAGGAATATAATTTTTTAAAAAATCCTTGAATTTCCTTTCTCCAACAAAACAAATTCCTGTCGAATCTTTTTTATCTTCGACCGAAGTTAAATCTAATTCATGGGCAATTTTTCTTACCTCAGTTTTTAAAATATCACCAAGAGGAAATAAACAAGTAGTTAATTGTTCATAAGAAATTTGAGAAAGAAAATACGATTGATCTTTATTTTTATCTTTTGCTTTTAATAAATAAGTTTTCCCGTTCTCATCTACTCTTTTTGCATAATGTCCCATTGCAATTTTTTCACAATTATGCTTTTTTGCGACATTATAAAATGAACCAAACTTTATATATTTATTACAAAAAACATCAGGATTAGGTGTTCTTCCTTTTTTATATTCTTCAATTAAATAAGAAAAGACATTATCCCAGTATTCATCAATAAAATCTTCTCTAATTAAAGGTAAATTTAATTTTTTTGCAACTTCAATTGCATCGAGATAATCTTTTTCTTGTGAACACATATCTCCATTAAGCGTAGGATTTCCTAAAATATCACCATTAGTTATAGAATCCCAATTACGCATAAAACAACAAATAACATCATGTCCTTGTTTTTTTAAAAGATATGCAGCAACGGCGCTATCAACACCTCCACTTAATCCTAATAAAATTCTCATTTAAAAAGCTCCTTTGAATCTAAAAATAAAGTAAATGGTCCATCATTTATTAGTTCAATTTTCATATCTGCACCAAAAATTCCAGTTGAAATTTTAAATTCACTTTTCTTTAATTCGCTATTAAAAAAATCATAAAGTTTACTTGATTCTTCACCTTTAAGAGCACTTATAAAAGAAGGTCTATTTCCTTTTTTTACATCAGCATATAAAGTAAATTGAGAAATTGATAAAATCTCTCCATTAACTTCTTTTAAGCTTAGATTAGTTTTTCCGTTTTCATCTAAAAAAATACGCAGTTTTAATATTTTTTCTACCATTTTTCTAATAATTTCTTCATTATCACCTTCTGCAAAGCCAACAAATAATAAGAAACCTTTATCAATAGAAGAATGAATACAATTATCAATTACACATTTAGCATTTTTCACAACTTGCAATATTACTCTCATAATTTACTATCCTTTTCTAAAATTTCTAATAATTCTAAGTATCTGAACTCTAATTCATCTTTTTCTTCAGTAAGTTTGTCAATTTTATCATACGATTCAAAATCTTGTTCCAATTCTTCGTCAATTTCTTCAATTCTTTTTTCAATTGTAGCAACTTCATCTTTATATTTTAAGATTTGATTATTGGATAATTTTTGAGGCTTTATTATTTTAGGATGCTCGATCTCATCGATAGTTTTTAACACTTTATTCTCGTTTATTCTATCAAGAGTTTTCTTTAAATTTTCATAATTTCCTTCCATAAAAAGAACTCTATCACGTGATAAATATAAAATATGATTAGCAATGGAATTAATAAAATAACGGTCGTGAGAAATAAAAACTATACATCCTTCATAATTATTTAACGCTTCAATTATTGTTTCTTTAGCTAACATATCAAGATGGTTAGTAGGCTCATCTAAAAATAAAATATCACTTTCTCTTAAAGAAAAATTACAAAGAAGCAAGCGCATTTTTTCTCCATTAGACATGATAGATATATTTTTAAAAACATCTTCGCCTTGAAATAAAAATCTTCCTAAAGCACTTCTTACTTCCTTATCTAATAAAAAAGGATAATTTTTTTTAATATAATCAAAAGGTGTATTGCAATTATCAAATGAGTAATCATTTTGTTGAATATAAGAAAAATTTAATTGTCTAGTATATTTAACTTTTCCTGAAATAGGTTGAATTAGCGAGGTTATTGTTTTAATTAAAGTAGTTTTTCCTATACCATTATCTCCACAAATAGCAAGCTTATCTTTTCCATATAATTGGAATGAAAAAGGAGGACATAATGGTGAATTATAACCAATTATTAAATCTTCAACATCCAAAAGTTTTTTATTTTTAAGATTACTTCCTTTAAAATCAACCTTAATTTTTTTAGTATCTTTTTTAACTTCGATTAAATTTTTCTCTATTTTTTCAAGCTTTTTCTCTTTATCCTTAGCTCGCGAAGTAAAACGTGGTTTAGGCTTATAATATTCAATAAATCTTTTTAGCTTTTGAATTTCTTTTTCCTGAATTTTTGATTCCTTTAATAAACTTTCATAACGTGTCTCTTTTTCTGTTAGATAGTGATTATAATCTAAATTATAGGTTGTAGTTTTCTTATCATCTAACTCAATAACTTTAGTAGTTAAAGCTTCTAAAAAATATCGATCGTGAGAAATAAAAAATATTGTTTTAGTAGATGATTTTAAATAATTTTCTAACCATTCAATCGTAGAAATATCAAGATGATTGGTTGGTTCATCTAATAAAATTAAATCATAATCAAATAAAAGAATTTTGATGAAACCTATTTTCATTCTTTCTCCACCACTTAAAGTAGAAATTACACGATTTTTAATAGATAAATCAAAACCAAAACGATTGATCATCTCATCAATTTGATTTTGATAATTATAACCATCTAATTCTTCCATTTTTTTAAGCAAAAAATTATATCGATCAAATATTTTTTCGTTTGCATCGCCTTTTTCAATTTTTTGGGATATTTCCTTAAGTTCATTTTCAATTTCAATTTCTTCTTTAAAGCATAAAAGTAATTCTTCATTTACAGTATTGCTAACATCACTAACTGCATTTTGATCTAAATATCCGATTTTTAAATTGCCTAATATATTAATTGAACCTGGTTTATCTTCTTTAGGATAAATTGATACATCTTCTTTTCCTAAAATTAATTTAAAAATCGTTGTTTTTCCAACTCCATTATTACCAATTAAAGCAACTTTTTCTTTTTTATTAATTGAAAAAGAAATGTGATCTAATATTAGATCACTTTGATAAAACTTAGAAACATTGCTAAAAGAAATTAACGACATAATAAAATTATATTATTTTCATACATTAATGTATAATTAAATTTGTATGATTCAACCACTAGCTTTTCGTATTAGACCAAAAACAATTAATGATATTATTGGACAAAAACACCTTGTTGGAGAAAATGGTTTTTTGTCAAATTCAATCAAGGCAAAAACCCCAATTTCTATTATTTTATATGGGGTACCAGGCTGTGGAAAAACAACTATTGCTGAAGCTTATGCAACTAGTCTTGATATTCCTTTTAAAAAATTAAATGCAATCTCGACAAATAAAAAAGAAATAGAAAACGTCATTAATGAAGCAAAAATTAACGGACCTACTATCGTAATAATCGATGAAATTCATCGATTAAATAAAGATAAACAAGATATTTTATTGCCTTATGTTGAAGATGGAACAATATTTTTAATTGGTGCTACTACTGCTAATCCTTATATTTCAATTAATAAAGCAATTAGAAGCAGATGCCATCTATTAGAAGTTAAGATGCTTTCAATTGAAGAAATTATTGAGGGACTTAAAAAAGCAATTTCTAACCCATATGGTTTAAATAATAGTATAGAAATTGATGAAGACTCGTTAAATTTTATTGCTAAATCGAGTAATGGTGATTTTAGATTTGCCCTTAATTTTTTAGAAATCCTTTCTATTTCCTATCCAAATCAAAAAATTAATCTCGAAATGACTAAAAAAATAAATAAAGTTCCAAATTATGGATTAGACCGAGATGAAGATGACCATTATAACGCTGTTAGTGCTTTACAAAAATCAATTAGAGGAAGTGACGTAAATGCTGCCTTATACTACGCCGCTAAACTTTGTATCGCTGGCGATTTAGAAAGCTTAGAAAGAAGGCTTTTAGTTTGTGCTTATGAGGATATTGGTATAGCTAATCCTCAAGCTTGTTTAAGAACAAAAATTGCAATTGAAGCTGCTGAAATGGTTGGACTCCCAGAAGCTATTATCCCATTATCAACGGCAATTGTTGATTTGGCTCTTTCTCCAAAAAGTAAATCCAGCTATTTAGCAATGAGTGAAGCAATGGAATTTGCTCGGAAATATCCTTTGGAAGTTATGGATTATTTAAAATATACTCCTGTTAATACTAAAGAAGAAGATAAATATCCTTATGATATGCCTGAAGTTTGGATCCATCTGCAATATTTACCAGAAATTATCAAATCCGCAAGATTTTTTACTCCTAATCCTAATGCTCAATCTTCCTATGAAAAATATTTAAATGAAAATTATAAAAAAATCCTTCAAGTAGCTCGAAGTTCAAATTTAGCAAAATTAAAAAAGTTTTACGGAAATAATAAAAAATCTTAATTAATCTAAATACTTTTTAATAAAAATCTATTCAATAATATTGTGTGTCAGCTTTTTATCGACATTTACTTTTTCAGGTACAATAGTAAATGCATTATATACATCATCAATTATCTCTTTAACATCATCTTTATTTGTAAATAAAGTACATAAAAGTTCATTTTCAAAAATTGAATCTCCAATTTTCTTATTTAAAACTATTCCTGCAGACATATCGATTTTATCGTCAATTTTTTCTCTTCCAGCGCCTAAATGCATGGAAGCTTCTCCAATTGATAAAGCATCTATTTTCTTAATATATCCACGTGTTTTTGAATAAATGTTTATTTCATTTTTTGCAATTTCAAATTTTTCTGGATGTAAAATATATGAAATATCTCCACCTTGAGCTTTAACAAATTCGATAAATTTATTAAAAGCTCTACCATCAAGCAAGGTTTTCTCCAATTCTTTTCTTGCTTCATTTCGGTTCTTATAAATTTTTGCTTGTTCAAGTAAAATTGCTCCACTTGATAAACAAATTTCATTTAAATCCCATGGACCTTTTCCTTTTAAAGTTTGAATTACTTCTTTAATTTCTAAACTATTTCCTATAGCACAACCTAATGGTTGATCCATATCCGTAACTTCTGCACGAACATCTTTATTTAATTTTTTACCAATATTTACCATTAATTGAGCTAATTTTTTTGCTTCGGAAACAGTTTTCATAAAAGCACCTGAACCATATTTAACATCAAGTAAAATGGCATCAGCTCCGCTTGCTAATTTTTTTGACATAATTGATGAAGCAATTAATGGAATTGAACCTACAGTTCCTGTAACATCTCTTAAAGCATATATTTTCTTATCAGCAGGATTTAAATTTTTATTTTGGCCAATTATTGCAATGCCAATTTCTTCAATTTGTTTTTTAAATTTTTCATAGCTAAGTTCAATTTTCATTCCAGGAATTGATTCAAGCTTATCTAAAGTTCCTCCAGTATGGCCAAGTCCTCTACCAGACATTTTTGCTAACTTTGCACCCAAAGAAGCAATCATTGGACCTAAAATTAAACTAACTTTATCCCCAACTCCTCCTGTTGAATGTTTATCAACTTTAATTCCTTGAATATCTGATAAATCCCAGACTTCACCGCTAAAGCGCATTGATTCAGTTAAATTAGCGGTTTCTTCTTCATCCATGCCATTAATATAAATAGCCATTAATAAAGCAGAAGCTTGATAATCTGGAATTTCTCCATTTACATAATTCTTAATAAAAAAATCAATTTCTTCCTTAGTTAATTTTAATTTATCTCTTTTTCTTTCAATTATTTGTTCAATCGTCATAACAACCTCGATAATTATTATAATATTTTTTTAAAGAATATAGAAATATGTTATAAAACAACTTAAAATAATTTCATGGATTTTAAGGAACATTTATTAAAGTATTTACCTAGTGATTTTGTTGATGAATTATTAATTTCATTAGAAAAACCTAGAACTAATTCTTTAATTTTAAATACAAATAAAATAAAAGAAGAAGAATTCATTAATATGTTTCCTAACATTCAAAAGAATGAAAATTTATATAATTCTTATTCATACGATAAAAATATTTATCCTTTTGGTAAATCATATTTATTTGATAATGGAGCCTATTATATTATTGATAAATCAAGTCAATTAACTACATCTTTTTTAGAAGTTAATGATAATGATTTAATTTTAGACCTTTGTGCTGCTCCAGGTGGTAAAACTATTTCTTTAGCTCTTAAATATCCTAACGCTAACATTATTTCTAATGATCTATCCTTACAAAGAGCCTTAACTTTATCATCAAATATTGAAAAACTTGGTCTAAGTAATGTTTATGTTATAAATAATGATTTTTCAAAAATATATAAAAATTTTCCTGAAACTTTTGATTCGATTATACTTGATGCTCCATGTTCAGGAAGTGCAATGTTTAGAAAATCCACAGAAATGAAAAATGATTGGAACTATAAAAAAGTTTTAGCTTTTTCTAAAATTCAACAAGAATTACTTGAAATAGCATTTTTTATGTTGAAACCTGGTGGATTTTTAGTATATTCAACTTGTTCTTTTTCTTATGAAGAAGATGATGAAAATATACTAAATTTTCTAAAAAAACATAAGAACTGCAAGGTTTTTGCTTTAAAAGACGACAAAACTTTTTATCATACACAAGAACTTAAAGAAGGAATCCACTTGTTTCCAAATTTATTTGATGGCGAAGGTCAATTTATTTGTTATTTAAAAAAAGATGGTAATATAACTAACAATTTAACTAAAAATAATCCAAAAACAACATTTAAATCTTATCCAATCAATTTAAATTATATTGAAGAAAATAAAGGAATTTATTATGGATATAATTTAAATTTTAATTTTAAAAACATGCATTTAATAAGAAAAGGACTTCTCATAGGTGAAGAAAATAAAGGAATATTTAAACCTTCATTTCACTTAGCTCATTATTTATCATGTACAAATACAATTTCTCTTAATGAAGAGGAATTTAAAAAATATATTCATGGAGATGAAATAAGCAAAAACTTAAATTTAAAAAATGATTACTATATCGTTAGTTATAAAAATCTAAACTTAGGATTTATAAAATATACAAATGGAAAACTTAAAAATTTATATCCTAAAGGTCTAAGACACTAATTTTTAATTTTATTTATTTTATTGTATTCAGCTTCGTTTAATGGCCTAACTTCATTTATATTTTCTTTTATTAAATTTTCAGCATATTCAGCAATTTCATTAGTTGTTTTATTTTGATAAAAATCATAATTTATTTTTTCAATAAAATTAAAATTAATTGGATAATATTTTCCTTTATCTTTTATATCTAAAACTTTTGGACAGCCAACAACTGAACAAATATATATCGGTTTTTTAAGTTTAAAAGCAGGTCTAAAAGAACCATGATGAAATGTTTTCATATTATAGTCTTGACTTCTTGTTCCTTCAGGAAAAATAACATAATCTCGATTTTTTTCTTCTAAATTTTTTTGAACACGCATAAAACATTTTAGTTGTTGCTTTAAATCTTCTCGATCAAGAAATTCACCTTCTAATATTTTTACTATTCTTCCAACTAAGACCATTTTTTTAGTTTCTTTTTTAGCAACAATTGAAAATGGTCTTTTTGCGATTGCAATAAATACTAATGGATCAATAAAAGAAATGTGATTACAAACATAAATTAAACTTTCAGTATTTTTTAAATTTTCTGAATATTCTTCATAATTATTGACTTTAATTTTTACTCCAAATGCATTTAAGATTTTTCGAACAATTTTTTGAACTTTATTAAATCGTTTTTCAAAAGAATATTTTGTTGGATTCAATGAATAACGTAAAATCCAAGTAAAATAATCAAAAATTAAAGGAAAAAGTACTTTAATAACAACTTTAAAATATTTCCACATGTTTAGTCCTCAACTTTCTTTTTCATTAACACATTTAACTCATGAGGTCCAAGAATAAAACTTCGAGTATAAATGCTACTATTTAAATTAGCTCCAGCATTTGCAACAACAACACGATAATAATCTTCTAATGTTATAGGTATACTATTAAATGTTGGATTAATTGCAATAATAATATTTTCATATTCATGACTATTTAAATTAATATAAATTAATACCCCACCATTTGATAAATCAATGAAATCAACATTCTTTTCAATTTCCTCATTCTTTATTAAATTATATTTAAATATTTTATTTTTAAAATTCAATATTGATTTAAAATAACTTACTAATTCTTGTCGTTTATCAAAAATTTTCCAATTAAATTTATTAATTTCATCCCCCTTATTATATGAATTATCGCATCCATTTTTACTTAATCCAATTTCTTGACCAGCATGATAAAAGCTAATACCATAGCTAAAAGCAATAATTGCATTAATCGCTTTAATCGTATCAAAGATATCTTCATCTTTTATATTATTTCCAAAACAAGCTAAAATTCTATCATATAAAGTTCGATTATCATGACATTCAGCATAGTTAATTGATTGATTTACCGATAAAAATCTAGGTGAATAGCAATAATTTAAACTGGATCCAAGAAAAGAAAATTTAAATCCTTCTCTATAAGAAGTATCACCTAAAAAATATCCTCCATCATTACCTTCGTTTTTTCCACGAACAATATCTCTAAAAGTGTCATTAAAAAAAGCAAAATCAGGAGTTTTAAAAGAATTATAAATTGTTGTTTTTTCACTATTTAAAAGCTCAGTATTCATGTCCCAACCTTCTCCATAAATCATACAATCTGGACGAATTGCTCGACATGTACTTAAAACTTGTCGCATTGTTTCAATATCAATTATTCCCATTAAATCAAATCTATAGCCATCAATTCCATATTCTTCCATCCAGAATTTACAAGCATCAATAATCAGCTTTCTTACCATTGGTCTTTTTGTATCTAAATCATTTCCACAATATGATCCGTTAGATAAAGTTCCATTTTTTCTTTTTCTAAAATAATATCCAGGAACAATTTTTTCAAAACTTGAGAACTGTTCTTCATAAACATGATTAAAAACAACATCCATATTTACTTTTATTCCAACTTTATGAAGCTCTGAAATCATCGTTTTTAACTCAATAATTCTTGAATAAGGATCATTAGGATTAGTTGAATAGCTTCCTTCTGGGACAAAATATTGCTGAGGATCATAACCCCAGTTATATGTATTTTTAATATTTAATTCATCAGTTGTTTTAAAATCAAAAATAGGTAAAACTTGAATGTGGGTTATTCCTAAATCTTTTAAATAATCAAAACCACAAGGATTATTTCCATTTGTTTTTGTATTTTTCTCTACTAAACCAAGATATTTTCCTTTATTTATAATATTAGTTGAATCATCAATTGTGAAATCTCTTATACTTAATTCATAAATTATCGCATCAGAATATCTTAATAAATGTGGTAATTTACCGTTATTAAGGTCAATTTTTGTTTTATTAAAATCGATAACAACACTATCCTTACCATTAGCGGTTGAGGCTTTGCCATATGGATCAGTTGAAATAACAGAAATTCCATTATTTGTTACGCGATATCGATATTTATATCCATCAAAATCACCTTTTAAAGTAAGAGAATAAACTCCATTTTTTCCTCTTTTTAAAGGAAAAGTTTTAAAAGTTTCAGAGCTTTCTTTTCTAATTAAAATAACAACCTTACTTGCAAGAGGAGCCCATAATTTAAAAGTAGTTTCATTTTTATTATAGGTAAATCCTAAATCATTCCCGTTATAATAATATAAACGATCAAAATTAGGAAAATTTAAAGCATCTTCAACAATTAATGGAGTGATTCCATAATCTTTAATGACAACAGAATAAGAATTACCTAATACAATAGGTTCTTTGGTCTTACACTCAAAAATAACTAAACCATTTAAAAATGATTGTCTAGAAATAGTTAAAGCTTGATATTTAGTTTCATTAATTATTAAATTAATTGGACTATCAATAGGTTTTTGATAATTTGAAAAAACACAAACATTTATTGTATTTTCATCCCTTAATCTTGCACCAAAATATGTATCACGCATTTAACACGACTCCTATACAATATTCATCTTCATGAGATAATGAACAAGGATATTCTTTATTATCATATAAAATATGAATTGCACCGCTTTCTTCCTTGATAACATTAATTTCTTTCAACTCAATTTCTAAAATTCCTTTTTTAATCGATTTTAAAAAAGCTTCTTTTAAAGCGAATCTACTAGCAAGATATTGCATCTTATTAGCTGATTTTTCTAATTCAAATAATTCTTTATTAGAAAGAATTTTTTTTGATAATTTATCAACACTTTTAAAACGACTAATTTTTACTAAATCTACGCCTATATTCATCTTTTATTCCTCATCAGGATTAACGTAGCGATCTAATTTAGTATCTTCACCACTAAGTACAGTTTCCCCAGTTGAATAAGGTTTAGAATGAATCAATACTTTAGTTCCACGCGAATCATTATTTTGTGGGTTATCATCGATAATTCCATCTTTTTGCAATTGAATAAATATTTTACCAGCACGATTAAATCCAACATTAAAGATACGAGTAATTTTAGAAATTGAAAAATATTCCATGCTCATCGCTAAATTCTTAACTTTTTCATAAAGTTCATCATTAAAAGAATCTCTTCTAGCTTGTAAATCGTTTGGATCAAGTTTAGTTTCTTCTTTTAATTCGTCTTTTAAATCTACAAATTCTTTAACGTAATCTGAATCATATCGAGATTTTATATATTCAACAACATTTTTAATCTCTCTTGCTTCAACAAAAGCACCTTGCACACGAGCACAACCTGTTGTTGAAATTAAAGGTGACTTAATAAGCATATCACCATTTCCAAGCAATCTTTCAGCACCTCCAACATCAATGACATTTTGTGAATCAGTAGAATTACCACAAAGTAAAGCAACTCTTGTAGGAAGATTAGCTTTTATAACACCAGTTATAATTGAAGTACGTGGAGCTTGAGTAGCAATAATTAAATGTATTCCACATGCTCTAGCTTTTTGAGCAATCGATAAAACAGGTTCACTAACCTTTTTATAGCCTTCAACAAGATTAGAATATTCATCGATAACAACGACAATATAAGGTAATTTTTTTAATCTATGAGCTGGAGCATAATCTCGATTATATTCTTTAATATCTGTTGTTTCGCTATCCTCAAAAAGACGATAACGATTTTCCATTATTTCTACAATTTTTAATAATCCATTATAAGCTTCAATCGCTTCGGTACATATTGGACCTAAAAGATGTGGAATATCTTTATATTTTGTAAATTCAACTCTTTTTGGATCAATAATAAATAAACGTAAATCCTCTGGAGAATTTCTCATAATCATAGTCATAATCATTGTTTGCATAAAAACAGACTTACCACTACCGGTAGTTCCAGCGATTAATAAATGAGGGAATTCTCTTAAATCAGCAGTGATATAATTGCCAGAAATATCTTTTCCAAAAGGAATTAACAATCCATTATATTTTTTACGATCTAATGTTGGTAAATGTTCAAATACATCTTTAAAATCAACAATGCTTCCTTTTTCATTTTGAATTTCAATACCACTTGTATTTTTGCCAGGAACAATTCTTTCAAATCTAACTTTAACACCAGATAATCTAACGCCTAAATCTTCAACATAATTATTAAAACGAGAAACTTGTGTATTTTCATCAACTTTTAAATCATATCTTGTAACAGATGGACCAATTGTAAAAGAGACAACATGTGCCCCAAAATTAAAATCTCGACAAAGTTTATTAATTATTTCACTTCTTTCATTAGCAATTCTTCGATTTAAATCATCATTTTTTGCATTTTGTCTTTCTAAAAGAAGACTAGAAGGTGGATAGTCATAATTTGTAACTTTTGAAACTATATCATTATTTCGATCATCAATATTTTCTTTTTTTAAAGTCGAAGACAAAGTATTTTTATTTTGACTAACATAATCTTCACCACGAACAACACCAGAATTCATATCATAAAAATTAATTGATCGTCCAGTATTAATGTTTTGTTGAACAGGATTTTCTTCTTGCTTAACAAAGAAAGTATTTGAATTATTAAAAGATTTAGCCTCTTGAATTATATTATTTTCATCTGTTTTATTAGCTAATTCGCTATTAAAAATACGATTTTTTAAAGGTTCATCATTATAAGTTTCTTTATGATAAAGATTAGAATTACTCTCTTTAACTAAATTAGATGAAGTAAAAATTTCATTTTTAGTAGCTCTATTATTGTTAGTTTCTTCTTTATAATAAGAATTATTGATACTGTTATTAATGCTTCTTGAATCAGATGAATAATTATTTTGCACTTTATTTAAATTTGTTTCTTGTACAACTTGATTATTATTTTTAAATAAAGCACTATCATAAATTGCTTTTTTAAGTCCGCCATCAATACTTTGATTAGGAGAATAAATAGGTTTTTCATTATAGAATGAATTATTAGAATTAGTATTATTCGAAGAAATAAAAGGTTTTTGTTCTACTTTATCATTGATTTCTGTTCTTGTTACACTAAATGCATTATTATCATTTAAATTTATGTTTGTTTTATGAAAAATTTCATTTTCAGGAACACTTTCAAAAACAGGATCATCATTAGAGACATTTTTATATTCATTTATATCAATAATTTGAGCATCAGTTTTTTCTTTTAAATTCTTGTTATAACTTTTAATTAAATTAAAGAAACGAACAAATATTTTTAAAAATGTAAAAATAAATCCTAAACAAATTAAAGCTGAACCAATAACATTGCTTCCAATATATGTCATTCCAGTATTAATTATTGCAACTAAAATAAGTCCAATTAACCCACAATTTTGTGAAAAATCAACTAAAGGAAAGTTCTCACTAATTGAAATTCCTTGAAGAAAATTTTCGTAAAAATTCCCATCATTAAATGTTAAATAACTATTTTCTGTTAAAAACATTGAATTGGTAATAATTATAATTACACCTAATGCCATAAAAATAAGACCTAAAATTACAAAATTAAAGCTTATTTTATTTTTATTCCAATGAAAAATTAATGATAAACCAAAAAGGAAAAATATTACATAAAAGACATAAGAAAAAATTCCACCTACAAGAAATGAAATACACCAAGTTATAAAATTTGAAACAATACCATAATTTAATGCGCCAAAGATGGAAAATAAGCAAATGAAAACACCACCACAAACGCGAATTAGATCTTTTATTTTGAAATTTCCTAAATAATTTAAGTCATTATTCATAACTAAAATTATAATCAAAAAATTAAATGTTTACTACAAAAAGAAAGCAAAAATAAGGTATTTTTTTATTTATTCGACAATAATAACGTTAGGTTTAACGACCGGATTTCTATTATTATTTTTCAATAAAATTTTTGATAATTTAAAGGCGATTTGGTTTTCTAAAGAATCAACATCAAATGTTTTAGTCGTTTTAAGCCATTCCTCAACTTCATTAATGAAAAACTTAGTAATCTCTTTAAGTAAAGCATCAGCTTCTTTATCTTTTAAGAATAAAAATCCACGCATTTGAACATCAGTTGAACAAACAATTTTTCTTAAACTTCTTGAAATTCCACAACCAATTACAACAACTCCATCTTCACTTAATCGACTTCTTTCATTAATAATTTCATTAACAACGTCGCCAACTCCAATTCCATCAATCATGATGTCACTAACATCGACTTTGGAATCTAAATCATAGTCAATATTTGCTCCTTTTTCATCAATATATAAACTTTGCCCATTATCAAGAAGAATAATATTACTATGAGTTAATCCAATATTCATATCATAAGCGATTCGAGCATTAGCAAGTAGATTAACATAATAACCCTTAATTGGTAAATAATATTTTGGTTTAAGTAAGGATAAAAGCATTCTTAAATCTTCTTCATAAGCATGCATTTTATTGATCATTTTTGAAGTAATATATCTAACATCACATCCAGAGCGATATAAATCATCAACGACGGATGTAGCAATAACTTCAGTATTATCAGAAGCTGGGCAAGCGACAATAAACATATCATCGCTTTGAATTTTTATTTGCTTCTCATCATTTTCTCTATTAGCTAAAAGTGAAATTTTTTCATAAATTTTTTCACCCTCATCTGCCATTAATATTACTAAATCTTGTTCTTTAATTCTTAATATATCATCAGTTGAAATTATATTTTTTGGATTAAAAAAGTCGTTTTTCCCGAGTGATCTAAGATTATAAATAAATTTCATCTGTTCATCATATAAAAATATTTTTTTATTAAATTCTTTACAAACAAGGAAAGCTTCATTTACTCGATATAAATTATCACTATTTAAAGCTAAAAAAATTCGACCTTTAGCTTCTTTAAAATATTTAGTTAAAAAAGTAGATAATTTATGATTTGGAGCACAATATCCGCTCTTTGTAGAATTAAGAGATTCAGAAAGCAAAATTAAAGTTGGATGCTCGGCAATTTTACCTAAAGTATTTAAATCTAATTTAAAGTAGTTTGCATTAGCATATTCAACAATAAAATCACCTGAATAAACAATATTTCCTAAGTCAGTTCTTATTGAAAGTCCGAATGTTTCAGGAATTGAAGCACATGTAGAAAATAGATCGATTGTATGTCCTGCGATATTAATAGTATTTGGCAGTTCAACAACATTAAAAACATAGTCATTTTCTTGGTGATAATGCTGAGAAAAAGACTCAAGAAGCAATTTTGTTAATTTTGTACAATAAATTGGTGCTTGTACTTCTTTATAAATATATGGAATTGCACCAAAAGAATTTTTCTTTCCTTTTGGTAAGATAAATGCTTTAACTCTTTCTTTATTTTCTTTTAAATATGAAAAATTTGAAATAATAAAATCGATACCAGGTGTGTTTTTAGTTGGAAACTTAATCCCTCCGCCAATTACGATTATATCTTTATTAATTTCAATACAATATAAATCTCTTCCGTCTTCGTCAAGTCCACCTAACGCTAAAATTTTAATTTTGTCCATCTACAATTTTCCTCATCAATAAAAACGAATTATAAAATATATTAAGAAATAAATCTTAAGTTATTAGTATTTTATACTATTTTTAATTAAACATATATTAAAAGTTTTTTACAATTTTAAAAATCAATCGATTTTAATAATTGATCATCTAAATTATATAAACAAATAGTTTTTAATTTAAAATCCATAATCATATATGTTTTTTCTTTGTTTACTTTAGGTAAACTCATACTGCCTGGATTTAAAACTAAATGATTATCAATTTTTTCTAATCGATAAACATGTGTATGACCGTATAAAAATATATCATTTTCTTTAAAATTAAATGAATTTTCATCGTATAAATCACCATGTGTTAAAATTAAGCGGTGATTTTTTAAATTTAAAGTATATTTATTGTAAAACTTCTTTTTTAAAACAAATTCATCTACTCGAGAATCACAATTCCCTCGAATAAGTAAAAGCTTATTTTTAATTAATTCTAAATTTTTAAATACATCAATAGGATAATAATCAAGAGGTGGAATATTTCTTGCACCACTATATCCAATGTCCCCTAACAAAATTATTTTTTTAAAATTATATTCTTCATCTAAAGAAACTAGTTTTCGACTAGCTTCTTTAGAACCATGAATGTCACTTGCGATTAAAAATTTCATTATTTTTTAAATCTTTTAAAGAATCCTTTTTTATCTTCTTCTTTTGGCTCGTTTTCGTTTTTATGTTCTTTAATTAAGAAAGAGTCAAAATCATTTGTTGAAGATTTTACTTTGTCAGTTTCCTCATCTTTTTTATTAAAATCCTTGGTTTTTGCAGGTTTATTTTGAAAATTAGAAGGATTTTTTTCAAGTAAATCTTTATGAGACACTTTAATTTTACCATGACTATCAATGTCGACAACTTTAACTTTTAAAATATCTCCAACTTTAACAACATCACTTGCATTTTTTACATATTTATTGTCAAGTAAAGAAACGTGACATAATGCTTCTTTATTTCCGAAAAGATTTACAAAAGCACCTAAACGATCATCAACTTTAACAACAACTGAATCAAATATTTCACCAATTTCAGGAACTCTAACAATATCTTTAATCATTTGAATAGCTTTATCAATTGATTCTTGATCCTTATGATAAACACTAACTAAACCATCATCATTAATGTCAATTTTTACATCATCACATTTTTCAATGATATCATTGATAACTTTTCCACCAGTTCCAATAACATCTTTAATTTTGTCTTTATCAATTTGTAATGTAGCAAATTTTGGAGCATATTTAGATAATTCTTTTCTTGGTTCACTAATTGCTTTTGACATTACTTCTCTAATTTGAGCACGAGCATCATGAGCTTGCATTAAAGCATCATGTAAAATTTCTCTTGTTATTCCTTTGATTTTAATATCCATTTGAAGAGCGGTAATACCTTTTTCAGTTCCAGCAACTTTAAAGTCCATATCCCCAAAGTGATCTTCTAAGCCTTGAATATCAGTAAGAATTGTATAAGGGTGTTTACCATCTAAAGGTCCACTAGTAATTAAACCCATTGCGATACCACTGACCATTCTTTTAATTGGTACGCCAGCATCCATTAAAGCCATACAAGAAGCACAGATTGAAGCTTGAGAAGATGAACCATTTGATTCACAAACTTCAGCAACACATCTAATGGTATAAGGGAATTCCTCTTCACTAGGTAAAACATAAGATAAAGCTCTTTCGCCTAATGCACCATGTCCGATCTCTCTTCTTCCTGGAGCACCAGTTCTTCCAATTTCACCAACACTAAAAGGTGGAAAATTATAATGATGCATCCATCTTTTTGTTTCTTCTGGAGACAAACTTTCAATAATTTGCTCATCATCTTTAATTCCTAAAGTACAGGTTGAAATAACTTGAGTTTGTCCTCTTGTAAACATAGCACTTCCATGAACTCTAGGTAATAAGCCAACTTGAGCATCTAATGGACGGATTTCATCAACCTTTCTTCCATCAGGTCTAATTTTTTCTTCAGTAATTAATCTTCTTACTTCGTCTGCGACCATTTTTTCTAAGATGTCATTGACCATAAGCATAGTCAAAGAATGATCTTTTTCATTTTTATATTGCTTATTATCGTATTCTTCTAAAATGCTTTCTTTTAATGAATCAATTGCATCTTGTCTTTCAAGTTTATCAAAGATAGAAATTGCTTTAACCATCTTATCATAAATTTTGTCGTAAATATCTTTTTTGACTGTTTCATCAGGAGCATATAAAGAAACTTCTCTTTTTGGTTTGCCAATTTCGTTAATTATTTCTTTTTCAAATAAGCAAAGTTCTTTAATAGCTTCATGTCCAAACATAATTGCATCGAGCATTTCTTCTTCAGAAAGTTCATTTGCACCACATTCAACCATGTTAATTGCATCAATTGTTCCAGCGACTGCTAAATTTAAATCGCTTAATTCTCTTTCTTTAACAGTTGGATTAATAATTAATTTTCCGTCAACTCTTCCAACATAAACTCCAGCAATAGGACCATCAAAAGGAATATCACTTATTCCTAAAGCTAATGAAGATCCAAGCATTGCAGTCATTTCAGGAGTTGCATCTAAATCAACTGACATAACAGTATTAATGATTTGGACTTCATTTCTAAATCCATCAGAAAACATAGGTCTAATTGGACGGTCAATTAATCTTGCAGTTAAAGTTGCATGTTCTCCAGCTTTTCCTTCTCTTCTTAAAAATCCACCTGGGATTCTACCAATTGCGTATTGTTTTTCTTCGTAAGTGACAGTTAAAGGAAAAAAATCTCCTTCTTTTGGTTCATCACTACAGCATACAGTTGACAAAACAACTGTGTCATTAAATCTAATAAAAACAGCTCCATCAGCTTGTTTTGCTATTTCGCCTGTTTCAACAATAATTTTTTTACCATAAAATTCTTTTTCAAATACTCTTTTCATCTTTCTTTTCCTTTTTCAAACGTTTTTAATTATATTATTTAGAATATTAAATTTCCATAATTTTAATACTCTTTTAAACTGTTAAATTGAGAATTGTACAATTTAAAATATTCACCTTTCTTATTTAATAGTTCTATATGATTACCAACTTCTATAACTTCACCGTTTTTTATAACAACAATTAGATCGCATTTTTTAATTGTTGATAATCTATGGGCAATAATAAATGATGTTTTATTTCTCATTAATAAATCAAAAGCATCAACAATCTTCTTTTCTGTTAATGAATCAATATTTGAAGTAGCTTCATCTAAAACAATTATCTCTTTATTTGCAAGCATAGCCCTTGCAATGGATAAAAGTTGTTTTTGTCCTTCACTTAAAGAAGTACTTTCATCAATAACAGTTTCATATCCATCAGGAAGAGACATAATAAAATCATGGCAATTACTACTTATAGCACATTTAATAATTTCTTCTTTTGTTGCGTTTGTCCTTGAAAAACCTATGTTTTCTAATATATTTCCATTAAAAATCCAACTTTCTTGCAATACTAAACCAAATAAATCACGAATCGAATCTTTTGTAAAATCATTTATATTTTCTTCATTAAATAATATTTCTCCTTTTGTTACATCATAAAATCTTAATAGCAAATTGATTAAAGTGGTTTTCCCTGAACCTGTTTCACCAACAAAAGCTACCTTTTCTCCTTTATTTATTTTTAAATTAAAGTTTTTAATAACTTCTTTTTTTGAATCATAAGAAAAAGAAATATTATTAAAATATATGGATTCTAAAGGTTTTTTAAATTTTTTATCGATATTTTTATTATTTTCCGTATCTTCAAACAACAGTTTATTAATTCTTTTTAAAGACTGATAACCTTGTTGAATTTCAGAAATAGTTGAAGACATTTCATTAAAAGGTTTAGCAAATTGATTAGCATATTGTAAGAAAGTTGAAATTACACCTATTGTTGAAGTTGCTCCTAAAATAACAAAATTATTTTCACTTGAGAAAATACATAAAATTGCACCAACAAAACCAACGATTGCATAAACAAAATTATTTATTAATCTTGTAGATGGGTTAGTAAAAGTTGAAATAAACTGAGCTTTTTGTCCGTTTTTATAAAATTCTTTATTAATATGAGAGAATTTTTTTAATTTTTCATCTTGATAATTTAAACTGATTATTTGCTCAAAATTTAGGAAATCTTCCATAATAACACCATTTAATTTTGCTTGAGTTTCCACTTGTTTCTTATAAAATTTATTAGAATTTTTAGAGACTTTATAAGAGATTAAAAAGCTTAACGGTGAAAGAATTAAAACAACGCAAGCTAAAATCCAGTTTATATAAAACATAAAACCAATTGTAAAAATGATAGTAAGTATGCCTTCATAAAATTGTTTTAAAAAGCCAACCAAAGCAAGATTAATATTATCGGTATCATTAATTGCTAAAGATAAAATATCGCCTCTAGTTCTAGAATCCAAATACTTAATAGGTAAATAATTTATTTTTCTAAAACAATCATTTCTAACATCTCTTAAATTCTTTTCAATAATAAAACTAATAAGGAAATTAAAAATGAATTGAGCGATGCTTCCAAAAACAATAAAAATTGAAATAATTGAAAGCATTAAAATTATTGTATTGAAATTACCACTTAAATCTCTTATTTGTGCTGCAATTTCATCGATTGAAAGTCCAATTAAATATGGAGTTATTACGCTTGATGCAACATAAATTAAAACTAAAATAAATATCAAAAATATAGAAAATTTATTTTTTCTAAAATATTTAAAAAGATTTTTAATTTCTTTTTTCATTATTCATTCCTCCCAAATTGAGAGTTATAAATATCACGATAAATTTTAGAATTAACCAACAAATCATCATGTTTTCCAACATCAACAATTTTTCCATGGTCTAAAACATATATTCGATCAAGATTGATTAATGCTGAAATTTTTTGAGAAACGATTATTAAAGTTAAATCTTTTAGATTAAATAATTCCTTTAATAATTTCTTTTCAGTTATAGCGTCAAGTGCGCTTGTAGAATCATCTAAAATTAAAACTTCAGGTTCTTTTAATAAACTACGCACAATAGATAATCTTTGCTTTTGTCCTCCTGAAAAATTTGATCCATTTTCTTCTACGTTATGTTTTAAAAAATCAGAATAATTTCTTACAAAATCATAAGCTTGCGCTACTTTTAATGCATTAATTATTTTACTTTCATCGATTGAAGGATTATCTAATGTTAGATTTGAAAGTAAATCACCTTTAAATAAGATACTTTTTTGATTAACAATGCTTACATTATCTTTTAGATAATTTAAATCATATTCTTTTATATTTTTATCTTTAAAAAATACTTTTCCATTTTTTGCATCTATTAGTCTATTAAATAATTTTAATAAAGTAGATTTTCCACTTCCAGTTAAGCCAATAATTCCAATTTTTTCACCTTTTTTAATTTCTAAATTGATATTTTGTAATACATTATGTTTATCTTCAGAAAAAGAAAAACTAACGTTTTCTAGCTTAAAAATATAATCATAATTTAAATCTTGGTAATCATTAAAAATATTTCCATTTTTAATTGTTGGCTCTACACTTAATACTTTATTAATTCTTTCATTTGAAGCATAAGCTTTAGTAAAAATAACAATTAAATTACAAACAACAATTAAAGCTAGTAAGATTTGATTTAAATATGAGATTAAAGCTACTAAATCTCCTGATGTAATAAAACTTAAATTATTATCAATAAAAATATAATTTGTAGAAATGTAAACAATTAAAATTACTGCAATATTTACTATAAAAAAAGTAAAAGGATTAATTATTGAATTTAAAATAGAGTTTCTTTTACTTTCTTTATAATATTCATCAGTTGCTTTTTCAAATTCATTTATAACATTTTCTTCTTTATTAAATCCTTTAATAAACCTCATTCCATTAAAAGAATCCTTGCAAATCTCGGTTATTTTATCATTTTTTTCTTGCATTTTAAGAATCTGTTTACTCGAAAATTTAAAAACAATAAAGTAAATTATGCAAATTAATGGAATAAGTCCTAAATAAATTAAACCAATTTGCCATTTAATAATAAAAGAGCAAATTAAGGCACCAATTACAAGGCAAGGAGCTCTTAAAGCTAAACGTATTGCCATTGAAACACCATTTTGTAATTTAATTACATCATTTGATATTGTAGTTATTAAATAATTCGAACCAAATTTATTTAGTTCATTGCTAGAAAATGATGAAACCTTTTTATAAAGCCTGTTTCTTATATCTTCACCAACTCCCCAAGTCGTAATTGAAGCAAAATATTGGCAAACAATTGTTGAAGAAAAACCTAAAACCGCTAAAAGAAGCAAAAGAATTGAATAAAATATAATATTAAAATAGTTTTTATCATAAATAGCTTCATTAATACCTACGTTAATAATAAATCTCATTATAAAAGGAGTTATTAATTCAAAAATAACTTCGACCATTTTAAATATTGGACCTAATATACAAGGGATTTTGTATTTTTTTAATGAAGATAATGCTTTTTCCATTTAAATAAAAAATAAAGCCCTTATTCAGGGCTTTATAATTACTACTTTCTTAATCCAAGTTCAGCTAAAATTTTAATATAGCGATCACGATTAGTTCTTTCTAAATAACTTAATAAAGATTTTCTTTGTCCGACAAGAATAAGTAAACCACGTCTTGCAACATGATCCTTATGATTCTTTTTTAAGTGTTCAGTTAAAGCTTTAATTCTTTTTGTTAATAAAGCAATTTGAACTTCGATTGATCCTGTATCTTTTTCGTTTTTACCGAATTGAGATACAACTTCAGCTTTTAATTTCTTTTCTAAAGCCATAATTCCCTCCATTTAAATAAATATGCGTTAATCTATGATTATCGTTTTGGGATTCGATAATCTTGGAAAAACGTAGCTATTTAGTATAACAATTTAATATAAATAAATACAAGATAGATTTTCTAAAAATTAATTGTTCTTGAATTTATTATAATCAAAATAGTGAATTGCTTCCTCAATATCTACTTTTACTCTTTCTTTTAAGCTATCAATATCATCGAATTTAATTTCATCTCTTATTTTATCTAAAAATATTAAATCAATGTGTTGTCCATATAAGTCATTATTAAAATTAATAATATGAGTTTCAATTGATTTAACACCAGAATCATCAATTGTAGGATTAATTCCGATATTTGTAATTGAGTTAAATTTTAATCCATTTATAACACATTTTGTTATATAGACACCATTTTTTGGTATTACATATTTTTCATCACATTCTAAATTTGCCGTAGGAAAACCAAATTTTTTTCCATTTCCTTTTCCGTGAACAATTTTTCCACTAATTAAATATTCTCTTCCTAACCAACGATTAGCATCTTTAATATCCCCTTTAATAAGCAATTCTTTAATACTTGAAGAAGATATTTTATTTCCAAAATGATCAGTAACATAATTTAAAACATATACTTCAGAGAATCTTTCTTTTAAAAATGAAACATCGCCTAATGCGTTATATCCATACTTAAAATCTGGCCCACAAAATATTTTAATAGGATTAATTACTTTTAAAACTTTGTTTACAAAGTCAACATATGAAATTTTCCTAAATTTTTCAGAAACTTTTACGATTAATAAATAATCAACACCAAGTTTTTCCATTAACTTAATTTTTGTATTTAAATTTGTTAAATAAGAATTTGAATTTGCTTTTAAAGATTTATCAAATGTTAAAACAGCAAGATTTCCTTCTTGAGTCATAGATTTTGCAAAAGAAATTAACTGAGAATGTCCAATATGCACTCCATCAAAGTTTCCTAAAACTAAAGATAAATTATCAATATTTATTCTTGAATCTTCAAATTTATTTAAATAAATAATTTCCATAATGTTGAATATTATAATAGAAATGTTGTTATAATTAAAGACGTTAACTATGAAATCGCTAAGAACATTATTATCATTAATTAGAAAAGCAAATAAAAAATATAATCTTATCGAAAATGGAGATAAAATCGCTGTTGGAGTTAGTGGGGGTAAGGATAGTATAATCCTTCTTTATGCATTAACTTTATTTAAAAAATACTCACATATAGCCTTTCAAATTTTCCCTGTAACAATGAATTTAGGTTTTGAAAATTTTGATATTAACGGAATTAAAAGCTTTGTAAAAAAATTAGGTTTAGACTTGATTGTAACTGATTCTACCAATGTTTTTAAAATCTTAAAAATACAAAAAAATCAACAAAAATTAACGCATCTTCCTTGTTCGATTTGTTCAAGAATGAAAAAGGCTATAATAAATAAAATAGCAAAAGAAAATGAATGCAATAAGGTTGCTTTTGCACATCATGCAGATGATGCAATAGAGACTTTATTTTTAAATGAGATATATGGAGGAAGAATAGCTACATTTGCTCCTAAAATGTTCTTATCAAATGAAAAAATCACCTTTATAAGGCCACTTGTTTTATGTAGTGAAAAACTTATTAAAAAAACTTTAAAGGAAGAAAATTTGCCTTCTTTTAAATCCAATTGTCCAAATGATGGAATTACAAAAAGAGCCGAGATTAAGGAACTTATTAAAAAAATAACGACTGATTTTAAAGGATCAGACTCTAATTTATTAACAATGCTTGAAAATGATGAACAACTTGATTTATTTTTTGAACATCAAGAAATTAAATTAGAAAACTCAAATAATCTTTTTTATAAAAACATTATTAATATTGATGATTATAACGAATATTTAATCTATTTAAATGAACTAGATAATAACCCATACAATAATAAATATTTTGAGAAAAAATTAAAATATTATGCTTTATATGATAAGCATCAAATCATCGCAACACTTTCGTTAAAACAAGCAGGAAAAGATTTTGAAGTTATATCATATAAATATAATAACTATAATGATTTTTTAAATTTTATCTTTGATTTATATACTGAACTTTATAAAAAGTATAATCCAATAAACTTGTATATATTATCATCTAAGGAAAATTTCTTAAAAGAAATAGGGTTTAGCAAGGTTTTTGATAAAAAATATGTATTAAATTTAAATCCTATTCATATTGAAAAGCTAAAGAAAAACTAATTATTTTTCATATTTTCAAGCTCTTCTTCTTCCTTTTTTAATAAATCAGTAATCTTATCTTCCGTAGCAAAACCTCTATCCAAAATAAATTCAATTTCAGGAGCTCTTCTTAATTTAATTTTTTTAGCAAGTAAGCTACGCACTAGACCTTTTATTTTTAATAACTTATTAAAGTTTTCTTCATGATTAAAATAAAAACTAACATAGACTTTAACATAACTATAATCGCTACTAACATCAACATTTGAGACAGTAATAAAACCAATGTTAGAATTTTTTGATTCTTTTAAAAGAATATCACGGATATTCTTATCAATAATCATTTTTATTCTTTCTTGTCTATTTGCCATTTTATTCTTTCTCTACCATCCTATAAGCTTCAATTAAGTCACCTTCATGTAAATCATTAAAATTAGCAACTTTTAAGCCACATTCAAAGCCAGCTTTAACTTCTTTAGCATCGTCTTTATAACGTTTTAAAGATTCAAGTTTACCTTCATAAATGATTGTACCATCTCTTAAAATACGGACGTTTGAATCGTTAAATAACGATCCATCTCTTACCATACATCCAGCAATTGTTCCAACCTTTGAAATTTTAAAGATATTTCTAACTTCTGCTTCACCATCAATCTTTTCAACTTCTTCCTTTTTCATCTTACCTTTAATTGCAGATTCGACTTCTTCGGTTAAAGCATAAATAATACGGTGAAGTCTTATTTCAACGCCTTCTTCTTCACTCTTTTTTCGAATAAATGAACTAGGTCTAACATTGAAACCATATATGATAGCATTACTTGCTGCAGCAAGTAACAAATCAGATTCATTTATAGCTCCAGCAGCTGCACGAATAATATTAATTTTAATTTGGTCGTTATTTAACTTTTCTAAAGAAGATTTAACAGCCTCAGCTGTTCCAGCACTATCAGCTTTTAATAAAATATTAATTTGAACAAGTTGACCTTCTTGAATTTTTGTGTAAAGTTCATCAAGTGATTTGACTCCTCCACTCTTATTTCTTGTTTCTTCGATCTTTCTGTTCTTCCTTTTTTCTGCAATCTCTTTTGCTTGCTTTTCAGTTGGGAAAGCCATAAATCTATCACCAGCCTGAGGAACTTCACTTAATCCAATTATACTAACTGGTGTAGAAGGTTTTGCTTCTTTAAGAACTTGATTATGCTCATCAGTCATTCTTCTTACTTTTCCATAAGCAGTTCCGACAACAACATAATCACTTGAATATAAAGTTCCATTTTGTACTAAAAGAGTTGCTTTTGGTCCACCGCCTTTATCCAATTCAGCTTCTAAAACTGTACCGCTAGCATATCTATTAGGATTTGCTTTTAATTCCAAGATGTCGGCTTGGAGCAAAATCATATCAAGTAAATTATCAATTCCGATATTTTTCTTTGCTGAAATTTCGCAAACCATTACATCGCCACCAAAGGATTCAGCAATTACATTGTGTTCAGCTAATTGATTGATTACTCGATTTGGGTTTGCACCAGGAACATCAATTTTATTAACAGCTACAATAATTGGAACATTTGCCGCCTTAGCATGATCAATTGCTTCAATTGTTTGAGGCATAACTCCATCATCAGCAGCAACAACTAAAACAACAATATCAGTAACAGAGGCACCACGTGACCTCATTTGTGAAAAAGCTTCATGACCTGGAGTGTCAATAAATGTAATCTTTCTATTGTTATAAGTTTTTTGATAAGCACCAATTTCTTGAGAAATTCCTCCAAATTCAGAAGCAACAAGGTTAGATTTTCTTATTGCATCAATTAAAGTAGTTTTACCATGATCAACATGTCCCATAATAGTAACAACTGGTGCTCTTTCAACTAAATTCTTTTCATCATCATTAAATTCAATTTTTTCAAAATCTTCTTCATTAACAATATTTTTCTTTTGAAAGTCATAGCCAAATTCTAAACAAATTTCGCCAATTGTATCATCATCAAGATATTGGTTAATGGTAACAATCTTTTTTTGAAGAAAAAGTTTTTTAATAATATCGGTTGCGTTTATATTTAATTCTTTTGCAAGTTCACCAACCGTTAAGGATTTTGTAAAGACAAAAACACCATTATTTACTTTATTTAAATCTTTTTCATTAACTTTATTTGTAAAATTAGACTCACGTTTATCATTGTTTCTTTTATTAGTGTTATTCTTCATAAAATCCCCCTTATTAAACTTTATTTCATTTTCAAGAACATTATCATTCGATCATAAATTTCATCTGGGATTTCTATTCCTAAAGTTTTATCAAGAGATTTATTTTTTCTTGCTTTTTCTATAGTTTCAAAATCCTTATGAATATATGCTCCTCTGCCATTTAATTTTCCTGTAATGTCTAATACAACACCCATATCTTTATTATTAACTACTCTAAAAAGTTCTTCTTTAGGATAGCTAGTATTAGTTGCAACACATCTTCGAACAGGAATTTTTTTCATAATTAATCCTCGTAGTAATCGTCATCATCATATTCAGAGAAGTCTTCATCAAAATCGTCAAAATCATCAAAATCTTCATCTTCCATTTCACGAAGTTCTTCTTCTGTATAAATTTCCATCTTTTTAATAGGTTTTTTATATTCGTCTTTGTTTTTATTTTCTTTATGATTATCCTTTTTATTTTTCTTTTTATTTAATGATTCTTCCATCTTTTGTTTTTTCTCATTTTCTAAAGAAGCTTCTAAATCATTTAAAGAAATTGTGGTATTAACTTCAACTGTTTCAATTGGTTCTTCGACCTTAGCCTTTTTAGGTTTAATGAGTTCAGTTTTAGGAGTTTCAATAACTTCATCGTTTTCTTTTGTATTTGTATCTTCAGAAATTATTTCTTCATTTTCTATAGTAGTATCAAAATCATTTAAATCGTCGTCTTTACTATAGAAATCATTTTGTGTCTCTTCTTTTGTAATAACAACCTTATCATTATTTTTAGCTTTCTCTTCTTGCAATTTAAGAGCTTTTTCTCTAATTTTTCTCTTTTCTTCCTCTTTTTCTTCAGTTTCAAATACTGAAATTGGAGTATATTCAAGGTTTTCTTTATTTGCATCATCTTCAGATAAAACAGAAATTTTAGACATTTTTAAAAGTGCAGTAGCAAGTTTAAGGTTTTGGCCTTGTTTTCCGATTGCAGCGCTTTCAGTGCCATTTTCACAAACAACTTTTGCTTCACTATAATCAGGAGAAAATTGAATTCCTATAACTTCGCCAGGTTTTAAAGCTTCTGCTAAATATAAGCCTTTATTTTCATGATAATTAATAACATCAATTTTTTCTCTTTCATTATTTTTGTTTTGTCTACCAAGCTGAGAAACAATAGCTTGAATACGGCTACCATTTGGTCCAATACAAGCACCACAAGGATCAACATCAGGATTTATTGCATAAACAGCAACTTTACTTCTCTTACCAGCAATACGAGCAACACCTTTAATAATTACAGTACCATCATAAATTTCATGAATTTCACCTTCAAAAAGTTTTTCCAAAAATCCGTTACATGAACGAGAAATTTGAACAAGATTTCCACTTTTTGAATCTCTACTATCTTTACCGATACCTTTAATAAAAACTTTTACAGATTCACCAACAGTAAAGATTTCATTTCCAATCCAATCTTTTTCATTTAATGTTGCTGAATACTTACCAATGTTTAATTCAATAATTACACTATGTGGATCTACTTTTGTAACAACACCATTAACAATTTCACCAATTTTACCTTTATATGTTTCAATTAAAGCGTCTTTTTCAGCTTTAGAAATTTTTTGTTTAAAATTAGAAATAAATTTTTCAACATATCCCTTTTCAAGGCTGGCAAAATCTAATTCTTCTTCATAGAAATCTCCAACTTTAAGTCCTTTTTCTATTACTTTTGGATCATCACTTGGAATTTGAATAAAATCATCTTCAATGTCATCATCTAATCTAACTTCCCATTGACGATAAATATTAATAGTTCCTTTTTTGAAATCAAAATCGCATCTTATTAAAGCAGGAGGAAGTTTAACATCTTCTTTGCTACTTGTTTTATTTCCAAATTTATTGATATTTAATTCATCTTCAAATTTTTTTGAAAAAGCAACTTGAAATGATTCTTGTAAAATATCAACAATTTGTTCCTTATTAATACCTCTAGCTTCTGCAAGGCTTGTAAGTGAGCCTAAAAAATCTTTTTTCTTATTTGCCATAATTACTCCTAAAATTTAATTGCTATATTACCTTTTAAAATATTATTAATTTCAATTTTTTTCTTTATTTTTCTTCCTTTATCTAAAAACATTAAAACTAAATAATTATCAAGAACATCAATAATCGTTCCTTCTAATTTATTTTTTCCATCGACTGGACGATCTAAAGAAAGAGAAACATATTTATCGATATATTTTGTTAAATTTGATAAATCTAGTGGTTTTTCGACACCTAAAGTTGAAACGTTTAAAGTATAAGATTCATTACAAAAATCATTATCATCTAAAAAATCAGATAAAATTTGAGAAATATTTATAATTTCATCCATACTAATAAAAGAATCACGATCAATTATAATATCTAAATTCCCATGATAAAAAGTAATAGAATAAAGACTAAATCCATTCTCATTAATCAACGTATTTATTTTTTCTTTAACTGTGTCGAAATTTTCCATTTAACCCCCTTTTAAAAAAATAAGATGCCAATTGGCACCCTCACGAGTAGAGATTTCTTACTCCTTTATTATTTTATAAAATTGAGGTTATTAAAGTCAAACAATTGTAATATTTATTTTGATTGCTCTTATAAATAACTACGGAATAAAAAATATATTTTTTAAAAAAATATGCTAAAATACTTGCGAGGTATTTTTATGGCAAAAATAAATGAAATAGAAAACTTAATTAAAGAAAGATTGAAAATAACAGAAATTGATAGAAATGCAACATTGGTTGACTATGGCTTAGACTCACTTGATGTTGTTGAGTTTATACTTGATTTAGAAGAAAATTTTAATATTACTTTTTCTGCTGAAGAAACAAAAAATTTAAAAACTGTTGGCGATCTTTTAGACTTAATTGAGAAAAAAATTTAAAACGTTGAAAAAGCTTAATATTTTTTAATTTTCCTGTTGATTTTACAATTTCAGGTGTGATATATTTATTAAGCTTTTCAAAAGCTGCTGACTTAGCTCAATGGTAGAGCAATCGGCTGTTAACCGATCGGTTGTAGGTTCGAGTCCTATAGTCAGCGCCAGTTGGCCTGTTGGAGAAGTGGCTTAACTCACATGCCTTTCACGCATGCATTCATGGGTTCGAATCCCGTACAGGTCACCAAATTCATTTATTGCTTCAGTATTGAAGCTTTTTTTGTACCAAAATATACTAATTTTCTACTACTTTTGTACTATTTATTTACAATTTTAGTATATTATTAGATTATTATCTAATTTTAGATTCCAAATATTGATAAAACCATAAATATTAATATATCCATGTTTTAAATTACCTATTTGTATTTTAAATTGATCTAATTCATCATTAGTATCATTTTTAATCATTATACGATCTACTTTTAAAATATCTTTTAATATTTCTTCAATTTTTTTATCAAAATATATTGAATATTCATTTTCCGTTTTCAAAATTTTAAAATATTCATTGATAGAAAGCATATCAATATCATATTTTTTTAAGTAAATCTCTTCATCCCCATTATCAATAAGTGGATTGTAGTCAAAATTGAAATAGATATTAAAGTCGACTTCTTCTTCGAATTTTGAACCATCAAGATTATATAATTTAAAGAAATGCAATGTTTTAAAATCAAACTTTGTAGAATAAACATCTTTTTCTATTTTCATTTTAAAATCATCGTGACTATAATCTACAACAAAGCCTATTTTGCTATTATTTCTTTTTCCTAACACAATAAGTAATGTTGCACTTATAGGAATGAGTATAGCAAAAACTGAAGTTAAAATTAGAATTTTTGAATAATTTTTATTCATTAAAACACTATGGTAGTTTCATCAAGTTCTAATGATTGGACAGCAACAGAAGTATCAAATTTACATTTAATTGTATCTTCTTTATTTTTTGTAGAAACCTTAAATGTCATTGTTTGCTTTCCTAACATTGAAATATATTCATCAATAGTAACATCACTTTTTTTATCCCATTCCATATCTCCATAAATATTGAGGTATGAATATTGTACCCATCCATAATCCTTAACATTGCTTAATAGCCATGATCTCAAACTTTCTTTTGAGTAAGATGTTGATGAATTAACTAATTCTTTAAAATACTTATTTACAGCTGATAAATTATATTCTCCTCTTTTCGATTGTATATCTACCTTATAATTTTGTAATTCAACAAAAGAATATTCATATTTATAGTCATAATCTTTTGTAAATACATCAGAATATGTAACGTCATGACTAACTAAAACTTTCTCATTATTTTTAATTAAAATATTATCTTCAGTTTTTCCGTTTACACTAACTGATAATGCTTCAATTTTCTTTTCATACTCTAATGAACAAAGGCCAAATGCTTCTTCATTATCAAGTGCTACTGCTTTTACAATGATTTTTTCACCAAATGCTTTTTTACAAACAAGTGTAATAGCTAAAGTATCAGTTGTTGTTGATTTAATTTCGACAAATTCTGATACATCTTTATTTCTTGCAAAATCAGATGATGGATCATTCCAATATATACTCCATTTAATTGTTTTATATGTGGCATCACTAGGTGTTATAGTCGCTTTTAATGAATATGTATTTTCATCAATTTTCTTTAATAAAATATTTGTTGAATTTGATATATTTAATCCACCAAATTCATCAACGTATGTAGTATCAATTTTTTTATGTAAATAAATACCTAATGTTGAAATTCCCCCTAATAGTAATAAACCTGCGGTTGCTAAAATAATTATTTTCTTTTTGTTATTATTAAACATGACTTCCTCCTTTTAATTGTAATATTTAATAACTGCAAATCTTTTAATGATTAGATTTTGTTTTTTGTTTAAAGTTAATGGATAAATTTCCTTTTTTAAATAAAATTCAAATAATTGACCATCTTCTATAATTTCATCTTCTACTGTATATAATTCTGCATCAACTTTTTCTTTTACAAACTGCTTTAGTTCAGATGATATTGTTCCGTTTTTTGAAATATTTTCACTGACAAAAGTCGATATTGAATCTAAAGAAATATAAGTTAATTGAACATGAATTAAATCAATTCCAAAAAGAAGAATTAGAAAAACTATAGGTAAAGTTAAAATAAAACCAATTTTAGAACGCATTATTGATATCTCCTATTAAGAAAATTATTGAATATATTAAAATAACAAACAATATTCCAATACCAACCAAACTCAAGGCATTAATAAAATCAATTTTTCTATTGTTAATTTTTGTATATTTTTTATAAGTAGAATCACTCAGTCTATCCATTAATTGATTAAACCTAATTAAGCTAGCTTCATTAATTCCTTCTTCCAAAAACCAATAAATAGAAATAAATGCTTCATCAATCATTTGATCATTATACCTATGTGAAATATTTAAAAATGGTTCAATTGTTCTATCGTTTTTAATATTATCAAACAAAGTTATTAACTGTTCTTTTGTTTTAAAAGAAGCATATTCTTTTAGATTTTCAAGAGATTTATAAATATTCTCACTATTATTTAAAGATACTTTAAAAAGATTTAATAAGTTTATAACTTCAAGTTTTGAAGCCAAATTATTTTTAGTTTTCAAAAAGTCATATCTTTTAAAAAATATAAAATTTGAAGCAAGTAAAAGTAATACAAAAATTATCCCGAATAAATAACTTTTTAAAAATAATATTGATATAAGTACGCCAAATATAAATAATATGTTAATTACTATTAACTTTCCTATTTCTCTTTGTAAATTTAAATTTAACTCGTTTATTATTTGTTTGAACTTTTTCATAATTATTGTTTCCTTTAAGGTAATCAAAATTTGTGTAATTTTTTATAAATAGTATTAAAGAAAAAATAAAGAAAACATTGAAACCAAAGATTGAAATTGTATAGAAATCATAACTTATGATCTGATTAAAATAGTTAAATAAAGAAAATCTTAAAACAACTAAAATTAAGTAAATTAATGACCATAATCCAATAAATTCCATACTTCTTGTTTGTTTATTATTTTCATTTTTTAATAAATTTAGTTTTTCTTTATCGAGTAAGATTAAATATTCATTTGATATTTTTAAAATATTTCCGCCTTCCTCATAGTATTTTTTTACAATTTTTGAAAAATAATTATAGAGATTAAAATTAAAATATTTTTCTAGCTCTTCTATTTTTTCAACTTCATTTAAACTTAGCATCATTTCATTTTGCTTTTTTAATTCATCATTAAAGCCAATAGAAATCTTTTTATATGTGTCTTTAAGGCTGTTGCTTATGCTTAAATTTAATAAAAAATCTCTTATAAAATTAATTCCATACATTGTTCTTTGATAATTGTCTTTATAATCAATAATATTTTTTCTTAGCATTACAAAATAAGGGATAATAAATAAAGTTAATAAAATTGCTGAAAATATAATACTTTCAGTTATTAAAAAATTAATAAATGATATTCCGATTGCACTTAGAAAATAATATATTGAAATTTTATCTATTTTTTTCATTTTACCCACTCTTCTTTTATTTTTTCCTTTCCAGAATCATCAACACTTAGTAAATTCAATAAACCCTTAGGAATACTTCTATATTTTTCTGAGTATTTATAAATTTCATAGATTTTTTCTTTATAATTGGTTACTAATGAATAAATTTTTGATAAACCATCAATTCTTTTTAAAGTGATAATTAATTTAAAAGAATTAAAAGCACCAATTAAAGCTTCAGAATATTTCATATTGGAATTATTTAATAAAATTAATCTAGCTAATTTATCATATGTGTTAATTCCATCTTTTGAGGAAAAAGTCCCAATAATATTAATTCCAGAAAGAGAACAGTTAATCAAAAATTCTACATCATTTAAACTTATATCATTAAAAATTAACCGATCTGGAGTAAGTTTCCTTGCCTCCTCTAAAAGACTTTTTGAAGAATTAATTTTATTGTCATCAATTGTCCAAAAACGTAAATTAAATTTATCTAAAAGATCATTAGAAAAGAACATTTTCTTTTCTCTTTCTAAAATAACAAGCTCAGAATTTAAAGGAAGTTGACTGATTATAAATTTTAAAAATTCTTTTTTACCACTTTCATTTTCTCCACATATTAGTAAAGAATTTTTGTTTGTTAAATAACTTTTTATTAGATTTAAACACTTTGTTTCAATATTATTTAAATCATAATCTAACATTTCAGGATAGATTTTTATTTTAAAATTAAAGTTTTGATTATTCCTTGAACAAACTGAATAATGAATGATATAAAACAAAAAATTCTCAATATTAAAATTTAAAAACGGGTTATTTTTATTTATTTCATTATCTGTAAAATTAATTATTTCTCTTACAAAAGTATCAATTTCTTTTAATGGAATTTCCTCATCATATTTTTTATTAACACCATTAAAATCTTTATAAAATAATTTATCTCCATTGAATGAAATTTCTTTTACTTTCATTGAAATCAATGGTTTTAAAAAAGAATTATTTATATAATCAATTGCTTTATTGTTCATAAATTAAATCTCCGATTGAAAATGTTAAATATTTTTCTAGATTAAGATTAAAAAAATACTTTGTTTTAAAATGAATTTGAACATTTTTTGGATAATCATTTAAATCAATCTTAATTTCATTGTTTTCATTTACTGTATAATAAAAGAAACTAATTTGATATCTTGAAACTTTATTTTTTAAATTAAACTTCAAATAATTATTAACATTATTTTTAAGCGAATTTTTGTCAAAATATCCTTCAATAGTGTCGCTATTATCAATTATAAATACACTCTTTTCAATTAAACCTAAAGGAATTGTAGAAACTATCCTTTCAATGGTTTCATACTGAATTTGAATTAAAAATATTGAAAAAAATTGTAAAAATATCAATGAAACAATAAAAACAGAAAATTGTTTCATAGAATCACAGTATCAAAGAAATTATCTTCAATTACTTTTTTATGATCTCCTATAATTTCAAAACAATTTTCAATAAATAATTTATTCATTTTTATTCGAAAAATATAATGAATACTTGCTTTACTTTTCCCTAAATTATCAATTTTTAAACAATGATAAGTATTACTAAATGTTGAAAAATATTTTTTAGGAAAATAAATCGTTTTAACCTTTTGATTAAAAGATTCAGTTCTATAAAGACTCATTTCATAAGTCTTTTCATTTAAAAAAATATCATTCTTAACTTCTAGTTCAATTAAGCCATCATCATTAATAGTTTTTAATTCTAATCCATTAAAATTAAATTCAGAGTTAAAGTTTAAAGGCAAATAACTTATTAAATAGTTATTAAAATCACAAACATAATAATACACTTTTCCATTAAACTCTTCGCCTTTATTAAAAGTATATTTAATTTTAATTTCATCTAAAGGTACACTACGATAAAGATCATAAGTTAATAAATCATCAACGCCCAAAATTGATAATTTTTCATATCTTTCTATTATCTTTTTACTATTAAGCAATACCTCATAATAGATCTTAAAATCAGTTGTTGGCATTTTAATTGAACGATTCGTAAGAGAATGAATTTTAAATGTGAAGGAATAGAGATTTAAATCATTTTTATAAAAACTTATCTTGAAATTTAATAGACCTTTTAAAACATGCAAACCAAGATCAAGATTAATATTTATTGAACCAGTTTTTAAATCAACGCCTTTAAATTCATTATATAAACCAGGAATATTTAGCTTATTATATGTTTTGTTTGACTCGTTTGTTACCTCAAATTCAATTCCGTATTTTGCATCTTCATCAATTTGCTTTGAGTTTACTTTGAATCTAGATAATAATCCATCATTAGAGAAATTAGTATTATTTATTTTAAAGTTTTCAAAGTACAATTCATCAGACATATTAATATCATTAACAGTTTCTAATATTTCTTCATTTGAAAGCTTGCCATATATTAAGGGGGATTTTAAGGGGATTAAAGCAAAACATCCGAATGTTAGAAAAGTTAATAATTTAAATCTCATTTTTACCTCCTAATAACAAGATGCAATTAGTTCAAAAAAATTACCAAAAAATTTTAAAAAAGTTTATTATTTTATATATGATTATTTTAATTGGTCCTAGTGCTAGTGGTAAAACCGAGGTTTGTAAATTATTATGTTCTAAATTTAATTATAAAAAATTTATTACAACTACAACTAGACAGATAAGAAATAAAGAGATAAATGGCTTAGATTATTATTTTATATCTTTAGATGAATTCAAAAATAAAATTAACGATAATGAATTCATTGAAACAGTTTTTTATAATAACAATTATTATGGTACAGAGAAAAAAGAAATCTCATTAAATTCAGTTTTAATTGTTGAGCCAAACGGATTAAAACACTTTAATAATTTAAAAAACCCTTCTATTGTCTCATTTTTTTTAGAAAGTTCTAAAGAATTAAGAAAAGAAAGAATGCTTCAAAGAGGAGATAATATTATAGATATAAACCTTCGTTTAGAAAATGATGATAATATATTTAATGATGAAATAAAAAAAGAATCCAATTTTATTTTGGATTCTGATTTATATTCAATTACAGAATTAACAGATATAATTAATAACCTTTATCAAGAAAAAATTAAAAAAATTATTTAACTATATGGCAGCGACGACATCTAGCTTCATACGATTCACTAGCGCCAACTAATACAACAGGATCTTTGCTTGAAGCAGGTTCACCATTAATTAATCTTTGAGTCATTGTTGCTTCACTTCCACAAACTTGGCAAATAGCAGTAAGTTTTGTAATATATTCAGCTTTTGCAAGCAATTTAGCAACAACAATAAAAGGTTCACCTTTAAAATCCATATCTAGCCCTGCAACAATAACCCTAATTCCTCTTTTTGCTAAATTATTACAAACTTCGACAATCCCTTCATCAAAAAATTGAACTTCATCAACGCAAACAACTTGAATATCATTTGTTAAATAATCATAAATTTTAGAAGAATCATCAATCGGAATAGCTTTATATTTTCTTTTTTGATGAGAAACAATTTCAACATCGGAATATCGATTATCAATTGTTGGTTTAAAAACAATAAATTTTTTCTTAGCATAAATTAAACGATTAATTCTACGAAGTAATTCCTCACTCTTTCCAGCAAACATTGGTCCAGTAATCACTTCAATTGAACCATAATTATTGTCATCGTGTCCCATATAAATTTATACTCCTTTAATAAAAATAGCCTCAATTATTATAATCATAATTGAGGCTATTAGATAGAGATTAAATAATTATTATTTAGAAATATTTTCTTCTAATTTTTTTATGTAATCTTCTTCAACAAAATCTTTTTCAGGAATTAAGCCATTTTGATTCATACAATCAATAATTAAATCTCTTGCACGTCTTAATGACAAATCAGATTTAACTCTGAATCCTAAAGGAATTTGCTTATATGCTTCTTTTGAAGAAGAATCATTAACAGGGATTGCACTATTTACATAAGATTTAGGATCTAATGCTAAATAAATCTTTAAAGCAGAACCACTTAATGTAATCTTGCAATATGTTTTCTTAGATAACCTAAATGTATCTCCTGTTGAAGAAACTCTAGAATTTAAACCATATGATAAAAGTAATGATTTTAAAGTTTGATAGCTATTTTTAATATCATCTTCACTTGCAACCATTCTTTCATCGAAAGCTAAATTAACAACTTCTCCTTTTTCAATATTTTTTTCTTTTCCTCTAACTTCTTTTTGAGGAATAATAGGAGTCTTTTTAACTTCTTCTTTAGGTTCTTCACTAACAACTTCTACTGGTTCTTCCTTAACTTCAGGAAGAGGAGCTTCAACTTTTTCTTCCTTAACTTCTTCTTTAGGTTCTTCTTTGACTTCGTTAACAACCTTAGTTTCTTCAACTTTTTCTTCTTTAGGAGTTTCAGTTACAACTGGTTTTTCTTCAGCAACAGCTTCTTTAACGATAACATCTTCAAATTGAATTTTAACTACAGGTTCAGCTTCTTCTTCAACAGGTTTTAAGCTATCTACTAAAGCATTTAATTGTTCTTTGATGATGTTACGAACTTCATCTTCAGTGACTGTTTCTTCTTTTTTATAAGAATAATCACTAGGCATAGCTACAACAATTGGAGTTGTTGTTTTTACTTCAGTTTTTTCTTCTTCACTTTCTCCATCACGAGTTAAAACAATTTTAGCAGGAACTTCATCATCTAAAGTTGCTTCTTCAGTGGTGACAGTCTTTCTTGCTTTTTCAGTTTCTTCTCTTTGTTTTTCAAAAGTTTTAACAGTTTCAGTAGTTACTCTTTCAATTTCACTTGAGATAAAATTTTTAATGTCTTCATAATCAACTAAATCAAACTCTTTATCTAATTCTTCTAAAGCAAGGTTAACTAATTCTTCTTTAGATGTTTCTTGATTGTTTTGATTGTTGATGGAACCATTTGCACCTAAATAAATTGGAACAGGAATATAAGGAACACCATTAACAGTCACTACATTATCTTTTTTTTCTTCTGTAGCAGCAGATTTTACTCCTTCTTTAGGTGTTTCTGCAGGTTGTTGAACTTGACTAGCTTTTTGTTCTTCTAAAAGTTCTTGAAAAACTTTTTTAATATCTTCTTTAGTTAATGGTTTTTCAGCTTCAACATTTTCTGTAGCTTTGTTTTCTACATTTTCTTGTTTATTCGTGGGATCTTTTTGTTCACCATTATAGAAATATTGAACAATATAAGGTGTACCATTAACAGCACCATTTATAGGTTTATCTTGAGTTGAAGTAATTGTATCACCTTTAATTCCTAAAACATCTTTTCTATATTGAGCTCTTCTTTGAGCTTCTTTATATGAAATTGGAATTAAGCCATCTTTTTTAGCTAATTTAGCACCTCTTTTTGAAGTAGCAACGACTGTACCATCAGCAAGAGGAACACCAACTGGGATATTATCAGGTTCAGTTAATAATTTTCCACTATAAGGATCTGTAGCTCTTAAGATTTCTTCTTTTCTTCTTCTTTCATAAGTAAGTTTTTGAATCTTTCTTGCAGAAGGAACTTTTCTTGCAATAGTTGTAATGTGGAAAGCAATCATGAATGAGCATAAAACAAAGATAGCTGCAAAAATTCCACCAACAAGAGTAACAACTTTACTAACCCAATAAGCAGCAAATTCAGCAGAAGTTAATCCTTCAGGAACACTTATTCCAACGAATGTATAAGTTTCTAAATATGCATAATTTTCTGCAGAACCACTATATAAGAATGATGAAGCATCGGTTACAAATAAATAAGATAAACCAGAAAGCATACATAAAATTATATATGTAGCGATGATTCCAAAGAATGTATGAAATAAATATGAACCTCTTCTTTTTACTGGGAAAAGGATAATTTGAATAACGAATAAGATAATAAATACTAAGGTTACTACCCAAGCAGCAATTTGAAAGCCTAAAGTAGTAATATCACCATTGAAATTTACAGTAAATATATTATTAACAGCTCCTTCAACTCCAACTAAACCACCAAGACCTAAGAGTGTTAAAATATTTCTTCCACAAATTTCAGTAAGTAATTGCATCTCTCCACTAATTGGGAAAGCGCCATTATTAGGATTAATTGCACCAAAGAAGTTTGCTACAGCTTCTACGTTTTGCATAATAACATTATCAACAAAGAATAAATAGAAAACGAAGAATGCAATTAATAAAGAAATGATAGCAACTATATATAAAGTTGTAACTCTTCTTTTGTTAATTTTTGGGATTTTAATTTCTTCCATAAAATATACCTCAATTATTCTTCATCATCGACGTCTTGAGTCATTTCTTCGTCAAGCTTGCTTGCCCAATCTTCGACTCTTACTTGATCGATTTGTTCAACGCCATGTTTTTCCATACAATCTCTAATTAATTGTTCAGCTCTACGGAATGATAATTCACTTTTAACTTTGAAAACTAAAGGAATATCTTTATAAATAGCTTTTGTAGAAACATCCTTAATTGGAAGAGTTGTATTTTTGTAATCTTCTGGATCCAAAGCAAGATAAAGTTTAAGTGCCTTACCTGCAATAGTTAATTTACAATAAGTAACACGGTGAAGTCTAAATGTATCACCACCATTAGCAACACGGTTTTTTAAACCATAAGATTTTAATAAAGATTTTAAACTATTATAGTGATCTCTTAATTCAGGAGAAGCATCTTTCATTCTTGTTGTAAATGGGATTCTTTCAACTTTAGTGGAATCGCCTTCTTCATTTGTTTCAACTATAACTTCAGTATTAGCTTCTTTTGCTTCATTAACAACAGGTTCAGAAGTTTCAACAGCCTTTACTTCTTCTTTAGCTTCAACTGGTTCAACCTTAACTTCTTCTTTAACAACAGGTTCAGTTTTTACTTCTTCTTTAGTTTCTGAAGTAACAACATCATTTTTTGTTTCTTCAGCAGCAACTTTTTCTTCTTTACAAGTACAAACTTTATCTTCAACAACAGTTTTTTCGACTACTTGTCTAGGAACAGTTACAACAATAGTTTTAGGTTCTTTTTTTGTAGCAGGAATGCTTGCTTTTAATGTTTCAATAACATTAGCAAGTTCTTCTTGAATGATGTTTTTAATATCATCTTTTGTTAAAGATTTTGTTTTTTCTTCTTTAACTCCAGTTTCTTCTGCAACTTCTTTTTTAATAGGAGTAGGAATAGTGACAACTACTGGCGTAGGAATTTCACTTTTTTCTGTATCCTTTTTATGTTCATCAATTGTTACAGTTGGTTGATTAACAATATTTCTTGTAGTTTTTTCTTCAAATGCAGCTTTTTGATTTAAAGCTTCTCTTCTTTCAAGTTCATCACGAATTATTTCTCTTAAATCATCTCTAGTAAGGGCTTTTGTAGCTAAAGATTCATTAGGATAATTGCAGCAACGTCTTTCAATTACAGGATAATCTTTTCCATAAGAATCAAAGCGTTTAACAGTAAGAACAACTTTTCTTTTTGGAGCGGATGTTTCTTGAACAGTTTTAACTTCTTCATCTTTTGTTTCTTGAGAAGCAGTTGTATTTTCAACAGCCTTTTCTTCAACTTTAACTGTTTCTTTTGTAACAGCAGCAACTTCTTTCTTCTTACCAGCGATTCTTGTTAATTGGCAAGTCAAAACCATTGTTGAAATTAAAGTAAATAAAACAGCAACGACAAGAGCAATATAATAAATTCCAGCCCATAAATCAGTTGTAGGAATTAAACCATTAAAATCATATGCATTAAAGCTAATACAAGCTAAAACATAATTTTCATATGATCCATTAGCATTAATTTGAATTGTTCCAAAACAACTCATTAACCAATAAAGAGCAACGATAAAAATTATAGCTACTATGCCATAACCTACTGCTTTACCGCTTCTTTTTTTAATCATTACGATAATAGCAAAAATTATTCCAATAATTGCTAGAATGAAAAGGCCTAAAAATATCCATGTTGATAAAAATACATTTCCGCTTGTTAAATTTTGGAACCAACCAAACATATTTCCAAGTTCATTAGCAGCGATCATGTATTCGCTTTCAACATTGCATAAACCGAGGCCTTGGATACTTACACTACCTATAAAAAACAAAACAATTGTGACAGCAAGCCCAAAGAATGCCACAAGTGTCGTTCTCAAGATGTGTGTCTTCTTTTTTTTCATAAGAATTCCCCCTAAATTTATAAATCCTTGATTTCAAGGATAAATACCTAAATTAAATAATCTTCACTTGATAAACTTCATTCCAGAAATATGCCATAGCATCATAGAATGAACAATTTACTTGTTCACCGGATTCATTAAATTTAATTCCAGTAAATAAGTTCATCAAGGCTGAAGGTTCTCCAAATAAATTCATCACCCAAGGAACAATATATGCTTGAGTTGATGTTGGAGATAATATATCTAAAGCTACTTGTAAATAATCGGCAATCGTTTTAAATAAAGATGTATCAAGGCCGAAACTTACAAATAAGTTATAAATAATGGTATTTTCATCAAGTAATGAAGGAATTAAAACTTCATTAACCCCACCTAATAAACTGCCAGAAGCAACAATTAAGATTGTTGAAATCGCAAGCCACTCAGCAGCACCTAAAATACCACCAAAAAAATGACTAATAACTCCGCCTTTCCTCATCTTTTTAGAAAATAAATGCTTAAATAATAGATGCCATAAAAGTACACTAATTATAATAGATACAGGGATTGAAACTATAAAAAGAACAATAAAAGCTAAAATATTACATAATCCACTTGCAGTAGAAACTAATAAATCTTTATTAAGATCAAGATTTTCTAAAACTAAGAAAATGTCATTTATAGATTCAACCGTATAAGTTTCTTCTAAAATAGTTGCATTCAAAGTTATACCAAATGTTTTAAGGCAATCAAACTGTATCCAATTAGCTAACATTGGTCCAAGACAAAAATAAATGACACAAAACACAACTAAAACAATTATTACTCGATGTAATTTTTTAAAAAATCCTTGTGTTAAACCAATAAGAAAGCCAAACACCATTAAGCAAACAACAATTATGTCTTGTAAAGGAAAATTGTTCATTCATTTAACCTCATGCATTATTTTAAATTAAAGAATTATAAAAATAAAGTTAAAATTACACTTTTTTTAAAAATAATTTAAGTTTTAAAGACTTTTTAAAATTATAAAGTAGTATTTATAAGGTAATAGTTCTTCTTTCCACGCTTAATTAAAAGATATTTATTAAACATTAAGTCATTACTTGAAAAAACTTTTAAATTATCAAAAGCTTTATTTCCATTAACTAAAACTGCACCATTTTTAATAAATTCTCTTGATTCTCTTTTACTTGAAGATGCACCTATTTTTATTAAAATCTCTTCTAAACTAAGGTTTTTTATATCTAAGTTAATTAAATAATTCTTAAATAATTCAGCAAGAGCGCTTTCTGATAAGCTAGAAAAATTGTTTGAAAATAATGCTTCAGAAATATTTAAAGCTTCTTTTGCTTTATTTTCACCATGAACAATTTTTGTAACTTCATAAGCTAATACTTTTTGAGCGATTCTTTTTCCAGGATTATTAATATGTTCTTTTTCAATTTTTTCAATTTCTTCTTTCTCTAAGAAAGTAAAAACTTTAATGTATTTAACAGCGTCTTCATCACTTTGATTATAGAAAAATTGATAAAGTTTATAAGGAGAAGTTAAAGATTCATCTAAAAATAAAGCTCCATCTTCGCTTTTTCCAAATTTCTTTCCATCACTTCTTGTAATTAGATGAGCAGTCATGCATTCAACTTTTTCATCAACACCTTTAATTTTACGAATTAAATCAAGACCAGCAGTTAAATTTCCCCATTGATCTGATCCACCAATTTGAATATTACAATTATATTCATTATGAATCTTTAAAAAATCTATTGATTGTAAAGTCATATAGGAAAATTCAGTAAGTGAGATTCCATTTTCTAATCGAGATGAAATTATATCTTTATTTAACATATAGTTAATATTAAAAAATTTTCCATAATCTCTTAAATATTCTAAAAGTGAAATTTTTGACAACCAATCGTAGTTATTTAATAAAATACCTTTGTTTGGATCACTGAAATCTAAAAATCTCGATAATTGTTGTTTAATATTATCACAATTTCTTTTTACATCTTCAGGAGTTAATAAATTTCTTTCTTTGCTTTTTCCACTAGGATCTCCGATCATTCCTGTTGCACCACCGACAACTGCAATTATTCGATGTCCAGCTTTTTGTAAACGCATTAAAATAGAAATCATGACAAAATTTCCAATGTGCATACTGCTTGCAGAAGGATCAAATCCACAATAAATTGTTTGTGGAGTTGAAAATAATTCCTTTATATTCTCTTGAGAAGAGTAATCTTTTATTAAACCTCTATAATTTAAATCATCAATAACATTAAACATATTTTATCTCCTTTAATCACGATATTTAATATAAGTAAGTCTTCCGTTTTTTTCAATTTGAACAATACTAACAATTTGATTTTTATGAATTAATTCTTCGCTTTTATCTTCGTAAACTACTTTTAAAGTATTTTCATCAATTTTTTCAACAAATTTACCAATTGATTGTTTAGCATTTTCAAGTTGTAATGAATCTCCAACATGTAAACCATAATTGACGATACTAACAACTGGAATGCCTAATTTTTTATATCCTTGTAAACTTCTTAATTCAATTAAAAATAAGCCCATTATAGGAATGCCGCCAGCTTTTTTTACTAAATTAACCATCGCTTTTGCACTTCCACCAGTTGCAATTAAATCATCCATAATAATTACACGATCACCTGGTTTTATCGCATCTTTTGGAATTTCTATCGTACTTTTTCCATATTCTAAATCATAAGATTCAGAATAACCTACAAGTGGTAACTTACCTGGTTTTCTTGCAATAACTAATCCTTTAGAATTCATCGAGCATAATGGCGCCGCAAAAATAAATCCACGAGATTCAGCAGCAATAATTTTGTCCCATTTGTCGTAAGAAGGTAATTCTTTATTTAAATCCATAATAACTTGATGAAAAGCATCTCCATTAGATAAAAGTAAAGAAATATCTCTAAAATTAATTCCTTTTATTGGATAATTGATTATAGAACGAATAAAAGTGTCATAAATATCCATAGAAACCCCTCTATTTTTAATTTATATATATTTAATATTTAGTTGAATCTCGTTTTACATATGTCGATTCAAATTTATATTGTTTTTCATGAAGTCTTTCTTCAATTAAATCAATTAACATATAAACAGATCTTCTCCCAACCTCTTGCATATCAATATGCATTGCACTTATTTGAGGTCTTAAAATAGAAGAATATTTTGTTCCAATAATTGATAAGACTTCTACATCTTCTGGTACAGAAAGTCCAGAATCAGTTGCTGCATTTAAAGCGGCAGCAGCAATTGAATCACGATAAGCAATAATATACATTTTTCTTTTTTGCTTAAAAATTTCCATAAAATCAGAATATGTACGAGTATAAGAATCATCACAATTTACAATTGAATAATGCTTATCAGATTCTAAACATGTATTAATGAAAGAATTTTCAATTCTTCTTAAAAGTCTTCCAGCGTTATGAACATGTAAAAAAGTCATATCTTTGTCACCTTTAATGAAGTAATCTTTAATGACTTTTTTAAATAAAGCTTCATAACCAAAGGAAATTGACGCAGATTTTGAACCAGTTATTTCATTATTAATTGCTAAAACTGGAACAGAATAAGATTGAATGAATTCAAAATCTTCTTTATTAAGCTCATCATCAAAAGCAATAACACCATCAACATGTGATTTAATAACTCTTTCTAAACAAATCGAAGCATCTTCTCTTGAATGAGCTGTAGTATGTAAAGACACGGTAAAACCACGGTTTTTACAAACTTCAGTAATACCATTAAGAATATTGGAAATATAAACATAATTTGCGCTAGGAATAATAACTCCAATATCAGTCGTTTTATTTTTAGCTAAAGCCTGAGCTAGCCCACTTGGTTTATACCCTAATTTATTAATTACAGAAAGAACTTTATTTTTTGTTTCTTCTTTGACAGTTGAAGCATTATTTATAACACGAGAAACAGTAGCAAGTGAAACTCCACTTGCTTTTGCAACTTCATAAATTGTAACTCTTTCTTTTAGGTTATTCATAGTTATAACTATAACATATTAATAATATTTGTGAAATAAAATGAAAATTTTTTCATCTATTTTAATAATATTTTTTTATAAAAATCCTCGCCAATTTTATATTTATCATCTAATAAATATAATCCACGTACATTTTCATAGCCATCAATATGTAATTCTTTTCCACTACAAAGCATACCATATGATGGAACATCTAATAATTTTGATGGAATAATTTTATCTCCATTTGGCATAAATGTATTAATAGTTGCACAAACAACAATTAAATCTTTTTTTGCATTATAAGAACCACAAACAATGTCTAAAATTTCACTTCCTATATCGACTTTTAAGCAATGAAGATGCTCACTATTAGGATGCTCTTCACATTCAATAATTTTTCCAACTACAAAACCTGAATTTTCTTTACCTTCAATTCCATTAAAACCATTTTCTTTTAAAATATCATTAATTGCATTTAATTCATTTTCTAAAAGAAATGGGATAAAACCATTGAAATTATTACTTAAAGTTAAATATTTTGAAAAATTAAATATATTAATTCCTACTAAAGCATTATCATAAAAAAGTTCGACTACATCGTTATTTTTTAATATTTTATTTGGTTTTTTATCTGGCTCAAAAACTATCATTAATGTATCTTTTAATGTTGTTTTATTGTGATATATTCCATAACTCATATTTTTCACCCCACTCAATAGTTTCTTTAGTATTTTTTAAAATCATACGATTAATTTTTACATTTTGTGACTTAAATTTATTTTCAAATTCAGTTTCTTCATCAAATTCATCAAGCATTTGATAATCATTTGTTAAAGAAATTATTTGATATTTAAATTTTTTAAATTGTTCTACTGAATAATTGAAAAAATCTAAATTATCACTTTTTAAATAAATTAAAGCACCTTCTTTTAAAATTTTTGAATATTCTCTTAAAAATATATCCGAGGTCAATCTTCTTTTTTCATGTCTTTTCTTTGGCCAAGGATCAGAAAAATTTAAAAATAGTCCACTTAATTTAACTTCATTTAAATAAGGGACGAGTTTTAAAAAATTACCACAGATTAATTTAACATTATTTAATTTTAATTCATCAATTGATTTTAAACACATTCCTGAAATTGTTGAATTAAGTTCAATAACAATAAAATTATAATTTGGATATTTTAGTGCTAAATTAGTAATAAATCTGCCCTTTCCTGGACCAATTTCTAAATAAGTTTCTTTTTCCTTAATAAAATTAATAAATTTTTCTTCATCAAAATTATCTAATAAAAATTGTTTAGAAGGATTATTTTTTAAATATTCTACAGCCCAAAATTTAAATTTAGTTCTCATTTAAATTACCTAATTCATAGATAGCGCGTGCATAAAGTGGCATCGAGTTATAAAAATCTTCAAGATCAATTTTTTCATTTGCTGAATGAATATGATCCTCTTTATTTGGAAAATGACTTCCAAAAGCGACGGTATTTTTCGCTTCTTTAGCATAAGTTCCACCACCAATTGTCATCATTTTATTTACATTATCACCAGTTTCTTCTTCATAAATTTTAGCTAAAACTTGGATAAATTTATTTTTTTCTGGATCAAAATATAAATAATCAGAATTTGAATCAATTTCGATTAAGAAAGGTGAAATTGTTTGAATTTTTTCAACAACAAGTTTAGCTATAACATTTTCAGGATATCTAAAATTAACAGTCATTTTAAATTTTCCATTTTTATATTTGATGATTCCAACATTATAAGTTGTTACCCCTAAATTTTTGCTTTCTATCCTCAAATGCATATTTGTTCCATCAGGAATCATATATTCATTAGCTAATAATGATAAACTTGGAATATTATAAACTTTTCCTAAAACAGCAAGCATCATAATACCAGCATTTTTTCCTAATTCAGGAGTTGAACCATGCGCAGCAACACCTAAAAAAACAAATTCATTTGATCCTTCTTTAAAAGGTTCAACTTCTATTTCAGGATGATTTTTTAAATAATCATACATTTTTTGGCCATCTTTAACTACAACTCTTGCTCTATCGATAACTGAATTAGAAACGGTACCTGCATCCATTTCAATAATTTCATCAAAATCAATATTTCCTTTATATGTATAATTACAAATACCTTTTTCTCCATAAATTAAAGGAAAATCACCATCTGGAGTAAACCCATAAGTTGGTTGCTCTTTTTTTAATACATTAAAATAATATTCTAAGCAAGATGAACCTCTCTCTTCATCTCCACCAAAAACAAGTCTTACGCGATAATTATTAATTAAATTATTATCTTTTAAAGCTTTTAAAGCAAAATAAGCGCTGATTCCAGGACCTTTATCATCACTTGTCCCTCTTCCATATACTTTATTATCTTCAATAACTCCAGAAAAAGGATCAAATTTCCATTTACCATTAACAGGAACTACATCTTGATGTGCAAAAATATAAATTAAATTTTTTCCTTCTCCATAAGAAATTTCTAAACATCTTCCATCGCATTCATCAACCTTAAAACCGTCTTTTAAAGCTATTTCTTTTAAAAATTTAAAACATTCAGCAACACCTTTTCCATATGGAGTAGATCCGCTAATTGTTGAAGGATCATAAACACTATTTATTTTGATATCATTCACCAAAGTTTTTAATGCTTCTTCATGATATTTTTTACATAATTTTTTAAAATCAATTTTTTCCACAGTTCCGCCTCCTTATAAAACACAAATTAATATAATAAAGATTATTACTAATATTATTCCTAATATGATACCACAATAGCCAAAAATTTTTGCTTTAGAAATATTCTTATTACATTCCTTATCATCTTTTACTTTTATATATGAATAAGTATGAGTTAAATTAGCTAAAGCTTTAAAACAAAGCGGAGTAATTATACCCGCAGCAATTATCTCAACAATCGCTCCAATCGAAACAAAAGCAATTACAAAACTAAAAAATGATCCATAACTCGAATTTAAGGAATTAATAATATCACTTAATCCTAATCCTTGTGTAATTTTAAAAATATCAAGTATTCCAAAAACATAAAAAGATAATAAAAATAAAATAGTATGAATTAAGGTTAAAATTGCACTAAGTGGAGCAATTAAAAGATTAAAAGTGTTTTTTGAAAATGTTTTTTTAAAAAAATCAAAAGTTAAACCACTTAATAACCCAAATAAAGTTCGAGGTAAAATTGAAATAAAAGGATTTAAGCAAAAATAATCTAATGTTCCAGGATGAGAAATAGCTGCAAAAAGTGAAAAAAAACCGAAAAAAGTTCCCACTAACATCCCTTTTTTCCGCCCAAATAAACTTGCAGCAATTAAAACTAAAATATGTAAAGTTGTAAAAGATAAAGGACCAATAGTAATTATTCCTAAATAAGGTACAAATGTAAATATTGCAATTAAAGCTAAAAATAATGCATCTATTGTTATTTCTTTAATAACATTCTGTTTCATATTTATCTCCCTATATTCATTTGATAAATGTTAAAAAGACCATCTAAAACTAAGTATGGTTCAAAATTAAAACATATGACTTCATTTTTAATTATTGAAGAAAATCCACCTGTTAAAACACGGTTCAAAGAATAACCTAATTCTTTTTCAATTCTTCTTGCAAATTCAGAAATCATATAGGCTTGTCCATAAACAATTCCAGATTGCATCGATGTTTTTGTGTTTTTACCTAAAATATGTTGAGGGGCTTCAATTGATACTTCCATTAATTGAGAAGTTTTATTTATTAAAGCTTTTAAACTTGCATCCATTCCAGCTGTGATCACACAACCAATAAATGCCCCTTCTTTTGAAACTACATAAAGTTTTGTTGCTGTTCCTAAATCTGCAACTATTAAAGGATAAGAATATTTATTAATTGCACCAATTGATCCAGCTAATAAATCAGCACCTAATTCATTTGGATTATCAATTTTAATTGGAAGCTTAGTTTTTAAATTACGATTGAGAATAAAAATTTCTCCTTCAACAATATTTATTAAAGAATTTTTAATAATATTTGTTAAAAGAGGGACAACACTTGAAATAATTGCTCCCGTTATTTTAAAATCTTTTAAAAATTGTTCGAATAATACTTTATATTGAAAAGAGCTTCTTTCCTTATTTGTATCAATCACAAAAAAGGATTGAAGCTTATTTTCATAATAAATTCCACACTTAATATTTGTGTTTCCAACATCAACACATAAAATCATAAATACCTCCTACAATCTTGCATATGCAAGTATCGTGAATAAAACATTTATTATTTTAGAGAAATACTTTTAAATTGCAACAATATTAACTATTTTATTTTTGACAACTATTACTTTTTTAATATTTTTACCGACGATAAATTTTTTGACATTTTGAGATTCAAAAGCTAATTCTTTTACTTTTTCATCATCTAGATCTTTATCGATTTCAATAGTATCACGTAATTTTCCATTAACTTGTACTGCAATTTTAACTTTATTTAATACTAATTTACTTTCATCATATTCAGGCCATTTTGCATATGTAATTGTTTCATTATGACCAAGTTTATGATAAATTTCTTCTCCAACAAAAGGACAAATACAAGCAAACATTTTAACAAAATTTTCTAGATATGGTCGATAGATTTTGTCTTGCTTATAAACTTCGTTAATAAAAATCATCATTTGAGAAATTGCTGTATTAAATTGTAAATTTGTAAAATCTTCAGTAACTTTTTTAACTGTAAAATTATAAACATAATCTAAGTTATGATTATTTTCATCACTAAATTTATTAATAAAAGCTTCTTCATCAAATAAACGATATACTCTTTCAATAAATCTTCTAGAACCTTCAAGCCCACTAGTTGACCAAGGTAAAGAAGCTTCTAATGGACCCATAAACATTTCATAAAGTCTTAATGAATCTGCACCATACTTTTCAACGATTTCATCAGGATTAATAACATTGCCTCTGGATTTTGACATTTTTTCACCATTTTCACCCAAAATCATTCCTTGATGAAATAATTTTTTAAATGGTTCTTTTGATGAAACTACGCCAATATCATATAAGAACTTATGCCAAAAACGAGCATAGAGCAAGTGTAAAACTGCATGTTCTTGTCCGCCAATATATAGATCAACAGGTAACCAATGATCTAATAATTTCTTATCTCCAATTGCTTTATCATTAAAAGGATCAATATAACGAATATAATACCAGCAACTTCCAGCCCATTGTGGCATAGTATTTGTTTCTCGTTTTCCTTTTTTTCCATCAACTTCAACATTTAACCAATCAACTGCATTAACAAGAGGAGATTCACCTGTTCCACTAGGTTTATATTCATCAAGTTCAGGCAAAATTAAAGGTAAATCTTCATCTTTAACTCGTGTCATTGTTCCATCTTCAAAATTAATAATTGGAATTGGTTCTCCCCAATATCTTTGTCGAGAAAAAAGCCAATCTCTAAGTTTATAATTTACTTTTCTTTTGCCTTTACCTAACTCAATTAATTTATCAGTAATTGCTTTTTTTCCTTCTTCAATATTAAGTCCATTAATAAAATCACTATTAATGTGCTTTCCATCTTCAATATAAGCTTCATTAGAAATATCACCTTCAACAACTTGAATCATTGGAAGATTATGTTTTTTAGCGAATTGATAATCACGAGTATCGTGAGCTGGTACAGCCATAACTGCTCCACTTCCATAACTCGCTAAAACATAATCTGCAATAAAGATTGGAACTTTTTTATTATTTATCGGATTTATGGCATATCTTCCAATGAAAACTCCTGTTTTTTCTTGATTAGTTCCAGTTCTTTCAATATCTGATTTATGAGAAACTTTTTCAATATAATCATTAACATCTTTTTCACAATCTTTAGTTACTATTTTTTTAACTAATGGATGTTCAGGAGCTAAGCAAACATATGTACATCCAAATAAGGTATCAGCACGCGTAGTAAAAACAGAAAATTTATCGTTACTATCAGCAACTTCAAAATCTATTTCTGTTCCATAAGATTTACCAATCCAATTTTTTTGCATTTCAATGGTTGATTTTGGCCAATCTAATCCATCTAAATCATCTGCTAAACGATCAGCATAGCTTGTTATTTTTAACATCCATTGTCTAAGAGGCTTTCTAATAACTGGATATCCTCCACGTTCACTTTTTCCATCAATTACTTCTTCATTTGCTAAAACTGTGCCTAATTCAGGACACCAGTTGACAGGCTTATAATCAACATAAGCTAGATTCTTATCATACATTTGAGCAAATATCCATTGAGTCCACTTATAATAATCACTTTTACAAGTACAAATTTCACGGTCATAATCATAACTAAAACCAAGCATTTGAATTTGTCTTCTAAAATTATCAATATTTTTCATTGTAAAACTTTCTGGATGTTCATTCATTTTCATCGCATATTGCTCAGCAGGTAATCCAAAAGCATCCCATCCAATAGGATGTAAAACATTGAAGCCTTGCATTCTTTTCATTCTAGCGATGATGTCACTAGCAGTATAACCTTCAGGATGTCCAACATGTAAACCTTGACCACTTGGATATGGGAACATATCTAAAACATAATATTTAGGTTTAGAAAAATCAGTTGTATCACAACGATATTCTTTACTTTTTAACCAATATTCGCGCCATTTTTTTTCAATTTCTTGATGTTTATAAGCCATAAATTACCTCCAAAAGTTAAAAAAGCATCCTTATTATAAGGACGCTTTTAACGTGGTACCACCTTATTTTATCTATTAAATATAGATACACTCATTTAAATTCTAATTAATAAATTTAATAGTTTGGTGAGACATTAAGATTTAATATAAAGTTCCATCAACCCTTTACTTTCTATAATTAAATTACTCAATTTATTCAAACTTTAAAAATAATAACATAAATTATAAAATTATTTAACAATCTCGTTATATAATTCCAAATATTTATCAGCAGAAGCACTCCAAGTGTGATCGGTTTTAAGAGCATTTCTTGATAATTTTGTGATAAGTTTCTTTCTTGTATTATAAAGATTTAAAGCTTCACCAACAGTTTTAATTGCTTCACAAACATTATAATCATTAAATACAAAACCATTTGCTAAATCAGAATTATCACCATTATCATCAGAATAATAACCAATTACACTATCTTTTAAACCACCAGTTGCTCTTACAATAGGTAAACTACCATATCTATGAGCAATCATTTGTCCTAATCCACATGGTTCAAATTTAGATGGCATAATAAAGAAATCAGAAGCTGCATAAAGTTTATGAGCTAAATTATTGTTATATCCGATATAAACAAAAGTATGATTTTGATTTTTCATATACAAATCATTAAAGAAATTTTCAGCATGAGTTTCACCACTTCCTAATACAGCAAAATTTCCACCTGCATGTGTAATAAAATCACTCATTGAGAAAATTAAATCTAATCCTTTTTGATCTGTTAATCTAGAAACAACAGCAAATAATGGTAAATCAGGATCTAAATTATGTTCTTTACAAAATTCGACCTTATTTTCATTTTTTCCGGTCTTATAATTTCTTAAATTAAAAGTTTTATAAATTAATTTATCACTTCTTGGAGAAAATTCATCATAATCCATCCCATTTAAAATTCCGACAAAATCATTTTGTCTTAATGTTAAATCGTACCATAAACCAAATGAACCTTCTCTAGTAGTTAATTCATATGCATGTGTTGGAGAAACTGTTGTAATCTTATCAGCAAATTTAATTCCAGCTTTAAGGGTAGAAACTTGATCATCTAGGCGAACGCTACCATCATTATAGAGATTTTGATTTAATTCATATAAGTCATAAAGACTGCTTGGAGAAAAATAACCCTTAAATAATGGATTATGAATAGTCAAAACTGTTTTAATTTTATTTAATTTTTCATCGTTAAAATATCTAACTTTTAACAAGCAAGGAAGCATTCCTACTTGCCAATCATGTACATGTAAAATATCAAAATTATTAGATGAATTTTTTAAAAATTCAATAATAGCGTTAGAAAAGAAAGCAAATCTTTCACCATCATCATAGAACCCATACAATGAATCTCTATAAAAATAGTACTTATTATCTACTAAAAAATAACTAATTCCGTCAATTTCAGTATGATAAATTGTAAATCTAATATGTCTCCAATTCATTTTTACTTCAAGTTCTTGATACTTAGTTATATTTGGAAATTTAGAAATATCAATTGAAGAATAGAAAGGAGTAATAACAGAGACATTATGTTTTTTTCTAGCGTACTCTTTGCTTAAAGAATATGCAACATCAGCAAGTCCACCAGTTTTTGAAAAAGGTAAACACTCGCTGCTAGCCATTAAAATATTCATTATATTTTAGCTCCTCGATTAATATAAAGTGGATTTTCACTTGTTCCAATCACTTCTTTTTTAGTTTTAAATTCGCAACGTTTATCAGCAACGACTCCTTTTAAATGTACTCCTTTTCTAACAATTGTATGAGTAAATAATATTGAATCTTCAACCGTTGCACCTTCTTCAATAATAACATCACGTGCTAAGATTGAATGTTTAGCTTTTCCGTTAATTGTACAACCATTTGCGATAATACATTGGGTAACATCGGCATTTTTTCCATAAAGTACAGGGCGTGAGTTATGAGTTTTTGTAAGCAAAAATGAATCGGAACTAAATACTTCTAAAGAACCTTCATCACCATCTAAAATTTCAAGTGAATATTTGTAGTAATCTTTTAAATTTCTAATGACTCTAGCATAACCTTTATGCTCAATGCAGTTCATTTTTTGATCATATTGAGATAAATATTTAAAAACATCATCGAGGTTAAAAAGTTGAGAAACATTGTTCGATTTTAAGATAACATTCTTAAGATAATCCATATTAACTACGTATGTTTTTAAAGAAACATTTGCTTCTTTATCTTTAGAAGAAACTTTATCAAATTTTTGAACACTATTTAATGAATCAATAACAATTTTATCGCAATCAAGATAATTATCTGTGTCTTTAACGTTTTTATAGATAACAGAAATTTCTTTTCCACTATTGATATGTTGTTCAATTACTTTTTGATAGTCAATTTTATAAATAAAATTAACAGGACAAATTAAAACGTACTTACATGTTGAATCATATAAAACGTAATCATTTTCTAATAAGTTTCTTACATCAGTATTAAATAAAGGATTAGCCAATTCTTTTTCATTAATCAAAATATTTAAAAATCCAGTTTTTGTATTTTTTAAATATGTTGATGATGGTCCTAAATGTTTTGTTATCGAACGATAATATTTTTGGACCAAAATTGAAATATCATCAATTCCACTATCTATTAAATTTGATAAAACAAAATCAATAAAAGCATAACGTCCTAAAAAAGTTGTTGAAGCTAATTCACGACTATTAGTTAAAATATCATTTGTACTCGAAATATGTAAATCAATAAGAGCTAAAACATTATTCATTATTGAAGACTCCTTTCTTTATCTAATAAAACAATTTCATTGCCATCTTTATTAACAACTTCATTGTCGTTAATAACAGTATTACTACCTAATATCGCATTATTAACAATAGCATTTTTACCAATTTTAACTCCTGGCATTAAAACTGAATTTGTAACTTTTGCACCCTCTTCAACTACAACTTCATTTGAAATAATTGATTCTGAAACACTTCCAAATATCGAAGCACCTTGATTAATAAGTGAATCTTTAATTGAAGCATTCTTTCCAATAAATTGAGGAAGAGAATGAGTATCTTCACTATATATAATAGGAGGTTCATCAAAATTAATTGTATCTTGAGTTCTTCTTGAAGGTAATAACTCCATATTAGCAGAATGTAAACTATCTAAAGTTCCAACATCTCTCCAATAGCCACTAAAACGATATGCCATCAATTTTTTATTAGCCTTTAATAAATTAGGAATTATATCTTTTCCAAAATCATGTGATGAATCTGGATTTTTCATATCTTCAAGTAAGACTTTTTTCAAATCTTTATATGTAAAAACATAAACACCCATCGAAGCTAAATTGCTCTTTGGTTCTTTAGGTTTTTCAACAAACTTAGTAATGCGATCTTCTTTATCAACTTCAAGAATACCAAATCTAGAAGCCTCCTTCCATTCAACTTCCATAACAGAAATTGTGCAGCAAGCTCCTGATTTTATATGAAGATTAATCATTTCATCATAAGTTGTTTTATAGATGTGATCACCGCTTAAAATTAAGACATAATCAGGTTCTTCACCATCTAAAAAATCTAAATTTTGAGCGATAGCATCAGCTGTTCCTTTATACCAATTAGCACCTTCTTCAGTTTGGCGTGGAGGTAATGCAACGCAAGTTGAATTAACTCCATCAAAACCCCAAATGTGTCCATTTGAAATATAATTGTTTAATACGACAGACTCATATTGAGTCAAAACACCGACACAGTCGATATGTGAATTTGCAACATTAGACAAACAAAAATCTATGATTCTATATTTACCGCCGAAGTAAACTGCTGGTTTTGCAATTTTTTTGGTTAAGGCCTTTAATCTAGTACCTTTACCACCAGCAAGAATCATTGCAACCGTTTTTCTTGACATAATATACTCCTTCTAAAATTATTTATTTTAAGCCATCTTTAGCATAGAGCTTTACACAGCTTGAATTTCTTTCATGAAGAACAACCAATGTCTCATCTACTAATTCCGATATATCTCCAACTTTATCACTTGGAGCGGAAAGAATTACTTGAAGATTAAATTTTCTAAGAAGTTTAACTGACTCTTTAATTCTACCTTTATCCATTTTAGAAAATGCTTCATCAAAAATTATTATACGTGAAGTATTAGCAAATTTAGGATCGTGATTTACATGATATAATTGTGCAAACGATGCTAAAACTGCAATATAGAATGGAGTTTGAGTTTCACCACCAGATTTCTTCTTCAACATAGCAGATAATCTTTGTTCATCACTAGTATCTTTATTATACACTATTAAATCAAATATTAAATAATGACGATAATCAGCAAATTTTTCAACATTCTTCATTAACTCACTGTTTTTCTCATTATTTCCAGTATCGATAATTTGTTTAAATAAATCATCCATTACTTCTTTATATTTATCTAAAAATTCAGTTTGGTCTTCACCTAAATTTAAAACAATGTCATCCATTAACATATCATAATAACGACGATAAATTGGATTAGGATCAACTGTAAAGCGATACATATCTCTACCAAAAGATGCTTGTTGTAAAGCTTCATTTAAATCTTCTACTTGTTTTTGAACATTAGTAATTGCATCTCTTAATTTATTGATAAAATCATCTTTAAATTGTTGTATTGCCTTATGGTAAGAATCTTGAATTTTTTCTTGATATTCTGGTAATTTAACATCTTTATATTCATGTAAATCTTTATCGAATAAATCATTATTTTCAGAATTTACATCATAAGAAAGATGATATTCATTACAATATCGGCCTCTTAAAATCGATAAGTCTTTTAACTGCTTTTGAATAGTATAATTTAAACTTGCATTCTTAGTATTAAATTCAAATAAGATATCAGAATTTGTTTTACCTTCAAGTTTTCTTTGTTCAAATAAAGTTTCAGCATCTTTTGAAACGTTTAAAGAATTAGATAATCTAGTTTTGATTTCTTTGATTTCTTCATTTTGCTTAGCGATTTTTTCTTCAGCGATATTTTTAATATCGGTTTCTAATCTTCCTTTTTCAATTAATGCATCTTCAATCTTTTTGTTTAAATTAACTATATCGTTTTCAATATCTTTAATTCTACGATCTAAACCTTCAATTAAAGTTGTATCGTGTGATTCGAGCTGTTCATCAATATAAGTTAAGTTTTTCTTTAAACCATCGAGCGTTGGAACTTTTGAAATTAACATAAATGTATTATCAATTTCACTCTTTGAGATAGTTTCAAGATTGTTAATACCTGAAATTAAAACATTTAAACTACGATATGTATTTAAATTGGACTTACTTGCTTTAAGTTCAAGACCTTTTTCATCAGCGGAACGTTTAGAAACATTTGTTCCAATAAAGGAAGAAGTATAAAAACGTGGATTAATCGTTGATAAAGAATAATTTTGGTATAAATCACAATTTTTTGTGATACCTCTACCAGAATTTTGTGCTTCCTTAATAGAATCACATTTATAAAGTCTACCAATTAAAAAATTTGTATATGCTCTTGCACCATTATGAATTGTTTTAATTTCTTCAGCAAGTGAACCATATTCTGCTTGAAAGTTTTTCTCAATTAATTTCTCTTGGTCAATAATTGCAATATTTTTATAACCCATTCTATTGATAATTTCTTTTAAAATTTGATAAGCATCTGTGAAATATTTTGGTTCAACAAAAAGATTAAATCTTGAATTTCCTAAATATCCTTCTATCGCATTTGTCCATGAAGAATCAATAATATCAATCAAATCACAATAAAAATTAACAGGAATAGGTTTATTAAATTTTTTAACTAAACCATCTTCAATTAAATTCTTAATAGTTTCGTAATTATCAGGATAAGTTTTCTTACCTTGTTTAATCAATAATTCTTCGCTCTCCAAAGTAGTAATTTTTTTGCTAATTTGATTAATGCTTCGAGAAATTGTAATAGCTAAACTACTAACTTTATCCTTAAAATCTACTAATTTTGTCCTAAATTCATCATAAATAACCCTTGTTAATAATTTAAGGTTATTTGAATAAGTCATCTTAAAATTCATGCAATCTTTGCTAAAAGTATCACATGCAAGTGTTAATTCTCTTAATTCATCTGCTTTTTCTTCATCAAGAACGTTAAGATCAAAATTATTTAAATTGGTTAATAAATTTGAAATAGCATTCATATATGAATCACAAAGAGTAACAATGGCCTTAGAAACATAGTTACTATTTTCTTCTATATCTTCAATTTGTTCTTTAATATTCTGCTTTTGAGACATTAAATCGTTAATAATTTTAGATACATCATCATTAGCTTTTTCACTTGTTAATTTTAATTTTTCGCGATCTAATTTATTAACTTGTTCTCTTAAATCTAAAACTTCAGTATCAATTTTTAATAATCTATCTTTTGAGTTCTCAATTTGTTTTTTTAATAAATCAAGTTTATCTTTTGAATTTTCTAATTCACATTTATCAACAATATAAATAGCAACATCTAACAATTGTTTATTAGAACTAAATGATTGAAAGACTTGAGAAATTGCTTCAAGTTTTTCAACACGTTCAGCCATATTTTTAGCTTCAACTTCAAGCTTTTTATATTCAAGAATATTTTCTTGAAGTAAGTCTAAATTAACATTACTTTGTTCGTCGCATACATATTCAGTAATGAAAGTTGTAATATCAGTAATTGGAGAAAAGGAAGTTGCTTTTTTAAGTAAGCCAAAATATTTTTCTTTTAATCCACCTAATTGAATACGTAAAAAGTCTTGATATTGACGATTTGATGGGAAAAATTTAAATTCAATTTGTTTTTCAGAAAGGAAGTTAGTTAAAGTCTTTCTATCCATTGGAATTTTATTTTGAATAAATTCATTAGCTGGTATTTTATCTTTGAAGAAAAAGAAAGAGTGTTCTTCATCGCCAGAATCAAAAGTATCGAAAACAATACCCATTGTAAAATCATTATTATTAAAATCATCATGAAATTCTAAAGCAATATAAGATGTAAATCTTCCATTACGAAGATATTTAAAACCTCCATCTAAAGAATCACCAAGTTCTCCTCTTAAATATCCTTTTAATGTACGAGCAGATTTTTCAGAAGCAGCCTTATTAAAGAAACGACCACTAGTATCTCCGAGCAAAACAACTTGAAGAGCATCAATTAAAGTTGATTTACCACTACCATTTAAACCTGTTAAAAACACTATTGGTTTGATATCAATTGTTTCATTCCAAAAATAGTGCCAATTTATAATTTTAACTTTTGTTAATAGTTTCACTAGAATAAGCCTCCTTCTTCATTATTTTCTTTTTCTTTTAATTCATTCAACGCGTTGGACATTGCAACAATTTTTTCATTATCCAAGGCATATACTATCGATGGTAAGATAAAGAAGCTTACATTACCTTCATCATAACTACCACTTACTTTTGCAATAACATTGTGATTTGCTAAAAATCTCAAACAACGGCAAACAAGACGGCCATTTAATCTTTTTCCAGGCATTATTAAACCATGATTATTCATCGTGTTAACTAAAGTTGCAGTTGTTAAGAAAACAGAATGATCTCCATGTCCACTTACTTGCCCTTCTTCCATTTCTGTATCGTATATTTTTCTTAATGCAACAAGAACAACTGAAGTTTCACGGTCAATACGAATTCTATTTTCTTCATAATTATTAAAAAGAGCAAAAACGCCGAGCATATCGTCTCTTTTTAATATCCATCCAGAAAATTTAAGGTATCCTTCAAAAATATCAAAATATTTATCAACAAAATTATAATCAGGATTAGTTCTTAATATTTTTTCTCTAGAATCATAAGCTTCCCTAACGAGAAATCCTTTTAATAATATTTTATTACATATTTCAGCAAATCTATTTTGTTCACTTCCATTTAATTTAGCAAAATCTTCACTAAACATATTATTGCCCCCTCTCCATTAAAAACTTAAATATTTTCTTTTTTTCTATAAACAAAGTTTGGTATTGAAAAACCATTAACATGAATGTTTGTTTTATCTACTTCTTCAACAACATAAAAACAATTTTCATCATCTTTTTTAATAGTAGCTAAAATCAAGCAAACAAATGCATCAAAATCAACTAAAGGAATTTGAGAGCTATAAACTTCGTTTGAACCACCAAAAGCATTATCCATAAATTGATATATTCTCTCATCGGTATAAATATTTTTAGTTTCTTCTAAGAAATTTTCCATTACAAATTCGCTAGCTTCAAAACCTTCCATAACTTCTAAAGGCTCTGTATTGAATCTAAACCTTCTTAAAATAGGTAAAGTAACTGATTGAGGATCAATAAATCCTTGTTCATAAAAGCAGCACCCATTTTGCATAATAGATAAAACTTTAGATAATTTGCGTGGATTTTCAACGTTTCGAGCATATTCTTTTAAGATATTATCTAAATGACCTTTAATAGTCTTATCATTATTATTTAAATATAAAATCTTGTTTGCGCTATTCTTAGTATAAGTATTATTTTCTTCATCTATATCACCGATTAATGAATTAATTTTTTCATATGTATCGCAAATATAATTAATTTTATCAAGAACTAAAAATTCAATATCAGCTCCAGAATTAGTATTTGATGCAGCTGCTTGTTCAACAAGTTTACCTAAAATTTCTTGATTACGAGACCATTTTTCTAAAATTCCAATAATAGGTCTTCTAAACTTAGCAACAGAATCAAAAGTTTTTAAAGGATGATAATATCGATCAATAATTTTTTTCTTATAAACATCAAAATAATCGTGTAAGACTTTATTCGTTTCAAATAATCTACCTAATTTGTTTTGGAAGATTTTTATTGAGTTTTTTAAAGAAACAAGCTCAATTTTAAGTCTTCTAGTATTAGCATAGCATCTATTTAAAGTTTGATATAGAAGCTCATCTTGTTCTTCGTCTTCAAGCTTAAGTTCTGAGTAAGTTGAGTGGACGATTGAAACATAAGAACTTTCTTCATCAGAAATAATATCGCTTAAGCATTTAATTAAATTAATCGAATACATCGGTAAAATGATAGTTTCTTCTGATGTATTTAAATCCATTATTATATCGATCCAGCCAGTTTCTTCGAGTCTTCGACAAATAAAACTCGCCTTAGCTGAAATTGTATTACGCAATATTGAATCTTCTTCAATTGATTCTAAATCTTCTGGAGTATATTCAAATCCTTCAATTTCTTTTTCGTGATCTTTTAAAGCTTTAATAAAATCGCTTTTCAAAATAAAGTTTTCATCATTTTGAAGCAAAGAAAAAAGAATAAGTAAACTTTCAGAATATATGTTTCTATTTTTACCACTGAATATCGAAAAATAGTTTTCTGGTAATATATCAAATAATTTCATTTATAACCTTTTTAAATCGTTTTTCAACATCCTCTATTTTAGCAAAAAATAATTATCGATAAAAGATAAAATAATCATTTTTTTAATAAATAATAGCATTTTAGAGGGTTTTTATTTTATTGCACATTTTATAATTTGAATAATATAATTTATACATGCATAAACTATATCCATCGAAAAAAGTTTTATTAAAGACTTATCTTATAGTCGCTATATTTGTTGTAGTTGTCATTTTTTTAATTTTTTCTTCACGCTTTGCTTGGACTTATTCTAGTGAAAATACCACTACTTATATTATTCAAGATGCTGTTGTCTTTTTAATCGGAATTGTAATTTCAGTTATTGGATGGTTCTTATTAACAAGTAAAAATTATTATGAAGTAACAAATAGCGCTATTATTCATCATAAATTAAATTCAACTTTTACTTATGATTTTAATAACGTTTTATATATCGATGAAAATTACACCAAAAAACATAAAACTTTACTTTTTTACAATAACAAAGGAAAAGACTTATTTTTAACTTTAGATAAAGATATGGAATTACTTAAAATATTTAACAAAGAATGTAAAAATCTAATTTCTAGAGAAGAATTTCATAAAAAATTTCCAAAAGTAAAATTATAAATTTGCTATTTACAATTTATTTATTCTTTGATAAATTATTTAAGCACTGATTTGGAGGTATGTAGATATGTCAAGAATTTGTCCTATAACTGGTAAAAAACCTGTAAGCGGTAATAAAAGATCTCATTCCCTAAGAGCAACAAGAAGAAGATGGGATGTAAACTTACAAACATATACTCTTATTATTGATGGTAAGAAATGTAAAGTAAGAATGAGTGCTAGAGGATATCGTACCCTAAATAGATCATTAAAAGAAAATTAATAAAGCTTCCTTCGGGAAGCTTTTATTTTTAAATAAATATAATAAAAATTACAAATTAGAAAAACATCGCTAAAAACAAAGGAACAAGTTCTAACACAAAAGCTAAAAAAGCACCCCATTCAAGCATACATAAATAAGAAAATTTAGGTCTTTCATAATTATCACCTTCATATTTGACTAGTTTTGCCCAGTTTTTAAATGAAGGATTAAACATTAATAAAATTAATAAAGCAATAAAAATTAAACAAATAAAGAAAATAACAATTCTCACTTCATTTCTTATTTCATATCTTAAAAATACATCAGTTCCAAAATAAAGTAGCATCATTAAATAAGAGCATAAAATAGAAATAACAAAAATAACCGTAGAAATTACATGTCCTTTAAAGTTAGAAAGCTTAGTAAAACATATTGAAATAAAAGAAATTGCACTAATTATCGATATTCCAAATAAAATATATCCCGCAGCAATAGTCCATCCACCTCTTGTAGCAAGTTCTCTTCCGTTAATAAAAGCAAAAGCAAAAAAAGGAAAAATTAATAAAAGACAAGCTACAACTAAAGAAATAGCATAAATCCAAGAATATTTTGAATTCTTGCGAAAACAATTTAACTCATATGGAAAATGTCTAAAAAAAGAATATTTCTTTGCTCCAGTTTTATTAAAAGAATAAATTTCACATCCAAATAATAAACCAAATCCAAATATAGCTAATAAAGCTAAAATAATAGCTAAAGTATACATTAAACCAACTCCTTTAATTTATTTATCGCTTCTTTACGATCTTTTGCTTTAAAAATATATGAACCAGAAACCAAAACATCTGCACCTACTTTAACACACTTATTTCCAGTTTCTTGATTAATTCCACCATCAACTTCAATTAAATAAGAAAGATTGGATTTTTCTCGATACTGTGCAAGCTTTTTGATTTTTTCTAAGCTTGAATCGATGAATTTTTGTCCTCCAAAACCAGGCTCAACACTCATTACTAAAATCAAATCAACATCGTTTAAAATATCATATGGAATATCTGTATTAGGTTTAATTGAAATACCTAATTTAACATTTTTATTATTTAAATATTCTTTTATATTTTTAATTTTATTTTTTTCAATTGTTTCATAATGTAATGTAATTAAATTTGGATTGCATTTTAAAAAGTCGTCAAGATATTTTAAAGGTTCATTAATCATTAAATGAATATCATTAAAAGCATTGATCTTAAAAGAAATTGAAGAAATTACACTTACACCAAATGAAATATTATTTACAAAATTTCCATCCATTACATCGTAATGAATCCAATCGCTTCCACTTAAGACTACGTCATTTACATCATAATATAAATTTGAAAAATCGCTACTTAAAATTGACGCTGAAACCAATACTTTTTTCATAATTAAATTTTATCATTAATCATTTAAAAGACCAAATAGCCTCTTAAATATTCCTCGGCTTTTACTAAAAAGTTTTTTATTTTTTAATAAAGCAGATAAATCATTTTTAAATTCTTCACAAGTTTTATATCTATTAAAAATATTTTTATCAGTTGCTTTTCTTATTATTTCATCAACATCATTTGGAAGATTAGGAATTGTTTTTAAAACTGATGGAACTATATTTTTAAGTTGCATTTTCGCAACTTCACTTGGATTTTCACTATCAAAAGGAACCTTTCCTGTTAAAATTTCATAAAAAACTATTCCAATTGCATAAATATCTGTTTGAAATGATGGTTTTAATCCTTTTATTAATTCTGGAGCTAAATATTGTGCCGTTCCCATAATCTTTTTTGTTTCATTTAAATTTAATGAAGAGCCTTTAACAAAAGATATCCCAAAATCAGTAATTTTAACTCCGCCATCATTTAAAATAAAAATATTTAATGGTTTAATATCTCGATGAATTATTTGTTTTGAATGTAAATAACTTATTGCATCTAAAACTTGAATGATAATTGAACAAGCTTCATTTAAAGAAAGATATCTTTTATAATCTAGAACTTCTCTTAAAGTTTGTTCTTTAATAAATTCATTTACAATATAAGGAAGATCATCAACTTCACCATAATCATAAATCTTTACGATATTAGGATGATTTAAGCTTGCAGAAATTTTTGCTTCATTTTGAAAGCGGATTAAGTTCTCTAAATTATCTCGAAATTCACTTTTTAAAATTTTTATTGCAACATTTCTTTTAAAAATAATGTCCCTTGCTTCAAAAACATTCGACATTCCACCGCTTGCAATATTTGCAATAATTTTATATCTATCATCAATAATTGAATTAATTTTAATCATTAATATATTCCCATAACGCACAGGAAATGTTGTCACTTCCACCATTAAAATTAGCTAGGTTAATAAGTGAGCAAACTTTTTCTTTTGTTGTATCTTTAGTTCTTAAAATACTTTCAATATCTTTAAGTTGGACACTATTATATAGTCCATCACTGCATAGTAATATCGATTCCATCGAATATTTTAAAACTTTTATATCATAAGATAATCTCGAGGATAAACCTAAAGCATTAAGTAAAATATGCTTTTTTGGATGGGTTTCAAGTTCTTTCTTATTAATCTTATTTGAGTTATATAAGTAATTAGCATATGTTTGATCTTCAAAAACTTGATTTGCTTTTTTATCTTTATATAAATAAATTCTACTATCTCCAACGTTAATTAAAATTAGTTTATTTTTATAAATTAAAGCACAAACAAGTGTTGTCCCTAATTCAGACTTATTAACTTTATTTTGATAACTAAAAAGTCTTTTATTTACTTTTTTAATCGTAGAAATAAGCCATTTTTTAGCAAAAAATAAAGAAAGAAAACCATTTTTTTCTTTAAATTTATTGATTAGATAGTTGACTGCAATAGTTGAAGCGAAATCGCCATTTTTTGTTCCACCCATTCCATCAGCTAAAACCATTAAAACATTAGATTTTGAATTTACAGTAATTTTAACTTCATCTTCATTTATTAATCTAACTTTACCAATATTTTTATCGTAATAATAAGAACCATTAAAGATTTTTTGCTTTTTCATTTTTAGCCCTCAATTGACCACAAGCTGCATCAATATCGGTTCCAAATTCCTTACGTATTGTCGCATTAACACCATTTTTCATCAATACATCGAGAAAATTATGAATTCGATTATTAGAGCTCCTTTGATATTTAAGTTCATTTACAGGATTATATGGAATAAGATTAACATAAGCTAAAGTTCCTTTAATTAAGTTAGCTAACTCTAATGCACATTCATCACTATCATTAATATCCCTTAATAAAATATATTCAAAAGTTACTCTTCTGCCAGCGGTCTTCTCATAATATTTTACTGCTTCCATCAATTCTTCAATAGGATATTTTCGATTAATAGGCATGACTTTGTTTCTAATTTCATTATTAGGAGCATGTAAAGAAATAGCTAAATTAATTTGTAGACCTTCATTAGCATATTGTTTAATTTTTTCAACTAAACCACAAGTTGAAACAGTGATATGTCTTGCACCAATTGCAAACCCATATGGATGATTTAAAATACGAACAAAATCTAAAACATTATTATAATTATCAAAAGGTTCACCTGTTCCCATGACAACAACATGAGTAATTTTTTCATTTTTTTCAGCTAATAAAGAATTTAAAACTAAAATTTGTCCGACAAGCTCAGCAACTTCTAAATTTCTTTGTTTTTTAAATAATCCTGAAGCACAAAAACAGCACCCCATATTGCAACCAACTTGACTAGTAACACAAGCAACATTTCCATAATTATATTTCATTAAAACAGTTTCAATTTTACTGTTATCTTCAAGTTCTAATAAAAGTTTAATTGTCCCATCGCTACTATCTTGTCTTTTATAAATAGCAGGAACTTTTAAGTAAAAATCTTTTTTTAAAACATCAATGAACTTTTTTGAAATATCGCTCATTAAGTCAAAATCAGAAACCTTTTTTTCATAAATCCACTTAAAAAGTTGAGTAGCACGATACTTTTTTTGGCCATACTCTTCCATCAAGTTCTCTAATTTTTTAATTTCAAAATTATATAAATTTATCATCTAGTTTTCCTTAAAATTGCATAATAATAAATTGAATTTAATTGATCTTGAGGGAAGAATATTTCTTCATGTACAAGTTTAAAATCGGAATAACTATTTAAAAACTTTTGAATCATAACAATAGTTTCTTTTAAATCTAAAGTATCAACAACATATACTAAATAACCTTCATTTTTAACAAAATTTGCTAATGATTCTAATCCTTCTTTTTGATTAAAAATAATTTCATCTAAGTTATTAACATCAAAATTAACAGCATATTCAGCATTTCTACGATAAAGTTCAATTGCACTAGAACGTGGATAATAAAAAATCATATCTTGTTTTTCTGAAATATATGCATTTACTCCAGTGATTGAAGATTCAAAAGAAGAAAAAGATTTTAACTGATTATATTTTTTAATTTTAGATACTAATTCAAAATTTTCTTTTTTATCTTTCTCAAGTAAAAGAATATCATTATTTTCACCATATCTTGAAATTGGTAAAAAGAAATCAAAATTTCTATCGCCAATATAGATAGTAACTTTTCCTTCACTCATTGAAGGTAAAAATTTTAAAATTGAATAAGCTGCTTGCTGAATTGGTATTAAAGTAAAATTATGGACAAATGCTTCTTTTTTAATTGAAGTATTAAGTTTAAATCGATAAAAATCAGATGTAATAGACTCATAATTTTTATTTAATTCATCAATAAGTTTTTCTTCACTAGAAAATTTATTGACAAGAACATATTGATTAGGCATTTTAGAGCTTGCTTTAATAAAAGGAAGCAAATATTCTCTACCATATTGGCTATGAATCATTTTTATTAACCAAATTGGCATATTATATTGGCAAGAAAAATATTGAAAAGTTCCGACCTTAACATTAGGAATATGATATTTCTTCTTTTCTTCTAAAAGTTTAGAAAATTCTTGAAGTTGCTCTTCAGTCAATTCAACTTTAGATTTTGAAAAGTGATTCTTTAATAAATCAATTGCTTCTTCTTTTTCAGTATATTTTTTTAAACTTCCAAAAATATAACAAATTCCAATAGCAATAATATCTTCTACTCTAACTGTTTTAAAAACATTTTTAGAAAAAACGGAAATGAAATAATAATTTCTTAAAAATAAACCACCAACAGCAATACAATTTGCTTTATCATGAGTATTTTTAAAATTTTTAATCTTCTTAACGCTGAAAGATAAAGAATTTTTATTAGTAAGTACATCTTTTATTAGTTCAAAGCATACATTATAAAAAGGTAAGGATTTATTTGTCATCATCAATTATCCCCTTAAATGCATTACCTAAATATAATTCTTCTACGCTAGGAACTTCATCTTCTTCATCACTTTCATCTTCATCATGTTCATCGTCTTCATAGCTACTTTCTTTTTCAGTAAAATACAAATCAAATTCATCGTTAATATGTTTATAAACTGAATTTAAATGGTAATATTCAAATTCCAAAGTAAAATGAAAACAAACATCAGTTAAATAATTTTTAAGTAACTCAAACATTGCTTTTTCGACATTTTTATATACATCTGGAGCTTTAACTCTAACTATTACATTCCATAAATTTTGCTCATTTCCTGCATGAACTAAAAGTCCTTCATATGCAAAAAAGTTAACTTCATCCTCAGGTACTTCATATAAATTAGCGATTGTTTTTGTCGCTTCTCTACTGATTTGTCTTATAAGATATGGATCGATTCCTAAAATTGAAATTGTTATCATTTAAATTCTCCTAATAAACATAAAGATTTTAAAATAATATGACCTTAAATTCAATTGATTACCGGCGGATTTAAAAGAATTTTAATTCTTATTTTGCTTTCTCGCTTATAAATATCAAGAAGCATTTTTATTGAATCTTTAATTTCAGAGTAATCTTTAATTTTAATTAAAATTGATGTGCGATAATTATTTTGAAAAAAATTAATATCATTTGATTTTAAAATAATTGCGTTCTTAGCGACATCTTTAAAGAAATTTTTAATGTTTTCTTGGTTCTCTTTAATTAATTTAATATCTTTTGAAGTAATTTGAATTTTTACAAGGTAATAAAAAGGTGGATATTTTAAGCTCTTTCGATTTTTAATTTCTTCATCATAAAAAGAATCATAATCTTGAGCTGTTGCAAAAATAATCGCAAAATCAGTAGGAAAATTAGTTTGAATCACCGCTTCTCCTCTTTTTTCACCTCTTCCACATCTTCCAATCACTTGATAAATTAGCTGAAATAAATTTTCTCGGCTTTTATATGAAGGAACAAATAATGAATTATCACAGTTTATAACGCCAATTAAACTAACATTTTTAAAGTCATGCCCTTTTGCAACAATTTGTGTGCCAATTAAAACATTAGCCTTTTTATCATTAAAATCTTGTAAAATAGTTGAGATTTGCAAGGTTTTTGTAATTCTATCACCATCAAGAGATAAATAATTAACATTAAAAATCTTTTTAAATTCTTCTTCAACTTGTTCAATACCAATGCCATTAAAGATAAAATTTTTCGAACCACATTCTGGGCAAGTTGTTGGTTTTTTTATTTTATATTCACAGTGGTGGCATCTTAAAGTATTGTTTTCTTTATGATAAAAAAGAGTCGATCCACATTTAGGGCAAGTAAAAATATAATTGCATTCTCTACAAGTCATATTGCGCGAAAAACCTTTCGTATTAATTAGTAAAATAACTTGCTCATTATTTAATAAAGTTTCTTTAATTTTTTGGATTAAATAGACTGAAAAAATATTAGATTTAAAAGAGAAATTTTTTCGATCACCACTATTAATAATTTGTGCTTTTGGAAGATCAATTTTATTAAATCTTTGAGGAAGTTCTAATAATTGATAACGATTACTTTTAGCTTTTGACATTGTTTCAATAGAAGGAGTTGCACTACCTAAAACAACTTTTGCCCCACTTAATTTTGCTCTAATTAAAGCTATATCAATTGTATTATAAGAAAAATTATCGCTTTGATAATAAGAATCATCATGTTCTTCATCGATACAAATAAGTTTTAAATCTTTTAAAGGAGCAAAAATTGCACTTCTTGTTCCAATAACAATTTTAGATTGGCCATTTAAAATTTTTCGATACTCATCATAACTTTCTGCACTAGTTAAGGAAGAATGAATAATACCAATAATATCTTTATCAAAATAACTTAAAATGCGTGATATCATTAATGGCGTTAAAGCTATTTCTGGAACCAAAATCAATGCAGAACCCCCATTTTTTATAAAATATTCTGCTAATTTAATATAAACCTCTGTTTTTCCACTTCCAGTTACACCATATAAAAGTGAACAAATTTTCTCGCTGTTAATAACATTCAAAAAAGCATCGTTTTGTTTTTCATTTAGCTCAATTTTATCTTCATATTTAAAAGTTTGAAGAATTTTATAACGATATTCTTCTTGCTTTTCTTCTTGAATCAAATTATTGCTTAATAAAGCTTCGATTGATTTTTTCTTTGAACTTATTTCCTTTTTCTCAATTATTTTTTTAAGTTTAAATTCTTCTAAAAGTTTCAAACTTGTTTTATTTAAATTAAGACATTTATCATCAATATCTTCATTAATTTTATAATAAGTAACATATTTAATTTTTGCTTCATTTAAACTTCTTGAATTAGGTCTTAAACTTGGTGGCACCATTGCTTGTAAGACGCCAATTAGTGGATAAAAAAATCTTTCTGAAGCAATGGAGGCAAGGTTTAATAATTCTTGGGAAAAAATTGGAGTCTCATCAATAACTTCATCAATATATTTTATTTCAAAGCCAAATTCTTTTTTTAGTTCTTCTTTTGTTTTATTTGTATTTTTAACTTCCGTTACAAAACCAATAATATTTTGATGATTAAAATTAACTTTTACTCTAACACCTTTTGAAATTTCACCATTAAAAAGATAATAAAAAGAATCTGAAATTTTATGAATTGGATGCTCAATTAGTACACTAACTAATTTCATATAATAATTAATCTAATGATTTATTTTTTAAAATATTAGCAATTTCATTTGCTGCGTTTTCTGGAGAATCATTTACAACAACAAAATCATAAAGTTTATTTAAAGCAATTTCTCTACGAGCTTTATTTAATCTTTCTTTAACAACTTCATCAGTTTCAGTTCTTCTTCCGCGAATTCGCTTTTCTAATTCTTCAAATGAAGGTGGCATTAAAAATATTGTTACGAATCGATCATCTTCGGCATAACTTGACATAACTTGTTTTGCTCCTCTTGTTTCGATTTCAATTAAAACATTTTTCCCTTCGTCGCGAAGTTTTTCTACATAAAATTTAGGAGTTCCATAATAGTTATTAACAAATTTAGCATGTTCTAACAATTCATGGTTTTTAATAGCAGACATAAATTTTTCTTTACTTACAAAAAAATAATCTACACCTTCGGTTTCTCCTACGCGAGGTTTTCTTGTTGTCATTGAAACAGAATAATAAAGATTTAATGAATCATTATTCATTAAAACTTTTCTAACGGTCCCCTTACCGACGCCGCTAGGCCCACTCAAAACAATAAGTAATCCCCTCTTCATATAATATTGAAATTATAAGACAAATTAAGTATAGCTTTCAATTAAATTTGATATAATTAATGCGTGTTTACGATAGATTTTTACTCAAAACAGGCAGATTTAATAAATATTAATTTCAAAAATTCTTATTTAAACAAAATCATTCAAGTTTCTAAATACGATTTTATGTTTTATTTTTCAAAAGGAAAAAATAAAAATATTTTTATTTCTTTAAATAATATTTTTCCTTTTGTATTTTTTAATGAAAATAAAATTAATTTGAATTTAGATACTATATTTTTAAAATCATTAAAAAAACATTTATTAAATGCTAAATTTTTAGGTTCTTCTTTAGTAAACGAAGATAATATTTTAGTTTTTGATTTTTTAAAGGTTGAAGACACATACGATAAATCAAATTACAAACTATATATTGAACTATTTAAATTAAATTCGAATATTATTTTAACTAAAGATAATAAGATTATTGATTGCTTTCACCATAAATCGCTAGAAACAAAACACCCATTAATTAATGGAATTTTATATGAATTCCCAGCTAAAAGCCAATTTTTTAAAGAATTTTCAAATAAAGATCGTGATTTTATATTAAAGTATTGTAACAATATCGAACAAGAATATTTAAAAGAAAAAAATAAAAAAACAATCTCTATTTTAAAAAGACGTAAAAAATCTTTATTAACAAAAATTGATAAATTAAAACTAGAAAAAAACGAAGCATTCTTAAAATCAAATTATAAAGAAGCTGCTGATTATTTTTTAACATATAAAGATGAATTAGATATTAATACCATTTATAATCATAATGATTTTAATATAAAACTTGATCCTGAACTTTCTTTAATTCAAAATATTGAAAAATTATATAAAAAATATAAAAAATCTAAATTAACTATTGCTTCATGCGATGAACAAATCAATAAAGCACAAAATGAAATAAATTATTTAGAATCTATTTTAAATTCTCTTTCTTTTTATAATGAAAATGATTTTAATGAATTAATTTTAGAATTAGCCGAAAATAAAATAATTAAATTACCATCAAATTTAAAAAGTAAAAAAGTTAAATCTGCAATTAAACCTTATTATCTTATATATCAAGGAGTAAAAATTGGTTTTGGTAAAAATAATATTCAAAATAATTATTTAACTTTTACTTTGGCTAATAAAAATCATTATTTTTTACATATTAATAAAGATCATGGACCTCACGTTATTATTTTTGACGAAAATCCAAATAAAAAAGTTATCGAATTTGCATGCGAATTAGCTTTATTCTTAGCTAAAAAGAACGATGGGGACGTTATTTTTACTAAAGTTAAAACTATAAAGAAAGGTCCTGCTCTTGGTCTTGTTATACTTTCAACTTATGAAACATATCACATTTCAAAATTTAAAAATGATTTTAATTCATTATTAAATAATTTAAATCGTTTTTAAAAGATTTTATAATTATAAATATGAATAAAGAAATTAAAGAAGAATTCACAAACATAATTGATAAAAAGATTAGATCAATTGAAAAACTTGAAGGTGGTTTTTCAAATGAAAATTACTTAATTAACGATGCTTATGTATTTCGTAAAGTTTCACCTTTAAAAGATGAATCTCTTTCTTTTATTCATGAAAAAGAAATTTATGAAACTATTGAACAATTAAATTGTTCAGATAAAGTTATTTATTATAATGTAGAAAATGGAAATAAAATTGCAAAATATATCCATGGAACAAGATGTTATTATCAAACTCCAACTGATGAACAAATAATATATGTTGCAAAATTGATAAAAAAAATTCAAAAAAGCAACATCAAAGTTTCTTTTGAATATGATGCTATGAATAAAATTAATCTTTATAAAAGCATCCTTCCGCCTGAAGTTTTTGTTGACAAAAATTATGAAGGCAAAGTTTTTAAAGAATATTTAAAAATTTATGAAAAATATGACTTAGTTTTATCTCATAATGATCTTGTCAAAGGTAATCTTCTTTTTAAATTTAATGGAGTATTTTTTATTGATTGGGAATATGCTTCAATGAATATTCCTTTATTTGATTTAGCTTCTTTTATTAGTGAAAATAATTTAAATAATGACCAAGCTTCACTATTTTTAAATAAATTTTATGGTGCAAAATTAAGTCAAACAATTATTAAAAGATTAGATATAGTCATAAGATTCCAAGATATATTATTTTATTATTGGGCTTTATATAATTTTAAAAGAAGACATGATGAAATTTTTAAAATTATAGGTGATGAAAAGTTAGCTCGAATACAAAAAACTTCTTTTAAACTTTAATCAAGTTTTTGATATTCATCGATGCATTCTTGAATAATTTTTTCTGCTTCTTCTCTTCCATCAATTGTTTTAATATTTGTCTCAATTCCTTCTAAATATTTATAAACTTTAAAGAAATGTTTAATTTCTTCAGATAAATGCGAAGGAAATTCAGAAATATCATTATAACAATTAAAATGAGGATCATTTAAAGGTACGGCAACGATTTTATAATCTTTTTCTCCGCGATCTAACATTTTTAAAACACCAACTGGTTTACAAGTGACAACAGATAAAGGCAAAATAGCTTCTGAACAAATAACTAAAACATCAAGAGGATCTCCATCACTTGCATAAGTATTAGGAATAAACCCGTAATTTTGTGGATAATGGGTTGAAGTATATAAAATACGATCTAATCGTAACAATCCTGTTTCATGGTCATATTCATATTTATTTTTACTTCCTTTAGTAATTTCAATAATAGCTTCAAATTGTTTAGGGGAAATTATTTTATTTTTAAATTTTTGTTCTAATTCATAATATCTTTTCATTTTATTTAAATCCCCTTTCTAACAAATTCATCAAATTCTAAAGCTTCATTAAGGGTGTCAAACTTAGCAAAGTAATAATAATCACCCATATCATCAGAGATTGCTTTTGGATATTCACCATACATACAAATATTTTTTAAATATTTATCTTTGATTTTTTCAAAAGAATGTAAATATTTTTTTGTTTTTCTTCTTGAAGAAGTAATTGCAACATATTTTTTTAAACTATTATCATAATTTGAAACATCATCCATCATAATATCAGCATATATATCATAACAAGATAAAGAATTAGCAAAATTAATTAAATCAGGAGTATATCCGCCTGCTGGTCTCATATTCGCTTCTAAAGGGATAATGTCTCCTTTTTTTCCTAAATATGGATGGTCACTTAATAATTTAAAAAATTCAATATGAAAAAATCTTTTTTTAAGTTCAAATGCCTTGATGATATCTCTTCCTAATTTTTCAAAATTTTTATCTAAAGTTGGTAAACAGTAATAACCATCATCAAGTTCATTTTCAACAATTGTTGCATTATCAACTAAAAATATATTTTGTGTGCAAAAAACAACATTAGAATTAGAATCACAAATTCCATCAAAAGAAATAATTGAACCATCAACAAATTCTTCACAAATATAATTTTGATTAATTATTTGAGGAAAAAATTTCTTCAATTCTTTTTCATTGTTAATTTTTTTGGTTCCCTGAGCTCCAACTCCATTATCAGGTTTAAAAAATATTGGATAATTTACTTCATTTACAAAATTAATAACATCTTCAATGCTTTTTGGTAAACAAAATCTACTAACTTTTGCTCCTGCTTTTTTAAAATATGCTTTTTGAATACTTTTAAATTTAAATTTCTTTACTTCTTCATTATCAGCACCATTTACTATATTAAAGTCAGTTCTTAATCTTGCATCTTTTTCTAACCAAAATTCATTATTAGATTCTAAATAATCAATAGGCCCATATTTTTTAATAAAATATTCTAAAGCTTTCTTTTCGTTTTCATATATTTCCATGTTAGGGCAACAATAATATTCAGTTAAATATTCTTTGCATTCAAATGGAATATCATTATATAAAGCATCTCCAACTCCCAAAACATTAAATCCTTTTAATTTTAATGCTCGAACAAACTTCCAATAGCTACTTGGAAAATGAGGTGAAATAAAAACAAAATTCTTCATAAATTTTCTCCTTGGTCTCTTATTATTTTATTATTAATATCTTTTAAAATCATTTATTAATCTCAATATCTCTTAATTTACGATTACTTGAATCGATAATATCAATACGTCTAACGCCAAATTTTATATCATTATTTTTAAAATAGGATAAAATTACTTCATTTAAATTATAAAGTACATCCCAATAATCTTCAGTTAAAGTATAACATCTACAAGATACAATTAAATTTGATTCATTAAAATTAACTAAATATGCAACAGGTGCTGGATCATCTAAAACTCTTTTTTCAGTTTTAATCGCTTTAACAATAATTTTCTTAGCTTCTTCAATATTTGTTTCATAAGCTACACTAACTTCAATATTAACTCTTCTTGTTTTGTTGGTTGAAAAGTTTGTTAATATTGCATTAGTAACATTACGATTTGGAATTACAACTATTTGATTATTAGGCGTATTTAAAATTGTAGTTAAAAACTTAACTTCAATAACATTTCCTTCAACATTTTCTTCATTAAATAATATATAATCACCAATCACAAAAGGTTTAGATGTTAATATAATCAAACCACTTGCAAAATTGCCAACAACATCTTGTAATGATAAACCAATAGCAAGTATTGCGCTTGAAATGATTTCTGAGAAACCACTCATACTAATACCTAAAATACTAAAGAATATTAATATAAGTAAAACATAAAGAATGTATTTGATAGCATTTACTAAAAATGATTTTAAAGATCTTTCTTTGATAAATGACTTATGATCTAATTTTAATGCTCTATGTAATATCTTTATGATAAGTTTAATAACAAAATAGCCTAATACAAGAAAAATTAATCCAAAAATAAATGTAGCAAGATATGGAAATTCTGTGCTGTCAGGGTTTTTACTTTGTGGATCAATCCAAAAAGCATAAAGATTATTCCAGATTGTCGCTAAAAACTCCCCTATTTTTGACCAAAATTCATTCCAACTAATCAAAGTAATCATATTTTATATTTTAATATAATTTTATTAATTTTTAAATATTATTAGAAAATACTATTTTATTACTAATTTATTACTAATTATTTACTAAAATATCAAATACCATTAAATGCAATAAAAAATGCCTGATTTCTCAGGCAATATAGATGTGTTTGGTTGCAGGGGCAGGACTTGAACCTGCGACCTCAAGGTTATGAGCCTTACGAGCTACCAACTGCTCTACCCTGCGATGTAATAATTGATATTGGCGGAGAAAGAGGGATTCGAACCCTCGCTAGACTTGCATCTACTATCGGTTTTCAAGACCGACCCCTTCAACCACTTGGGTATTTCTCCTTCTTGGTGGACTCTACAGGACTCGAACCTGTAACCGATCGATTATGAGTCGATAGCTCTAACCAATTGCGCTAAGAGTCCATTGTTTTCATAATGGTACCAGCGGGGGGATTCGAACCCTCGACATGCCGGGTATGAGCCGACTGCTCTAACCAACTGAGCTACGCTGGCATGATTTGGTGGACCCTAGGAGAATCGAACTCCTAACTTAAGCTTGCAAAGCTAACGTTTTCCCATTAAACTAAGGGCCCATCACTGGTTTCCTCTTGAAACGCTCAATAAGTATATCATAGTAAAAACAAAAAGCAACAGGAATTTTACCTGTTGCTTTTATTTCTTAATAAACTTATGGTAAGAAATTTCCTGTTGAACGATATAGCTTATACCACTCCCACTTTTCTAGTTTAATATTTTTGCCATCAAGACATTCTTTAATATTTTTAATATTAGTTGAACCTGTAATTACTTGTGTTGTTTTAGAAAGCATCAATAAGAAGCAAGTTGCAATTGCACATTTTGAAGTATTGTATTTTGTAGCAAATTCTTCAAGTGTTTCATTTAATTCTTTAAATTTTGGATTATTAAAGATAGAACCTTCCATAAATCCATGTTGGAAAGGAGACCAACATTGTAAAACAATATTATATCTTTTCATATAGAAGAAAAGTTCACCAGTATGTTCAGTTCCTTCTTCACTATTCATATTGCAATTTAAAACTTCACGAATTAAATCAAGATGCCCTAAGCCTAATTGAAGTTGATTAATTTCAATTGGTATATTTGTTTCATCTTTCATAAATTTCACCATTTCATGTGGGAAATTTGAAACACCAAAATGTTTAACAAATCCTTCGCCTTTTAAATATGACATTGCTCGAGCAACTTCATTAGCATCCATAAAAATATCTGGTCGATGAAATAATAAATAATCAATTGAATCAAGATTCATTCTTTTTAAAGAATTTTTTACTGAATCAACAATATGCTCATAAGATAAATCAAAATATTTGTTACCTTCGTGATCATTTAAGATACCACATTTTGTTTGAATTATCATTTTATCTCTTAATTCAGGATGAAGTTTTAAAACTTCACCAAATTTTCTTTCACATTCCCCATTTGAATAAAAATCAGCTAAATCAAAATAATTAATTCCATTTTCAATATCAAATTTAATCAAATTATATAATTCATCAACTGATAAATTATTTATTCTCATTAATCCTTGAATTATTCTTTGTTCTTTAAAAATATTTTCATTTATCTTCATAAAATCTCCCTTCTTTTTATTTTACAATAAAAAGATATCATTTAAAATTAAACTAAGTTAAAAAGGAGCAAAACATGTCTAAAGTATTATGTATAGTCACCAATGGTTTTGAAGAAATTGAATTTTTAGGAACTATTGCTATTTTAAGGAGAGGCGGAATTAATGTTGATATTTTTTCAATGCATGGAACTCAAGCAACAGGAAAATATAATATTAAAGTTTCAGATTTAAATGATATAAAAAATTTAAATTATCAAAATTATGATTTGCTTTTAATTCCTGGAGGTCCAGAATATAAAGAAATGGAATCTACACCTTGGTTCATAGAAATAATCAAATATTTTTACAATAATAATAAATATATTGCTGCAATTTGTGCAGGTCCTACAATTTTAGGACATTTAGGATTACTAAAAGGATTAAATTACACTTGCTTTAAATCGATGAATGAAGATTTCAAAGGAACATATCATGATGTTTATGCTATAAAAGATAAAAATATTATTACTGGTATTAGTGCTGCTGGAACAATTGACTTTGCTTTTTTAATTTTAGAAACATTAAAAAGCAAAGATGAAGCTCAAAAAGTAAAAAATTCAATTTATTATCGTTAATTATGAAAATTGTTAGTTTTAATGTTAATGGCTTAAGAGCTATATTAGATAAAAATTTTAAAGAGACGTTTACTAATTTAAATGCTGATATTTTTTCTTTAAATGAAACTAAATTAAGTACAGATGATTTTCCATTTAAACCAGATGGATATGAAATGTATTTTACAAATTCAAAAATTAAAAAAGGATATAGTGGTGTCGCTATTTTTACCAAAACTACTCCCATTTCTATTCATTATGGGTTAAAAAATAATATTTATGATGACGAAGGAAGAGTTATCACTTTAGAATTTAAAAATTTTTATTATGTAGCTTGCTATGTTCCAAATTCTGGAGAAAATTTAAAGAGATTAGATTTTAGAATGAAATTCGAAGATGATTTAATTGAATATTTAAATGAATTAAATCAAATTAAACCTATAATTTATGCCGGTGATTTAAACGTAGCACATAACGAAATTGATTTAAAGAATCCAAAAACTAATACAAAAAATGCAGGTTTTACAATTGAAGAAAGAACAAAATTCACAAACTTATTAAATAACGGCTACATCGATACTTTTAGATATCTTTATCCTAATAAAATTGAATATTCTTGGTGGTCATACCGCTTTAAAGCAAGAGAAAAAAATGCAGGTTGGAGAATCGATTATTTCGTGATTTCAAATTCATTAAAAGATAAATTAATTGATTCAATCATTCATACAGAAATTAAAGGAAGTGATCATTGCCCAATTGAATTAATAATTAATATATAGTTTTTATCTTATGTGTTACTTCTCTTACTTCTTCGCTTGTTTTATATCCTAAGCAAACACCAGCAATTATGTCAAAAGAAGGATCGACTTTTAATAATTCTTTAGATTTTTCAGAATGCTTTATTAATTGAGCAACTGAATAAACATAAACACTTCCAATATTTAAACTTGCTGCCTCTAAGCAAATATTTTCTAAAATGCATCCAGCATCCTGATTAGTTAAATCTTTATTTTGACCTTTATGTAAAATAAGCATTAAACACCCGCAATTAAAAGTTATATCTTTATTAAATTCATTAATAATAATTTTTCTTAGAGCTTCAAGTTTCTCCTTTTCAATTATATATAAAAGGATGTCATCATATTTACCCTTAGCAACAGGGGCATGTTCTCCAGCATTAACTAATTTATCAATGGTGTCTTTTGGTAAAGATTCATTGCTTAAAAAACGATTAGATCTTCTTTTTAAATATATTTCTTCAAAATTCATAAAATTACTCCTTATGCTCCATCTATATGATTATCACAAATATTTTTATATTTATAAGTACTTTTACGTTCATATTGATATTCACTATCATTGAACAATTTCCTTTTCTTAACAAGCTTATATTTCTTCATATATTAATTTTATAACAAATATTTAAATTAAGAAATAATAAAAACTACTAAATATATACTAAAATTTCACTATTTTTCTCCAAAATAAAAGGGACACCATAAGTGTCCCATTATTATGCTTACTTACAACTATTAAGCTTCTTTTTCAGTTGTAACTGTATCAATTTCTTTACTTAAGTTTGAACCAAAAGCAGAAATTAAGACACAAATTAATGAAAAAACATAGAAAACAATGCCTACTATTGCAACAGTTAAAGTTGTACCTTCAGCTGGAGGGTAGTTAACAGGGATAAACCAAACATCGGCAGCAATGCTAACTCTTGCATGTACAAATAAGCAAATTGAAACAACAATAAATACTCCGGAAACAATAAATAATGTATCACGGAATTTTTTAACTTTATCTCCCATGAAGAATAATACTAACATCGAGAGTAAAGAAATAACACTTAAAACAATTACAGTTATGCCAGCATCTTGTCCTGCTAAATAGCCTGTTGTTGAATTCAAGATATAAATAACTAAACCAACAACACCTAAAACTAAGCCAAGTAATAAAATCCAAGAATAAGCAGATCTAGTTTTAAAGAATTTATTCATCATCAATTCCTCCTATTCTTCTTCCTTTTTAGCATTAGCAAGTTCTTTCCAGATAAATAAACCTAAACCTAATGCGGTTGTAATGCTAAATACAGTAATTAAACTAATATATGTTGCTCTCCACCATGTCATTAATTGAACAACATGAGTTGTTGAGTTGACGCCATTCATTGCATTAGAATTTGCAAGTGAATATAAAACATATTTAATATTTTTCTTCAATGCTGCACACATCTCAGCATCTTGTGTTAATAAATCTGGATTTTGCCAATAATCAAAGTTACCACCGCCAAATCCACAGAATGCTGTAGTTCCAGCAAGTAATGATTCTTTTGGAGCAGCTTTTAATGAAACACCAGTAAAGTCAGTAACATTGTAGCCTTTAAAGCCCCATTCTTCACGGAAAATGTTTACCATTAAATTGTAGTTAGCACTACTTGCAACAGCACCGATTCTATTATAAGAGGTCATAACACCATTTGCACCCTCAGTATAAGTATCATCGTATTCACTATTATTTCTAAATGAAGCAGGTTTTCCTTTTCCTTCAAAAGCTTGTCTTAAATTTCTTAATTCAAGTTCTCTAGCTTTTTGTTCATTCATAAAGACGGAAATACCTGAACGATTAATTTCTTGGTCGTTAAATGCAGCATGTTTAATATTAACTAAAACACCTTTTGACATAGCACCTTGAATAACAGCACTACCAATAAAGCCACTTAAAATAGGATCTTCAGAATAATATTCTCCACCTCTACCATTATATCCATGTCTATGAATGTTCATAGCAGGACCAATAATAATAGGAAGTTTAAACATTAATGATGTTTCACCTAAAATAATTTCTCCATTTTCATAAGCTAATTCTTTATTCCAAGAATAAGCAATATTTGTACAAGAAGCGGTGACTCTTGAACCATAGCCAGTATATTCTTCAGCATCACTAAATTGTTGATCACGATAATAACCTTCTTCTAAATAATGTGAGTCGGATCCACCTGGACCATCATCTGCATTATTTCCAGTATAACCAACTGAAGGAATTGGAGCGATATTATGGAATGCATTTCCAGCAAATGATAAGAATTCAGCAGGAGTTACTTTATCAACAAGTTCATCCCAACGAGGATCATCCCAATCAGCGCCTTTAAAATCAATTAAATTTAATTCTGATTCAACACCCCATTTATACATTGATGTATCATCATTAGTTTTTAATGGAATAAAATCATTTTCAAGAAGTGGAACAAGTTTTCCAGTAGCACTTAATCCAGCATATGATTCAGGGAATGTTGCATTATAATCATCTCTTGAAAAATATGTGACAGTATTAGGAAGGAAATCATTTAAATCCATTGAATAATTATCATCATTACTTAATTGATTCTTAATTTCTGTTCCATTATCAGTAACAGAAAATGTTGTATCATCATAGTCCCAATGCCAGCTATATGTTTTGTCACTTTCACCAGTTGTAAGATGACCTTGCGCAGTTAAGATATTATTTAAAGCATCGTGAGAATCATCACCAATTGCAAAATAATATTCTCCACCTTCAACAACGAAAGTTCCAGCTCCATCAGTATCATAAGAAGCGATGTTTTCCATATCAACTTCCATGGTAATGGTTTGACTTTCGCCAGGTGCAAGTAATCTAGTTTTTTCAAAATCCATTAATTGAATTGCACTCTTTTCAATTTCACCTGTATAAGGAGCTTGACCATATAATTGAACAACAGATTTACCACTTTCATTACCACTATTTCTTACCGTGACAGTAACTGTTGCACTTTCTTTATTTCCTAAAATACGGACACTATCTAAAGTTTGTTCAAATGTAGTGTAAGAAAGACCATATCCGAATGGATAAATAACTTCATGATCATAATCCCAAGTACCTTGAGATGTAGCTAAAGTATAATCTTCATTTGTATATGTTCCAGCTTTTGCTGTAGCAGGATTTGTTCCACGATTCATTACTATATCAGCATAACGTGTTTCATAATATCTATAACCAGTATAAATACCTTCTGCTTCAACTAAATATGAATTAACATTAGCATCAGATGGGAATTCATCTGCATTTTCCCAAGGAATATTTCCAAATGATTGCATTGCAGGATTTGCAGCATTATTTGTAACATAAATATCGCCTAAATGGGCAGAAGGATTAACTTCACCATTTAAAACTTTAGCAACACTATGCCATCCATATGCTCCTGGATGTCCTGCCCAAACAATAGAATCAATTTCAGGATCATCGACTAATTCTTTAAATTCCATAGTATTTGTGGAATTAATAATAACAACAACATTATCAAAATTAGCTTTAGCTTCTTCAATTATTTCTTTTTCTTCAGCTGATAAGCCCATGATATTGCCAGTTGTAGTTGGATTATCGCCAGTTGTTTGATCTTGCAAATAATAATTATTACTTTCACCACCAGGTCTTCCAACAACAACAATTGCCGCATCATCATACTCAGCATATTCTGAATCATAATCAGAATTAATTGATTCAAGTTCACTTAAGCTAAGTTCAAAAATCTCACTTGTTCCTTTTAATTCAGAATATTCAGGCGCACTAGCTCCAAACCCTCTAATACCCCAAGTTAAACCAGAACAATACGTTTCATAAGTTTCGAGCATTGAAGGATTTAAATCAAAACCTTCATCTTTAAACGATTGAGTTATAGTATTATCTGTAGTTGTCTCAAAATCAGGAATAGAACCACCATTATTACCATAAAAAGCAGCATAAGATCTTAAACCCATCATAGTAACTTTTGCACCACTATTTAATGGTAAAGAACTATTTTCATTCTTTAATAAGGCAATGGTTTCTTCTGATTGTCTTAACGCAAATTCTTTATAATTATCAAATGCTTCTTTTGCTGTTTTAGCATCTTGATGATAATTATAAATTTCATCTTCATCATCTGTTATTTCAGTAACAGTTTGTGATGAAGTAGTCCCAACTAAATCATCTAAAGGAACACGATAAGATTCCATAATAATAGAAGCTGTAATCGAAACTCCTAAAAATAATGTTGAAAGGACAATTAATCCACTAAAGGGATTCTTTTTTCTTTTCATAAAATTCTCCTTTATTTTATATAGTGTAAGCGCTTACACTCGTTACATTTATAGATTAAACACTTTGTTTTTAATTAACAAATATTTGACCTAAAAAGATTAATAATTGACTTATTTTGTATCTTTAGCTGGTAAAGGTATTGTGATATTTATTGAAAAAATATTATTAATAAAATTAAATTTTAAGTTTCCAAAATATTTAGAAACAATATAAGCAATAGATTTTGCTCCATATCCATGAACTCTTTTGTTTTTCTTTTTACTTAAAGGTAAACCATCATCAAATTCAATCGATTCAGTCGAATAATTTTCTTCATGAATACATAAAAAATCTTTTTTAATTGAAATATTTAATTTAATTATTTTTTGTTCAGGATTTTTAACTTTTGATGTTGCTTCAATCGCATTATCTAAAATATTTCCAATTAACGAAGTTAAATCATTATATTTGATAAAAGTAACTGCATTTCCATCACAAATATAAGTAAGCTTAATTCCTTTACTTGAACAAATTAAAGATTTTTCAGTCAAAATAATATCTAAAATATCATTACCAGTTTTTGCAAAATCTCCATAAATATCAACAAGTTTTTCAAAATCATTAAATACTTCTTCTTGCTGTTCTTTAGGAAGTTGCCTTAAAACATTAATTTGATGTTTCATATCATGAATCTTAAAATTAATCGCATCCATCGTAGATTTTGTAATTGCATGTTGCTTTGCTTGAACATTTAACAATCTTTGAAGTTCGTTATTTTCATTTTCTAGAGCAATCTTCTTATTATTAATTTTGGATAATTCAAAAAAACCAGAAAGTACAAGCAAAGCAAAAACACAAGATAAAATCGTATAAGTTCTAGTGATCCAATTCCATTCACTAATAGAAGGTAAAATTGCTGAAAGAATAATAACCACAATTAAAATTAAAAATGAAGTAATAATTGAAACTACTCCTACTTTTTCTAAATTAAAATATGAAGGTTTTAAAACACGAATTAAATACATTAAAAAATAAATAACTATATAAACACAATAAAACATTAATAAAGCTAAGTCTTGTCTTAAAACTTCATTAGGAAAAGCTCCTTCAAAAATCATAAATAAAACATTCCAAGCAATATGCTGTAAAGCATAACCCATACAAGCTAAAACAAATAAATTGATTGGCTTAACTTTATATAGGAAAAATCCCGAAATAAAAACTAATAAAAAGACTAAAGTAAAGCTAATATTAAAAGAGCTAAGAGTCAAAGAAGGTAAATAAATTAAAGGAATAGCAATAATTGTTAAAATTAACACTCTAAAAGCAAAAAATTTTCTTTTTTTAGTGTACATCATCATAATTAAAAGAGCCATTAATAGCTCTACATAAAATGAAAAATATCCTAAAACTAAAACACTTCCTATCATCTTTATTCAACATCCATATTTAAAAAGACTGTAAAATCATCTAAGAATGGTTTTCTTCTATTTCGAGAAATAAGTAATTCTTTATTATTAGTAAGAATAACTATATTTTTATCGATACTTTCAACATAATTTAAATTTACTAAATAGCAATTATTACACCTAGAAAAAAGTTGCATATCTAAATTTTCTTCAATACTTTTTAAAGATCCACGAAACTTATAATCATTACTATCAGTATGAATTACAATATCATGATGAATAATTTCAACATAAATTATGCTTGTAAAAGGAATTTTATGTACAATACCCTTAAGATTTAAAACTAAATAATTTTTCTTTTTTAATTTTAAATTTCTTTCAATCTTTTTCATTTCAATTTGAAAATCGGAATAAGTTACAGGTTTAAGTAAAAAATCTAAAGCATTAACTTTATATCCTTCAATTGCATATTGAGGAAGATTAGTAACAAAAACAATTAAAACTGATTCATCTACTTCTCTTATTTTATTGGCTACCTCTAATCCATTCATTATTGGTAAACCGATATCTAAAAAAATAACATGAAAATCTTTATTATAATCTTTAAGTAAATCTGCACCATTTTCATAAGTAAAAAGTTCAATTTTAACTTTTTCTTCTTTTTGATATCGATTGATATATTTTAAGTAATAATCTAGAGCTTCTTGATTATCTTCAATAATTGCGACTTTCATATTTAAAAAATATTATAGTTAAATTATAGAAAAATAAAAATATTTACTAGATTAATTAAAAGATTTATTTTCAGGAAGAGGAATTAAAATCGATAAAATAAAAATTTGATTTTTTATTTTACAAGATAAAACACCATGATATTTTTCAACACATCTTTTAATTGATTTCATTCCAAAACCATGATATTTTTTATCTTTAAATGTTAAAGGTAAATTTGAGTTTTTATCAAATTTAGGTTCAATTACATAATAATTAGTAATTCGAATTTTTAAAAATCCATTTTGTTTAAAAATATTTAATTTAACTGTTTTTTTACTTTTTTCTTGTTCACCAATTAAAGCTTCAATTGAATTAGATAAAGCATTACCAAATATTGAATAAAGATCACTATTTTCAATAAAATCTAAATCTTTAGCATCAGCCATAATATTAAAAGTAATTCCTTCTTTTTCACAAATTAAAGATTTTTCCGTTAAAATAACATCTAAAACATCATTTCCAGTTTTAACAATGGAATCATAAATGTTTAAAGCTTTATTGATTTCATCAAAATTTTTCTCATCTTTTTCTTTTATTAAATTTATTTGATGTTTTAAATCATGAAATTTAATATTTAAAAGTTCGACATTCTCTTTAGATAAATCATATTGTTCTTTTTCTTTATGAATAATTTCTTGCAATAACTGTAATTGATACTTATTTCTTTGATCTTTAGATAAATAATATAAAAAGAAAAGAAGGGAAAAACTTAAAGTAATATTTAAAAGATAAATAATACATGAACTTAATAAACTAAGATCAGGAATAAAGCAAATTAAGCTTCCTAAAATAATTTGAATTCCAACTAAGCTTAAAACGTAATATATTTTATTATCGATAACTTTTAAATCATCAATAATTAAAAAATCCATTTTCATTTTTAAAAGTAAATATTGAATAAATATTGAGATAAAAAATAGTATCAAATTAACAACAATTATTAAAAAATAATAGGTTTCTGCACTGATTTTAGAAAAAAGAAGCGCAATTAATAATTTAAAAATATCAAAGATAATAAAATATTTTAAGAACCCATTAACAAGATAAAAGATTAAATTTTTAAAATGATCTTTATAAGAAAAAGTAAAAATAATTACATAAAAAACTATTCCAAGTAAAGAAATAATTAATCTTAAATCTGAATTTAAAGTATTATTATCTAATAAATAAAAATTAATAGTTTGTTTAGTAAATAAAAAATAAGTAACTTCAAATAAAATAATAAGCAATAAAGCAATTATACTAAAAGAAAAGAATCTAATTTTAAAAAATTCTCTTTTATTTAATTTTAATGAAGAGATAAATCCAGTAATAATTAATTCAATTAAAATTAGAGGATAAATTAAAAAATCTATAATCACCACTATTACTCTCCAATATAGTTATTTAAATCTGATAAAAATGATTTTCTCTTAGTTTGAGATATTCTAATTTTATCATTATTTAAAATATAAATATATTCTCCTTTAAAAGAAGTAACATATTTTAAATTAACTAAATATGGATTATTGCATCTTGAAAAATTAAATTTATTTAATTTAGTTTCTAAATTAGTTAAACTTCCTCTTACTTGTTTTACTCCATTAACTAAATGAAAAATTAAATTATGCCCACTTACTTCAATATAATAAATATCATTAATTGAAATTTTTAGTGTTTCACTTTTATAAGAAACAATAATATATTCGTTATTATATTTATGGTTTAATTCTTCAATTACTCGATAAAAAGTTTGATTAAATTTATCTTTATTTAAAGGTTTTAAAATAAAATCAAAAGCCTTAACAGAATAACCATTAATCGCAAATTGAGCTAAATTCGTCACAAAAATAATGATAACTTCATTATCAATATTTCGAATATCTTTAGCAATCTCAAAACCATTTTTTCCAGGTAAATCAATATCTAAAAAGATAACATCAAAAGTAGACTTCTTTAAATTTTTTAAAAACAAATCACCATTTTCATAATTTGAAATTAAAAAATCGTATGTCGAAGTTTGAAAATTTTTTATTAAATCATTTAGCTCCTCTCTACTTTTGATACTATCTTCAACGATTCCAACCTTAATTTCTATCATATAAATAAAATAATCTAATTAAAAAAGAAAGGTAATAGCAAAAGACTATTACCTTTCTAAAATAAATATTATTATAAACTATCTTTGAACTCTTCCGCTACCATCTCCAGAAGCAAGTTTTTTAACTTCATCAACACTAACAAAGTTATAATCACCTTCGATGGAATGTTTTAAAGCACTAGCTGCAACAGCAAATTCGATTGCATCTTGTGCAGAATATTTATTAAGTAAAGCATAAATTGCTCCACCAGCAAAAGAATCTCCACCACCGACACGATCAACAATTCTTAAGTTATATTCTTTTGAAATATGAGCTTCATTATCATAAAGCATTGCACACCACTTATTATCACTTGCAGAAATTGAAGTTCTTAAAGTGATGAAAATATATTTAAAGCTAAATCTTTCTTTAAGTTGTTTTGCAACACTAACATACCCTTCTTTATCAAGTTTTCCTGATTTTGTATCAGTTTCATTAGCTTTAATTCCAAAAACATCGTTAGCATCATCTTCATTTCCAAAGAAAACATCGACGTATTGCATTAAATTACCCATAACTTTATTAGCTTTTTCTCTACTCCAAAGTTTATTACGATAATTTAAATCACAGCTAATAGTAACTCCTCTTTTCTTAGCTTCTTTACAAGCTTCTAAAGTTAATTCAGCACAGCTATCAGATAATGCTGGTGTAATTCCAGTAAAATGGAACCAATCAGCATGATCAAATATTTTATCCCAGTTATATTCTTCTTTTGTTGATAAAGCAAAAGCTGAATTAGCACGGTCATAAATTACTTTACTTGGTCTTTGAGAAGCACCTTTTTCAATATAATAAACTCCTAATCTATCTCCACCTCGAACAATATTAGAAGTATCAACACCATATTTTCTTAATGAATTTAAGGCAGCTTGACCAATTTCATGCTTTGGAAATTTGCTAACAAAACTAGCTTCAATTCCATAATTTGCTAAAGAAACACAAACATTTGCTTCTCCACCACCATAAGTTGCTTCAAAACTATCTGTTTGAACAAATCTTAAATAATCATATGGCTGAAGTCTTAGCATTAATTCACCTAAAGTGACAACTTTCATCTTATTTACCTCCATTAACTAAAGCAACAGCTTCTTTAGTTTTCTTTTCAATTTCTTCAAAAGTTCCTTTCATCATAAATGATCCGCCACAAGCAACAATCTTTTTGTAATCTAAGAACTCTAAAATATTTGTTTCATTGATTCCACCTGTTGGTAAGAATTCAATTTGTGGGAAAGGTCCACCTAAAGCTTTAATAGTTTTAAGTCCTCCAAAATTTGATGCAGGGAAAAATTTAACAACTTTTAATCCATCTTTAATTGCCATCATAATTTCAGTAGGAGTAACTACTCCTGGAAGATATAAAACATCTTTTTCTTTACAAAGCATTGCAACTTCATGAGAATAACCTGGACTTACAATGAATTTACAGCCTAAGTCTATTGCAGTTAAAGCTTGTTCTTCATTAATAACAGTTCCAGCTCCAATTAAGGCATTAGGAAATTTTTCAATAGCTAATTTGATAGCTTCTTTGGCACAAGCTGTTCTAAAAGTAATTTCAGCAACTGGTAATCCTCCATTAACTAAAGCATTCATTAATGGAACAGTATCTTCAACTTTATCAATTGCAACTACTGGAACAATCTTATACTTTTTAATTTCATCTAAAATTTTCATAAACCCTTTAAATCTCCAATAATTTTTTGATATTGAAGTAGCTAATATCTTTAGCAAGTTCAATACCATCGTTAATAGTATACTCTCCTTTGTTAATTTTTCTACCAATAAAATCAGCTAAGATTCTTCTAAAGAAATCAAATCTTGAATAAGAAGAGAAGCTTCTTGAATCAGTTAACATACCTAAATTTGTTCCAATTAAAGCATACTCACTAACAATATCTAAATTCTTTTTAATGCTACTTAATGTATCATTAAACCACCAAGCAGCACCACAATAAACATTTCTAAAAGCACCAGAAATACATGCGATTTTTCTTGTTGCTTGGAAGTTTAAAGTATAAAGAATAATATTTGGACGACGATTATCATCTAATTGATTTAAGAAATTAATTAAAGATTGAATCTCAATTTCTTCACCAATTATATCAAAACCACTATCTACACCAATTTCTTTAAATGTTTTTTGATTAACATTTCTTAAAACTGAGAAATGGATTTGCATAATTAAATTTCTTTCTTTATATAACTTCATTAAGTAGACTAATAACCACCCAAACATCTTATCTTTTTCTACTTCATTTAAAGTATCAAGGCGATTAAAGTATTCATTTGCTTCACTATCACTTGCATAAGCTTTTGGGAACATATAAAAACCATGATCAGTAATTTTACAACCTTTAGAAACAAAGAAATCTAAACGCTCTTTAATAGCATTTTTATAATCATTTACTGTTTTAATTTCAATGTTTGCAGCTTTGCCTAATAAAGAAATATATTCTTCATTAAAGTTATATAACTTGTCAGGTCTAAATGTTGGAGCAACCATTAAATCATCATATTTACCATTACTTGCTAAATCTTCGATTGGATCATTGGTTGTTGCAACATATTTAACTTTAAAATTATTTAACATCTTTCTAACTGAGAGATTTTTAATTTTTTCATTAGCTTCTAAATAAATTTCTTTAGCAGTATCTGAATTTAATGGTTTATTAATTCCAAATACTTGTTGAAGCTCTAAATGAGTCCAATAATATAATGGATTACCCATTAATTTTGGAACAATGCTAGCATATTTATAAAATTTTTCTTCATATGAAGCATTCCCAGTAATATATTTTTCATCAATTCCACAAAGACGCATTGCACGCCATTTGTAATGATCTCCACTTAACCATAATTCACCAATATCATTAAATTTAGAATCATTTTTAATCATATTAGGATCTAAATGGCAATGGTAATCGATAATATCTAAATCCTTAATTAAAGAATAGATTGTTTTACTTTCTTCTGTAGAAAGTAAAACATCTTCATCAAAAAATGTGTTCATTAAAAATTAAACTCCACTATAAGCGTTAAATCCACCATCAACTGGAATTACTACACCAGTAACAAAACCACTTGCTTTATCATCTGCAAGGTATAATAATGTTCCAATTAAATCTTCATTAACGCCAAATCTTTTCATTGGAGTATGGTCTAAAATCTTTTTAGTTCTTGGAGTAGGTGTTCCATCATTATTCCATAATAATGCAGCATTTTGTTTAGTAGAGAAGAAACCTGGAGCGATTCCGTTAACTCTAATATTACATGGTGCAAAGTGAACTGCTAACCATTGAGTAAAATTACTTAAACCAGCTTTTGCTGCACTATATGCAGGAATTTTAGTTAATGGACGATAAGCATTCATTGATGAAATATTGATAATATTTCCACCAGTTTCAACCATATCTTCAGCATAAACTTGAGTAACTAAAAATGCAGTTGTGATATTTAAATCAAAAACAAATTTAAGACCAGCTTCATCAATATCAAAGAAAGTTTTTCCTTCTTTTAAATCTTTTGTCATAACTTCATTATCAGTTGTGGCTTTTGGATTATTTCCACCAGCACCATTAATAATAAAATTAACTTTTCCTAATTTTTCATTAACAACTTTTTTACTAGCAATAATTGATTCTTTACTTAAGCAATCAACTTGAACTGCAATACATCCATGTCCAATTTCTTTTGCTTTAGCTTCAGCTGCTTCTAAATTTCTATCTAAAAGAGCAACTTTTGCACCAGATAAAGCTAATGCTTCAGCAAAAGCTGACATTAAAACTCCACCAGCACCAGTAACAACAACAACTTTATCTTTTAAATCAACTTTAAATGGTAATTCCATCATAAATACTTTTATATCTCCTTATTTTTTATAAATCTTTTCATAGGCTTCAAATAAGCCATTAATATATGTTGCACCTAATGCACGATCGTATAAACCATATCCAGGTTTACCATCTTCTCCAAAGATATTTCTACCGTGATCAGGTCTAACATAACCATTAAATCCATTTTTAACTAATTCTTCAACAATTCTAGCCATATCTAAGCTACCGCAGTTTGAATAATGTCCAGATTCATAAAAAGAATTATTTTCACCAACCCATTTAACATTTCTTAAATGAACGAAATGAACTCTTCCTTGTTTAGTATATTTTCTAGCAAATTTAATTAAGTCATTTTCTCTTCCTGCGCCAAATGAACCAGTACATAAAGTTAAACCATTTCTTGTTGAAGGAACAGCTTTAAATAATTTATCTAAATCTTTTTGGTTAGAAATAATTCTAGGAAGATTAAAAACATCCCATGGTGGATCATCTGGATGAATTGCCATATTGACATTACATTCTTCACAAACCGGAATAACTTTATTTAAGAAGTAAACTAAATTTTGAAATAATTTATCATGACTTATTTTCTTATATTCTTTTAATAAATTTTGAAGTTCATCTTTACTATAAGATTCATCCCATCCCGGAAGATGCAAATTATTTGGATCAACTTGTAAGAATTCTTCATAAGAATAAGATAAAGAATTACTTCCATCTTCGTTAACGTGTTTCATATTAGTTCTTAACCAATCAAAAACAGGCATAAAGTTATAACAAATACACTTGACACCAATTGAAGCAACTCTTCTAATATTTTCACAATAAACATCAATAAGATGATCTCTATTAGGCTTACCTAATTTGATATCTTCACTAACAGGAATTGATTCAACAACTTCAAATTCTAATCCGCTATTATTTGCAAGTTCTTTTAATTCTTTTAAAGATTCAATAGGCCAAACTTCTCCAACAGGAACATCATAAACTGCACTAACTACTCCTGACATATTAGGAATTTCCCTAATATATTGAAGAGGAATCGAATCTTTTTTACCAAACCATCTAAATGTTAATTTCATAAATTACCTCATTAAAAACAATATTATAAACTAATTATAAATAAAGGTGGAATGATTTTTCCACCTTTATAAATTATTTTATTGATTTATTTATTTAGTATTATCAATAGTTCCTGGAATAGCTTTTGGATCTTTCTTATCAGCGAAATATTCACTAACATAGCTGAATACTAAGAATGCTATAGATAATGCCATTAAACCAGTTCCACCGAGTAAAACATAGTTTCTATAGCTTAACCATTTTGGTGGGATAGTTTCAATCCAAACACCTTCACCGATAAAGTTCATCGCATTTGAATTAGCAACTGTATAAAGAAGTCTTTGAGCATTTCTTCTAATTGCTTGTTCATAATAACCAATTCCACCTAATGCTTCAATTGCACCATCATCAGTACCATCAGGTAAATCTTGACCAGCAATCGCTGAATAGGTCATATTCATTTTAGAAGATTTATACCAGTCAGTAACAGCAAATCCAGCCATACCCATTTCGTCTCTTAAAGCGACTGTCATTAATGAGTAATCACATCCAGACCAATATGTGCCAATTGAGTTGAATGATGTCATAACACACATTGCATCACCAATTTCAATAGCAATTTCAAATGTTCTTAAATATGTTTCTCTCATTGTTTGTTCTCTTAACCAAGTATTATAAGAAGATCTTCCAGTTTCTTGATCGTTAAGAACAAAGTGTTTGTTATAGACATATAAACCTTTAGATTGAGCACCAGCTGATTCATAACCAGCAATAACACCCGTTAAGAATGGATCATCAGAATAATATTCACCACTTCTTCCATGATATGGATTTCTATGAAGGCCTAAACCAAATCCATATAATCCACTTGCTCCGCTCCATAAAGCATCTTCACCCATAGATTGTCCAACAGCATAAGCAAGATCAACATTAAATGTAGCACCAATTATGCCTTCGCATGGATAGCCAACTGGATAGAAATTACGTTCAGCTTCAGAAGCAAATTTTGAAGATAAACCAATGTTACCATTTGCACCATTATCATTTAATGACATATCGTATTTCCAAGAAATACCATTTGATGCGTTAACATCGTTAGTTTGAGGTTTACCAATTGAAGATAAACCATAAGTCAATCTTCTACCATGACCTGTAAGATCAGCAAGTTCAGACCATGTTAATTGATCCATGAAGTCACTCCAAAGTTGAATTTCTTCTTCAGTTGCGCCTCTATTAGGATCAAATTCAACGCCAATCATATCATAAAGTTGAATTTCTGTTAGACTACCACTTGGTCTTGAAGCTGCTTTTGTAATTGGATCTTCACCAAGTCTACTAATAGCTTCAGCATAATGTTTTCTAGCTAAATCATCAGTAAATCCACTATTAACTTCATTTCCAAGGCCCATATTGCCAGTTACACTAATTCCGCCTCTATAATCTTGAGTTGTTGTTCCTTCCCAATTATTTCTGCTCATGAAGGTAACTTTATTTGCATCACCACTTGCTTTATTTGGATCAGCGTGATCAAAGATATTCTTAGGTGTAGTTCCACCTTTTGTCCAATAGACATAACTATTAGTATAATCAGTACCAACATCTAAAGATAAAACATGATTTGCATTACCTTCACCAAATAATTCATCTTGTCTTTCGCTTGAAACAGTTGTTCCACTAGCAGCAAGTGAACTTAAAATTGAATTTGTTGCTTGGTGAGAGTTAGTTGCAACAGCTAATCTATATGTACCTGGATCTACAACATAAGCACCTTCACCTTCATTAGCTTTATCATTATATGAAGCAAAATATTTATTTGCGTCAATTTTTATTTCAATAGTTTCTGATTCTTGAGGAGCAAGTTTTTTTGTTTTACCAAAACCGACTAATTCAATAAATGATTTATTAACACCATCTTTTTTATTCTGATCAGTATATGGTTTATTTAAATAAACTTGAACTGTTTCTTTAGCAGCTACGCTACCAGTATTAGTAACGTTTACTGAAAGAATATAATCATCGCCAGCTTTTCTTCTATCTTCTTGATCTCTTAAGATTTTTTCCTTTTTAACTAAATCAGCATCTTTAACATATCTTTCATAATAGTTTTTATCAGGATCTTCATCTTGTCTAATTGAGATATCAGAATAACTAAATGTTGTATAGCTTTGGCCATATCCAAATGGATAAGAAACATTACCATCATAATCATATGTTCCAGCACCAGCACTTCCTAAAACATAATCAGCATATCTACTTTCAGCATATTTATATCCAGCAAAGATATCTTCTTGAATAACTACATTAGTACCATTTCCAAAAGATTTAGTTGAAGGAACAGCATCACGAGAGTTATACCAGAAATCTGATAATCTTCCACTAGGAGCAGTGACACCAGCTAAAATATCACAAACTGCATCGATACCATGAGAACCTGGGAAACCAATCCACATAGCGGCGTCGACACTATAATCTGCTAAAACTGTAGGAATATCTTGCATATATTGAGCTGCAGTATTGAATAAAACGATGATTTTATCGAGTTTTCCTGCAGTTTTCATATCTTCTAATCCTTGAAGAACTGATTCTTCTTTTTCAGTAAGGATTAAATAGTTATCATCTTTTGCACCCATTCCACTGACATTACCTGGCATAATATCAATAGCTTCATTAGTAATACGGCCAGTTACAAATATTGCAGTATTATATCCTTCTTTTTCTTTAGCAGCTTGAGGAATAACATCCCAGCTAGCGCCATTTAAATCAGCATTTTTACCATTTCCGCCGCCGCCATAAATTAAATCTTCTCTCCAATATCGTTTTCCGTCGCCATTGTACCAATTTTCAAGATCTTGGTTTACATCAAACCCTTCTTCTCTCATTTCATCAGTGAAATATTGTTCATCATTGGTATCAAAATTGATTTTAACTTCACCAGCACCATCAAGAGAATAAATTGTTTGATAGGAAGAAACACCAAAGAAACTAACTTTATCATTAGTAGAATTTAATGGTAAAGCATTGTTTTCGTTTTTAAGTAAAACTGTACCTTCTGCTTGAGCAGCTTTAGCAACATCTCCAGATCCGTTAAAGTTATCTCTAACTGATGAGTACCAAGTTTTATATCTAACTGGTTCTTTACCAGTAGCATGGGAAATTTGTTCTCCAGTATCATTTAAGGAAGAACCAACATAGTTTTGAATTTCACCATTCTCAGTAACGGAATAGAATAATATTCCAATACCACCAATGATGACACTTATATTGAAGAATATTTTTGAAAATTTAGAAAATTTTCTACCCATAATTTTTCTCCTTAATAAATAATTCCATGATTATCAAGAACTTGCATTTTTGGAGAAGCATTGAGTCTAGTCCATGCAAGAACATTTCCAAAAATCATAACGCCAATTTGAAATGCTGCAACAACAACGATTCCAGTAAAACCAGTAACATCAGTAATGCTCCATCCAGTACCCATCGCAAGAGCATTGATTTCAGCAATAACAAATTCATAAATTGATAATATAAAAGCAATAAGAGCACCAAAGTTTAAAACTGCAGTAACACCCATTGCAAAATTATCTCTTTTAAAGAAAGTTAAAATAAAGAATACAACAGGACCTATAAACATTAATGCAGGAATAGCTCCGTTAAATGTATCAACAAGAGCAGCAGGAGTTTCTCTATTAATTAAGTTTGAAAAATAATAAATATAAAGTATTCCACCAGCAATTGAAGCTAAAACTAGAATCAATGCAAAATACCAAGCAACTGATTTTCTAGTTTTAATAATATATGGGAGTTTATCTTTCTTTCTCATATTTCAATTCTCCTTTATATAAATTAGGAATTAAGGACTTCCAACTGATTAACAACCTTATCAGCTGCACCATCTTTATAATGAGCTGACATACCAAGATTAAGATTGTCAATTGAATCACTTAAAACAGTAATGAGTGTAAGCAAGTTCTTATTATTTCCTTTATAAGTAACATTTAATCTTATTGTTCCTGAACATCCTGGATCTAAAGTAACAGTGGCTTGACTATTCGTTGTAGAAGTTAAATCAACTCCACTATTAATTTGATTTATTTGAAGTGAAATTCTTTCATCTCCAAAGTTTTCAAGATTAAAAATAAATGAATAAGTGTGTCCACTTAAAACATCATTAGTAGCATCATCTTTTGGATGTGGTCCTGTAGAATTAAGTCTAAAATAATCACCTTTTACAATTTGAGTATTACATGCAATTCTTGACCCAATTTCAGCAACACCATCAGTTCCGTTAACTAATGTTCCAAGTTGGATAGGACTAAAATGAGCTTTTACATATTCTTTATGTTCCTCATTAGGATTAGGATTTGCAGCAAAGAAATAATTAACTGGTGTTCTATCTTCTTGTTCATCACATAAATCAAGTTGGTTATATCCTGGGACATTACCAAAATAAGGATAAACAGTTACATCAGTTTCACTATTTTGAAGTGAAGATAAATTTTCTAATGTATGTCTTCCACTTGCATCATCATAATACCAACCAGCTAAAGTTCTACCATCAGTTAAGTCAGTATTCGCACTAAATGCATCATTTCCTGGAAGAGTTGTTTCACCATCAAGTTCAAAACTAAATCCGCTTGTAGAAGTTAATAAATTAGAATTTCCAATAGTTACTGTTGGATAATTAACTGAAGGAGTTGTTGTATCAATTTCAGTAATTGCAGGAGTTTCATCTTTTCCTTCTTTCATTGAAAGAGAAATACCTAAATTAAGACTTGATAATGACTCGCTTTGAATTGTTATTAAAGATAAAGTATTACCATTTGGTGCGTTATTATATGTTTTATTAACTGTAACATTATTTAATCTAGCTGTTCCGCTCGTTCCTGGATCAAGAGTAACAGTAATTTTATTGTTAGTTGAAGATTCAGTATCGATACCATTATTAATTTGTTGAAGAGTAAATGAGACTCTCTCTTCACCAAAGTTTTCAAAATTATAAATATATGAATATGTTTTTCCAATTTCAACATTTGGAAGAGGTGCTACTTTAGTATCATATCTAAAGTAATCACCACTCTTAAGTTCTTCACCAGATGCTTTTTGGGTATATTTAATAGTTGAACCTATCATTGCGACATTGTCTTTTCCATTAACAACTGTATCATTGTCAGTTGGACTAAATCTTGCTTTTATCCAGTTGTCATTTAATCCATCAGGTTTAGCAGCAAACTTAGAGCCTGAAGAATTAGGAATACTACCATTTTTTCCACTACCAAAGAATACATTTGTATATCCAGTTTCAGTTGAGAAATATGGATAAACTGTCATAGCACTTGTAGCTTCTAATGAAGCTAAATCATTAACTTTAACTTTGTTTCCATCACTATAGTAATACCATCCAGCGATAGTTTTACCGCCAGTTACTTTACTAGATAAAGTTAAATCACTATTTGCAGGATAAGCAAAATCTTCACTATCTACTGTAACTTTATTTGCACCATTATATGTAACAAGGTCATTACCAAAAGTAATGTCAAAATTTTCAAATGATGGCTCAGGATCTGGATCATCTGGAGATTCAATTGCTTTATAGCTCATTGCAAAACCTAAATCCATTTTAGAAACAGCGTTAGTAATAACAACACCTGTAATGAAATGTCTTTGTTGCAAGTTGCCAGCTGTATTCCATGGGTCGTTTTCTAAGAAATTCTCTAATGAGATATCAACAGTTTCTCCAGCCTTTAAAGTGACAAATTCTGAAGTTTTACCACCATCAGCGTCAAAGTATCTATTAGTTCCTGGAATTTGAGAAAGTTGTAAAGTAATTTCTTCATCACTAAAGTTTTGAAGAGTGTAATTAACTCTATACCAGCCACCTTCTCTAGGAACGACATATTCTTTATTTGGATCAGAACTAAAGAATCTAAAATAAGTATTTTCTAAAGTTCCACTATAGGTAAGTCTCTTACCATATTTGTCTTCAATCTTATATTCTTTGCTATAATTAAAATCACCATCAAGGGTCAATGCTTCACCAAGGCTAGCACCTTCAGTTTCAGTTGCTGGAATATAAACTTTTGGATCTGAGATAGTATCACCACTATTTGTTCTTCTAAATGGCATAGCAGCATCACAATCTTCTTCAACTAAGTAGCAGGTTAAAACATACTCCGTTCTACCATCAATATAAAGTGTATCGCCAGCTCTAGAATAAGTATCATTTTCTGGACTATATAATAACCATCCACCAATCTTTAAGCCTGTTTCATTAATAACATCATCTTCAGTTGGCAAGTCAAGATTTTCTCTAACAGGAACATCTTTAAGAAGCGCAGCATATTCATCAGTAAATCTAATACCTTCTGGAAGATCAGTTTTAACTTCAACTTTTGCATCTAATACAGGTACATCTGGTTCATATTCTGAATCATAATCAAAGTCATTACCAAAATCAGGACGAGTTGATCCTGAATAATCTTCATTCCAATCATAAACATCATCAATTTGAGCTTGTTCAGTTTCTTCTTCGCCTGTTTCACCTTCAGTTGGTTCTTGAGTGGTTTCTCCTCCTGGAGTTTCTTCTTCAGGAGTTGTTCCACCACAGCCAACTAATAATGAACCGATAAAAGCAAAGGAGAAGATTGATAAGAAAATTTTATTCTTTTTTTTCATTATAATTTTTTCTCCCTTTATATAAGAATTAGCTATTTTTGCCAACTTCTATTGTTTCCACCTTTTTGTAAGATATAAGAAGAATCTTTTGATGAAACTTTCTTAATAACAGCTTCATCATGTAAATCTCCACTCTTAACTGTAATATTATTAACATCTTCCATTTTAAGTTTGAAAGTAATCACTTTATCACCAGTTTTAGTTGCAACTTCTTTACCATTATTGAATAAAGTAACACTACTTTGATTTGTATATACTTTAACTTTTGTTGTACTTCCAGTACGGTTAATGAAACGTTTTGAAGTAATATGAACAAATGGTTGATCTGAGAAATAGGCTTTATAAATATAGTAAGCATCCTTTTTAATCTTACGATCAAAAGTAACTAAACCTTTATGGTTAAGACCTTTTTCTCCACCTTGATTTCTTCCATCGCTTCCAAAATCAAACATATTCCAGACATGAGTTGCCCAAATATATTTTCTTTTAGCAAATCCTTTTAACATTTTTTCATGATAAATTGCTTGATATTCTTCAGTATTATCAAATCTACGAGGATGACTTGAATGTAAATTTGGCATACCTTCAGCACCATATTCGCTTAATCCAATAGGTGATTTTGGATAGAAGAAATGATACATATCTAAAATCCAATTAGTAACTGGAGTAAATGGTACATACCATCCCCAATATAAGTTATAGCTTGCTAAGTCAGTGATATGACAAATTCTATTAAAGATTGTCATCATTGAGAAACATGCTACAGTTGTAAGACGAGTTGGATCTTCTTTATGGCAGAAATCATTTAATTTTTTATGATTTTCTCTTGTTGCTTTGCCAAATTCTTTTCTATACATAGTAATTTCATTAGAAACACCCCAGCAAACAATAGAACAATGATTATAATTTTGATAAATTAAATCTTTCATTTGATCAAATGTATTTTGATCACCTTTTGCTAAATATTTAGAAATATAAGGAATTTCAGCCCAAACAACTAAACCATATTTATCACATAATTCATAGAAATAATCATCATGTTGATAGTGAGCAAGTCTAACAGTATTAACGCCTAATTCAAGAATAATTTTGATATCTTCTTCCATATCTTCTCTTGAAATAGCATTACCTTTTTTAGGACGATCTTGGTGACGAGCAACACCTCTTAATGAATAAGGTTTACCATTTAAAATAAAGCCTTGGCTTGCACTAACTTTAAATGTTCTAAAACCAACTTTAGTAGAGACTTCATCTTTAACATCGCCATCAACAACTAATTGAGCTTTTACTTCATATAAATAAGGATCTTTTAATCCATTCCATAAATGAACATTTTCTATAGTAAGTTTATCGTTTAAATTAGCATTTAAAACTTCGTTACCTTCCATATCAAAAACTTTAATAACAACTGTTGGATTTTCAACTGAAGTTGTAACATCTTCAATTTTTAAAATTCCACTAGTTCCAGAAACAACTGGAGTTATTTTAAGAGGGAAAGAAGCACATTCTCTAAAATTAAAATGTTCTTTTGGTAAAACATATAATTTTACATCACGATAAATTCCGCCATAGAAAGTAAAATCAGCAGCACTTGGATAAACATCTTCTAAGTCTCTATTATCTGCTTTGACTTCAATTAAATTTTCACCATCTTTTAATAAATCGGTAATATCTGCATTAAAGCGAGAGTATCCACCTTTATGAACTAAAACTTCAGTACCATTAATAATTAAAGTTGCAACTGAATTAACAGCATCAAATTCAATAACGACTCTTTCACCATCATTTAAAACAGGTTTTTCGATTGTTTTAAAATAACTTGCGACAGTACGGAGGTAATCATTACCTCCGTCTTGTCCATCAATTCCGTTCCAAGTATGAGGAAGGTTAACTAAAGATTCTTCTTGATTAGGAAATTTAAATTTCCAATTTTCATTTATAACTGTAACTTTTCTCATAAGTTAATATATTCCTTCAATTTTTATTTTATTTATTTTCTGAATCATCACTTGATTCACTATTTTTCTTTGCTTTTAAAGCTTGTTTTTCTGCTTTAATTCTTTCTTTTTCAGCTTTCTTTTCTTCTGCGATACGTTTTTTCTCTGCAAGTTGAGCTTGATATTTTGCTTCTTCTTCTTCGAAATTTAAACCTTTTTTAGCACATTTAGCTTTTAAAGAATTAATACGATCTTCTTCATTTTTACGATCAAATTCTTCTTGTTCAAGTCTTAATCTTTCTTCAGGTTCAATCCAAGGAAGACCTTGTTCTAAGCAAGCTTGTTTTTGTCTTTCAGTAATAATCTTCTTATCTTCTTCGGAATATTTTTCAACGTTCATGAAGCACATTAAGATAAAGATTAAGAAGTAGCAAAGTGTTTCACCACCTAAGAAAATAAATTCCATAGCAACTCCGAAGCTTGGATTAGAATTAATCCATGCATCGTTAGGTTGATAACCAACTGCAGATAAACAACCATTAATAATACCATTAGCAAGACCACTCATACCAATCATGATAGAACCATAGATTGTCATAGTAAGTCCATCACTTCTAAATCCATGTTTAGCTTCGTTATGGTCAAGCATATCACCAAGTAAAGCTAAGGAAATATACATAGCAGGTGTTGAACCTAATGATTTAATAACAAATGAAGTAAGGACAAGTGCAAAATTACCAGGAGCAATAAAACCAAGTAAGCCACCTAATGTTGAAAGAATTGCACCGAATAATATAGCTTTAGCTTTACCAATTTTATTTGATAAAGGCCAAACAACTAACATACCTAATGCTGTTGGAATAGCACCAACAATAGAAATTGTACCAGATAAATCTTGTCCAGTTTCATAGCCATAGAAAGCTTGGCAGAAATACATTTGTGAGTTATTTTTAAGCATTCCGCCTAATTGATATAAGAAATAGAAAGCAATGATAAACCACCAGAATTTATCTTTACAAACTGCTTTAAATTGTTCACTTGTTTTAACAACTTTCTTTTTTTCAGGAACAGAGTAGGTTCCATCTTCATTTTTTTCTAAAGAAGTTTCTCTTGAAGCAAATTCTTCTTCGGTGACTCTTTCACGAGTGAAATAGTATTCAAGTAAAATACCACAAGCAGTAAGGATAGCTAAAACCAACATAAAGATTTTCCATCCCATGACACTTCTTTCAATATCAAGAACTTGATCCTCACCTTCAACGAGTAAGAACATTTTTAACAAGAATGGAAGAACCATGGAAGTTAAACCCATAGCTGCTAAAGCAGTAGCATTACTAATCGTTGCAAGTAATGATCTATCTTTTCTATTTCTTGTAGATAAGTTAACTAATGCACTATGTGATGTGTAATAAAAAGGATAAGACAATGCATAGTAAAGATTATATGCAACTGCTACCCAAATAAGTGTTCCTACATTAAAGAAACCATCAACAACTTCTAATTGAGGTTGTCCGTTATTATTAATAACAGTGTGAAATTCAGGAAGTAAGCTTGAAGGCATCCAGAATGTAAATAAAAGCGCGATAACGATTAATGGTAAAGCGATTAAAAGTAAAGGTCGTGCTTTACCTGCTTTTGTTTTACTTCTGTCCATGAATTTACCAACTAAGATATTTCCAAGAACAACGAAAATAACCGATACTATTGGAAGTAATATCGAGAATAATGAAGCCCAACTAGTTAAGCCTAAAATGTCAGTATAATATCTGTTAAGATATTGGTTCATAACAGAGTTAGAGACAATAGCTAAAACAGGGCCAATAAAGTATCCGATAGCACCTTCTGGAAAAATCTTAGTTTTTAAAGATTTTACTTTTGAAGAAAGTACAGGACTATCGAAAACACTTGTTTTTTTTGTTTTTTCTGCCATAAAAAATTCCTCTCTTTTTATTTAAATAAAACTGTAATAAGTGTATTCAAATTTGAAAGCGCTTTCAAGTATTTGTCTTAACTAATTGAATAAATAGCATAACTGAAATCTATTTTTTTATTATAAAATTTAAAGAAATCTAACTATAAAATAGCTTAGAAAACATATTGTTTTTAAAAAAATAATTGCAAAAACAATACTTTTTTATAGAAACAATATTTTCACCTTATTAGTTTTAAAAATAACAAAATCTTTTTTATTTTACAAAAAACTATTAATTAAAAGACTCTTTTATAATGATAAAAATGTAATTTTTTAAAATTGTATTCAGTTAAAATTATACTATCCATATTGAAGGAATTTATGAATAAAAAACTACAAAAATAAATTAAATTCTTCAAAAAACCTTGCTAAATCTACATTATTTTATAAATTTTTATCAAAAGCTCCATTTTCTAAATCATATAAGTTAAAAACAGTTGATAATTCATCAAAAGTTTCTTCTAAATTATTCTTCGCACTATTCCATCCTTTACCATCTGTTAACCAAACAAATACAAAATTATCAATAGTTTTAGATTCAATAGCTAATGTTTTATAGCTTCTAGCAGTTTCATTTAATTTGGACCCATCGCTTCCATAAAAATTACATTCAATTCCATATACTTTATTATTCTTTAAAGCCACAAAATCAAAGCGTTTTTCTACCTTATTTTGATTTGAGAGATTTGAAAGATCAACACAAAATCTTTTTTCTACCTCGCTTAGATACATTTCTTTAAAGTAAGTTTTATTCTTAATAAAGCCAGCTTTTTTTAAATATGATTCTACTAAATCTTCCATTGTATGGCCTGTTCTATTCTTTCTACCATTTGAATCTAAACCAACTTCTACTCCAGTCACATAATCAACTAAATTATGTATTATATGATTTTGTAATAATTCAAATAAACCAGTTTTCTCCATAAAAATTACATATTCATCCGGTGAATAATTTGGTTTTTCAAAATTAAATTGATAATTTCCATTTTCATCATTAATTTTAATTTCTTTTTCTCTTTTAGCTAAAAGAATAGGTATAGCTTTAAGTGTATTTGGATATAATTCAATAATCTTTCTAAATTCTTCTTTAATATTCTTTGAACCAATTAAGCTATTTAATATATTTAATTCAATCTTTATCGATCCAACATTTTTATAAACTTTATCAAAATCAGTATAGTAGTTCCAAGTTGCAATACTATCCTTCATTGTTTTTAACCATTTGTCAAAATCTCTCACTCTCATTACCTCCAATATTTTCAATTCTTTTAATAGCAATTTTCATAAATTCTTCTTCTTTTTCTATTCCAATAAATTGTCTTTGATTTAATAAAGCAGCAACACCTGTTGTACCACTTCCCATAAAAGGATCTAATATAATATCGTTCTTATTTGTTGATGCTAGAATGATTCTATCAAGTAAATCAATAGGTTTTTGAGCAGGATGATGCCCAAAAATTTTCTCATTCTTTTTTGGTAACCCCATAACCCATACATCTTTCATTTGCTTTCCATTGTTTATTTCTTTCATTAATTGATAATTAAAAGTATGTTTCCCTTTCTTATTTTTCCCTAAAACTTTCCTTGCCCAAAGAATTGTTTCAGTTGAATTAGTAAAACATCTACAAGCTAAATTAGGAACAGGATTGGGTTTTTGCCAAGTAATATTATTGATAATAGAAAATCCTTCTAATTCTAATGCTACTCCAATTGTATAAATATTATGAAAAGTACCACTAATCCAAATGCATCCATCGTCTTTTAAAATTCTTTTACATTTTTTAATCCAACTTCTATTAAATTTAATTTTTTGATTTACATCAATAGATTTATCCCATTCACCTTTATTAACTGAGACTTGTTTTCCTGAATGACAAGATATTCCATTGCTTGATAAAAAATATGGTGGATCAGCAAAAATTAAATCTATTGATTTTTCTTCTAATTTATCAATTATTTTAAAACAATCACCTAAATATAATTTACAGTTATTTAAACTAAAATATTCTTTCATATTAATAATTGGTTATTATTACTTCTTCAACATTACCGCGGCCATTTCCATTCGAATTTATCATTCTTTTAGCATTAATTATATGAATATTATAATCTTTATATAATTCTCTAATATAATTTGTATTATGGTTGCTTAACATTACTTTTACATTTTTTTCGTCTAATTTTTTAAAAATACTTGCTAATCTTGCCTGTTCTTCTTTTTTAAAATTATTTTTATCATAAGAAGTAAATGAATTTTTATCATCTAAAGTATCATAAGGCGGATCAAAATAAACAAAATCATTTTTATTAGCTTTTTTAGATACAGCTTCTTCAAAATCAGAAAGAAGAATAGTTATCTTATTGTTATTAAAATATTTATATAAATTATTAAAATTTTCTTCATCAAAAGTTTTAACTTCCTTCTTTTTCCCTGAAGGGACATTAAAATATCCTTTTGAATTAACTCGATATAGTCCATTAAAACAAGCTTTATTTAAATAAATCATTCTTGCTGCTCGAATATATATTGGTAATGAATTAAAATCTTCTTCCTTATCCATATTTCTAATTTCATAATAATATTCTTCAGAATGATTTTCCTCATGTTTTCTAAGCTCTTTTTTTAATAGTTCAAAATCTTCGAAGTTTTGAAAACACTTATAAGCGCACATTAATTCAGTATTTGAATCACTAATAACTGCACTATTAGGTGCTAAATAAAATAGCAAAGAACCACCTCCAACAAAAGGTTCAAAGTAAGTATTAAATGAATTAGGTAAATATTTACAAAGTTTTTCTAATATCTGAGTTTTACCTCCAGCCCATTTAACAAAAGGATGAATTTTTTTATTATTATTAAAAAGAATTAAAGGTTCTACCTTTAATGAATTAGATATTTTTTCTAAAGTATCTAAGGTGATATTTACTTTCCCTTGCTCGATTTTTGAAATTTGGGGACGATCAATATTACAAAGCGAAGCTAATTCATCTTGTGTAATTCCATTTCTTGTACGAATAAATTTTATGTTATTTCCTACTAAATTCTTTAACATGAAATTAAATTATCATAAATGTATAATAAAATCCACATTTGATTTATAAATATTTTTATAATGTCTAATAACTAATCTATAAAATTTAATTATTTTTATCAAACAAACTCTTAGGATTCATATAAAAATCCATCCCAAACACCTCTTTTTTTATAATTTCTCCATCAAGTTTAGTCGATAAAGTAATTGTATCTATATGATTAAAACCTAAGCGATGGTAAAGCTTCATGGCATTTATATTTGATGGAGAAACTTCTATTTGAACTCTAGGTCCATTTTGTTTTTTCTTAACAATTTCAATAATATTAGATAAACAATAACTTCCTAAACCTTTATTTCGATATTCATCTTTAATATATAAATATTCAATATTATTAAAATATCCATATTTTTCATTTACAAAAACAAATCCAGCAATATCGTCATTATAGCAAACTAAGTAACTAATACATTCTGGATCAAGCATCCTTCTTATATCTTCTAAAATATCATTGTCACTAGCTTCAACAAGTTGAGATTTCCAAAAATCTTTTAACATCTTAGCGACTTCAGAGATGTCTTTTAATTCTATTTTCTTTAAACTTTTCATATACTTCCTCCTATTAAAAACCAAAAAAAATAGTGGTTTAGCATTGTTTTTTAAATTATAACACATTTTTTAGTAATATTCTATTTGCATCAAGTCTAATCCTTATAAAGAAACATTAAATTTTTGAAGGATATTTTTTATCTTCCTCTTTTCTAAAATAAACATTTCTATTATTATTTTTATCTAGTATGGAATATCAAATTAAAGACTATAAATCAAAACTTAACTTAAAAGAAACCTTTGTTGCTATTAAATTTTTAAAAGATAATTTTGAAAATTTATTATCTAATTCATTAAATTTAAAAAGAGTGAGCTCCCCTCTTTTTGTTTTAAAATCTACTGGATTAAATGATGATTTAAATGGTTATGAAGAACCTGTTAGATTTAATTTAAAATCCTTAGAAGGAGATGTTGAAATAGTTCAATCACTTGCTAAATGGAAAAGAAATGCTTTAAAAGAATATGGTTTTAATGTATATGAAGGTTTATATACTGATATGAACGCCATTAGAAAAGATGAATTCGTTGATAATATTCATTCAATTTATGTTGATCAATGGGATTGGGAATTAATTATTAAAAAAGAAGATCGAAATTTAGATTTTTTATTTAATAAAGTTAATAAAATTTATCAATGCTTATTAGATTTAGAAAAGTTAATAAATGCAAAATTTCCAATATTAAAAAATAAATTACCCGCTGAGATCTCATTTATTTCTACTAATGAATTATTTAATTTATACCCATATCTTTCTTCAAAAGAAAGAGAAAATAAATATTTAAAAGAACATAAAGCAGCATTTATTTATAAAATCGGCTATCCATTAAAGAATAATATGCCACACGATGGGAGAGCTAGCGACTATGATGATTGGAATTTAAATGGTGATATTTTAGTATATGATGAAGTTCTTTCTTCAGCACTCGAATTATCTTCAATGGGAATTAGAGTAGATAAAGATTCCTTAGTTAAACAAGTAACTTATAAACATGAAGAAAATAAATTAAATACTAAATATCATCAAGATATTTTAAATGATAGATTGCCTTTAACTATTGGAGGCGGCATAGGTCAATCAAGATTATGTTTATTCTTTTTAGAAAAAGCTCATATTGGAGAAGTTCAAGCTTCATTATGGAATGAGCATGAATATGAATTAGCTAAAAAATTAGGAATAAAGTTCTTATAATTATCATAATTTTTTTATATAAATTCGTTATAAAATTATAAAAAACATTGCAAATCTCGCATAAAAATTAAAAATAATTAATTAACAAACAAAAAATCTAGAGAAATTAATCTCTAGATTTTTATTTAAAAACTATTTAAATAATTTTATTTAATTAGTTAGCTTTTTTATTCATTATTTATCTAGCCTCTACTTCAAATGTAATAGTATAGTCTAATTCTGTTCCTTGAGCTTCATTACCAATAGTAAGTGACATTGAATATTCAAAATTTAACTCAATAGAGTTATCAAATTCAACATTAAATCCTGCTTTCTTAAGTTTCCTGAATATAATGTTTCATTAGCTGCAGTAACTTTTAAATCTAAATATTTTAACATTGTGTTAGTAGTGCTTGGAAAATTAAAAATTGATTTGAGTTTTGTATTTTCACAATCAGTACTAACTTTTATTATTTTTTCTTCTTTTTTACCTGGATAGAAATCTTTAATACTTATAAAATAATGTAGTTTAAAATTTATCTATTTAAAGGAAATTTATTAGTTAATTCTATTACTTTATTTTTTATTTCTTTTAATTTTTCAGGATTATTTTTATTTATTAATGCTTGATCAATTAAATTACCTACTTTAATAAATTCTTTTTCTTTAAACCCTCTTGTAGTCATAGCTGGTGTACCAAGTCTTATTCCACTACAATATGCTGGTTTTTCAGTATCGCCTGGGATTGAATTTTTATTACATGTGATATTCACAGATTCCAATATTTTTTGAGCATCAAGTCCTGTAATTCCTAATTTTGATTTAACATCAACCATTAAAAGATGATTATCTGTGCCACCACTTATTATAAAATATCCTAAATTTTGTAAGGTTTTTGCAAGGATTTTAGAATTTTTAACAACATTTTCTATATATATTTTATAACTAGGATCAAGAGCTTCTTTAAATGCAACAGCCTTAGCTGCTATTACATGCATTAATGGTCCCCCTTGGCATCCTGGAAATACTTCTTTATCAATCTTTTTAGCTAACTCTTCATTATTTGTTAAAATAATTCCACCTCTTGGTCCTCTTAAAGTTTTATGAGTAGTTGAAGTAACAACATCTGCGAAAACAATAGGATTTTGATGAAAACCAGTTGCACAAAGTCCTGCAATATGGGCCATATCTACTAATAAATAAGCACCTACTTCATCAGCGATTTCTCTAAACTTTTTAAAATCAATCTTACGAGAATAAGCACTTGCTCCGGCAATAATTAATTGAGGTTTAACTTCTTTTGCTATTTTTTCTACTTTTTCATAATTAATTAATCCAGTTTCAATATCTACTCCATATGTATAAGCTTGATAATCTTTTCCAGAAAAAGATAATTTATAGCCGTGAGTTAAATGTCCACCAGCATCTAAACTCATTCCTAGAATTTTATCACCTTCCTTGATTAAAGCTCTAATTGCTGCCATATTAGCTTGAGATCCAGAATGAGGTTGAACATTTGCAAACTTTGCATTAAATAATTTTTTAAGTCTTTCAATCGCTAAAGTTTCGACTACATCGACAAATTCACAACCTCCATAATATCTTTTGCTTGGATATCCTTCAGCGTATTTATTAGTGAAAATACTTCCTTGAGCTTCTCTTACTGCTAAAGATACAAAATTTTCACTAGCAATAAGTTCAATGTTTTCATCTTGCCTCTTAGTTTCATTTTTTAATGCTTCATATATTTCATAATCACCATTCATTAATTCTAAATTATCAATCATAGATGTATCCATTCCTTGTTATTTTTTAGTTTTAAAATAAACAATGATATCTTCAAATGTTTCAATATTTATATCATTATCAATTTTATTAATTGTTGCTCCTTCAATTAAATCAATATTCATTTCAATACTTTTATCAAAAGCGTTATTTTTAATAGTAATATTACTTCCTTGAGGAATATGGAGTTCTTCTAATCTCTTACAGCCTTTAAAACTATCAATATCAATCTCTTTTACACAATTAGATAATTTAATAATTGCTAAAGAAGTACAATTTTCACATACATGTTTTGGAAGAATTTTAATTTCAGATTCAGATAAATCTAATGTATATAAAGAATTGCAATCTTCAAATAACCATGAATATAATTCTTTAACACCTTTCCCAAATCTAACTTCATCTAAGAAATCACAATTAGAAAAAGCATCATAACTAAAAGCAACTAGAGTTACACCGTATTTTTCTTTAAGTTCATCACTATCAAACATTTCAATATTTTTATCTAAAATATTATCTATAACAAGCTCATTATAGTTAATAATACTTCCAGAAATTGATTCTTGATAAAAATCTTTATTATCAAAATTAATAACGCCATTACTAATTAAAGTTATATTCCTACCAAGAAAATACTTCTTTAATTCTTCTTCGCTTTCAATTGGAGTATATTCATTTGTTAAATTAAAACAATAAGAACTTAATATAATTTCTTCACTATTTATTTTAACTTCTTTTAATTCTATTAAATTAGAAAAAGCTAAGTTCTCAACTTCTTTTAAGCTAGCAGGTAAATTAATTATTTTAACTTGATTTGAATTAGTAAAAGCAAACTTAGAAACTTTTTTAAGATTATTTAATTTCTCTAAATCTATTTTTTCTAAATATTTGCTTCCAAAAAACATAAATGAAGGAATTTCTTCTAAGCTAGAAGAAAGATTTAAAGAACCTACATCCCTTAATCCTGTTCCAATAAATAAACCAATTTTTATTTTTTTATAATTTTTATTTTCAATAGTGCTAAAATCAATCTTTTCTAAAGAAGCACAATTTTCAAAAGCAAATTGTCCAATTTCTAAAACATCATCAGTTACTTCTAAAGATTTTGGTAAATTAATTTCTTTTAAAGAATGACAATCTTCTACAAAAGATTCACCTAATTTCTTTACGCTATCAGGAATAATTATTCTTTTAATGTAATTACAATCATAAAAAGAAAATTCACCAATAGATTCTAATTTAGATGGTAAATGTATATTTCTAAGATTTATAAAACCATTAAAATATAAAGGTTCTTTAATATCTTTTACATTATTAGAAAGATCAATAGATCGAATATTTTCAATTATTTCATCCTGTTTTAATAATTGTCTTAAGTCATTTTCATTTATATTTTTATCTAAATAATATAAAGCAATGATAGGTTTAAAATAATTATTATTTTTCTCAATATTTTGAAGAGGTAATAAGAAAGTATTAAATTTAGTTATTTCATTAATTTTATAATATGTTCCATCAATTTTAGGATAATTAAATATAATCTCTTCTTTACATTTATAATTAGTTTCATCAATAAAATTTAAAACATTCATAAAGTTTGGAAATGCATTAATTGAATAATTAGCCAAGTTAATCTCTATTTTATTATTTCCATAATATAAATAATTTAATAATTCTCGATTATTCATTTCTTTTATCTTTTTATTGTTTGTTGCTAAATTTAATAAATTATTGCTTTGATTTAAAGCATTTATTTCATTAATTAACTCAGTATTTTGATAAAATTCCTTGTAAAACTCAACTTTTTCATTAAAATTAAGAGCACAATAAGAATCTCTTAAGCAAGATAACATTAAAAATATTTTATTATTATTTTCAACTAAAAATATTGATTTAAGAGCTAAATGATGTTCGGTATTTGAACTAAATAAATATAAATAATCATCATAATCATATATATCATCTTCAGACATTATCGATAAAAATAAAGTATACATAATAATAAATACTTTATCTTTATTATATAAAGCAGATAAAGTTACCGATTGATCATCTTTAATTGAAGATTCACTAGTTATTTTATTTAAAAAAGATAATATTTCTTTAAAAATATATAGAGTTTTATCTTTTCTATTTTCATCTTCTTTTAAATTATTTAATAAATCATTAAATATTTTATATATTTTTCCTTTATCTTTATCTAAATAGAATAAATAATCTATGTTTTCACCAAGTCTATTTAAATCACCATCTAAAATTACAGGTAAATAATGAAGAATATCAGAAAATTTAATTGGATTATTTGAGATATCTTTAAGCATATAATTATATATATTTTGAAGATTTTCATTTAAATGTTCTCTTGATTTAAAAAAGATAAATCTCGCTGAATAATAATCACTAAATATTTTTTGATAAAATTTATTCTCATTATCAATTAAGTATGTGTTTTCCTTGATCTTTTTAATTTTATTTTCATCTATTCGATCAATTACTAATGAATCTATTGTGTCAAAACCTGCACCTCTAATTGCAACATATTGCAAAAATTCATAGTTTTCAATATTATCTTTAAAATCACTATAATTTATTTGAATTAAATCAAATATTGATCTTGATAATAAATTATCTAATTTAATTTCATATTTGTATTTTGGATCAATATTATGTTTAAATTTTTGAATTACTGTATTTGCTAAAAATGGATTAATTGAATTATCAAAAGTAATTAATTTAAATGCTTCTTTAATTTTTTCTAAACCATTATCTATAATAGTAATAATTTTTGCGTTCTTTAAATTATCAATAAATTTATAAGCTTCAGCTTCGCTAAAATCTCTTACTTTAAATACTTTATTAAAACCTAATGTTTCCTTATCTATTTCTCGAAAAAAATCGCTTTTAGAATTTTCTCTACATCCAATAATGATTGTTGTATTTTTATTTAAAAGAGTATTAATTCCTTTTCTAGGTAATATGTTAGCTAAATTCTTTTTTATCTCATCTTTATTTATTTCATCCCAGCTATCAAAAATAAAAAAATTATTATTATATTTTAATAATTTCTTATAGATTTTATTGCTTATTTGATTAAAATCCTTGCAAAATCCACATAAAACTTGAAATATTTTAGAATCTAAGATTTTAATTATTGATTTATTCATTGCTTCTTCAAGACTAACACTATGATCATAACTAAAGTCAAATATTAAAGGAAAATATGGATTATCTTTCTTTTTAGAATTAATGAATATGTTACATAAATCAATATAAGTTTTAATTAATAATGTAGATTTTCCACTTCCTGCATCTCCAATTACAAGAAAGCTTTTTTCTTCTTTTTCACCTTTAATTTCTTCTAAAATACTATTTCTTTTCGCTTCCTTTAAGTTATTTATATTAACTGAATTATCATTAATTGAAATTTCACCTACTAGTGTCTTTTTAGCAATATAAAATTTATTAAATTCTTCGATTGCTTGTTCTGTTACATTTTCTTTTGAGGTTAAATGAGAACAACTTAAAACTTTATTCGCATTAAGAATTTTAAAATATCTTTTTTTAAATATATTTTTAAAGTTCTTAAAATATATCGTTTTAGAAATTGATAATAATAACTTATCCCAGGTAAAAGTTAAAGCAATACATAAAAGAACAAAAATAACTGAAACAATGTCTAATCCTGAATTAACATTAAATAATATCTCAACTAATGCTTTTGCAATTCCTATTTCATCTTCATCAAAAAGATCTAAAAATGTTTGTATTACTGCTTTAGTTGTTCCAAATATTATTAAAGTTAAAATTACTGCATGACCAATTCCGAAAATAAGCCTATACCATAATTTTTTGCTTCTTAATTCAAAATTTTTATCATCTATTAATTTATGTTTAACAAAAATTATTTCACATGTAATTTGAATTATTAAAAGTAAAAGATTAATAAATAGTAACAAATACCTTTCCATAACAATAAAATAATAAAACAACTTGGTGTTAATATTAAGTAAAATATCAAATTTGTTTTTATTCTTTTAGTTTGTGGTTATTTTTTTAATAACTATATGATTACTTCTTTCTCTTAATCTATAACAATAGCCTATAATTTTTTATAGCATTAGCGTGATACAATAGTCTAGTTCGTATTTAATATTCATCAACAATCTTCTTTTAAAACCTTTATTTATTTTGATAATCGTTTTTTTAACTATAGAAAAACGTCTCTTTTTCAAATGTAATTATTGGGGGATTTCTTCAAAAATATTGATACTTTTTAAATGTTATTTTTTTCATTATTCTGAGAGCTTTAAAAATCTATTTTAAGTGGATTTCCTGGCTTTGTGAATATATAACTTAGATATAAATTATGGCAGTTCATTAATAGACAACACTTTGAAAAGGAAATAACCGTTCGAAAAGTTCATAGAAAACTATAGATATAAAATCATGGCACTTGGTTCACATGTAACTTCGGCATTTACATCAACAAATAAAAAAGAGCCTCCTACGATATAGTTTGAACCTATACCATGGAAGGCTTTTTTTATCTTTACGAATGTTTGAACTCGAAGTACTATTGCGGTAGTTTGAACTTTTATGGGTATTTTTGAGTATTTTCGATGGTTATAATGGGAACATAAATTTTAGGATGCGACATAGTGAGCACGTATTGGTAATTTTTGGTATAAAAAGCTATAATGATGAGGCATTATAGGCGTTTTTCAAAGATTGTCCTTACTGTACGCCTTAAATGCCAAATTTTCTATGTTTTGTACGCCTTAAATACCTTGACAAAATCATTTTTTTATGAACCGACATTGTAAAAAGATACAAATTTATTTGAATAAAGCAACAAGAGCAACTATTAACCCTGCTAATCCTATCAGCGTTCCAACAGCAAAAGAAATGTAGCCAAATATTTTCGATTTTTTTGACTCATTTTTTGCAAGTTCTTCCGATTTTTTTGATTCTTCAAGTTGTTGATTTAATAAATTGTTTTGTTCAATTGTTGCACTTAGTTGATTCGATAGCAAAACATTTTGTTCTTCAAGTTTCTTATACATAGGGCTTTCTATTTGCTGTTTCATTTTAAATTCGTCAATTCGACGCAATTTATCAGCTTCAGCCATGGCGCTTCGAGCAGAATTGATTTTTGAAGTATCGACCATATCTAAATAAATATCATCATTAAACATATTCATAAAATATTACACTTTCTTTCCTGTAATTACAAAAAATAAAATGATATGATTCTTTTATGAGTGAAAAAAGAGTAATTCGCGAGCCAGTTTATTTTCCTAAGGCAAATGTAGATACCACTAAATACTTATTTATCATCAGCAAAATGTGTGGGCCATTTGCTTTTATGACAATAACTGAGACCGGGTTAAAGAAGAGCATAATGGATGCGACCGGTGGAGTTAGATTCTTTTTGAAAGAAGCAATGCTTCATGATTATAATGAACAAAAACAGGGACCAGAAAATAAAGTGATTGTCCCAGCTCATTTTATTTTAGAGAACACAATAATCGACACAAAAGCCTCTTTATATAGACCTATAACTAAAAAAGGTGATCCAAGAATTTGGTTTTACGATCTTAAAAATTATGTCTCAGTTTCTGATTTACTACTACTCTTTTCAGTAGATAAAGAAATATATGTTGTCAATTTATCAAACAAGAAATTATCCGATTCAATAATCAATAAAGGTTTTGTTTACGAACAAATAATAAAATCAAGAATAGAAGCAATTAATGCAAGAGATAAATTATTAAGATTACTTAACGAATTGCATGAAAAGGGATGGGTTAAAGCAACAACTCACGGAGACACAGCTGTTGGAGACACATTAGAACATGAATTGGGAATAAGCAGAAACAATTCCACTCAACCAGATTACAAAGGCATCGAATTAAAAGCTTCGAGAATAAATCGTGGCGGCCAAAGAAGGCAAAGAACAAGAATTACTCTTTTTGCTAAGGTACCTGACGAAGGAATGACATATAGAGAAATTTTGGAGTCTTATGGGAAGGTCCAAATTCCAGATAGACAAACACAACCTAGATTGCAACTATATGACACTTTTAAAGCCAGCAGAGCCAATGCATATAATCTGTTTTTATTCCCAAACGAATCAAACGAAAGATTAGAGATACTTTATTCTAAATCAGGAGACATTCATGATCCGGCCAATAGGTATGTATCGTCTTGGAAATTAGAAAATTTAGCTAATTCATTAAAAGAAAAACATAAAGAGACTTTCTTTGTTAAAGCTAAATCCAAACTTATAGATGGCGAAGAATATTTTTTGTACGAAAGTGTCGTCCACACCTCTAATCCAAACACCTCTGTACTATTCGCTTTATTTGAAGAAGATAAAATTACACTCGATTTATTGATTCACAAAAAAGAAGATGGTTCTACAAGAGACCACGGTGCACTATTTAAGATGTGGCCACAAGATCTCCCACTACTTTTTGGTGATGAAGAAATTATTGATTTGAATTAATAGTTTTTAATATTTCCAAAGCAATAGCTTTAGATAGTAATGGAGGAACAGCGTTACCTACTTGAGTATATTGTGGTATCTCTGTCCTTCTTAACAATCCTCCAGTAGTTCTTTTGCCATAGAAAACAAAACTATCGTCAAAAGATTGAAATCTCGCTAATTCTCTAACGCTAAAAGTCCTATTTTCAGTCGGATGAATATAATCATCAGCAATTGTTACAACTGTTGGACTAGGCTTATCGGAATATAATCTTGTCCTAACGTTTTTCTTGGTTAAAAGTACATCAACGAGTTCTTTACTAAGATTCTTGTTTTTATAAATTTTAATTATCTCTTCGCGAGTTTTATTAAGATTATTTGAACATAAGTTTAATAGATTTGGTAAGTTTGTTAAATCAACACCATTCAAAATAATACTTTTTCTCAATTCTGCAGTTGTTTGGCCTTCCTCGTACAATGAGAATCTTTCAACAACTAAATCTGAAATATTGGATAACTCCTGATTTTTAGGAGCGCTTATCTTAATTGGCTTACCTGTCAATAAGGAAGGTGTTCTTCCGTTGGAAGATTCTAATTCGAATTTTGATTTTCTATGTGACTTAGAAGGATGTAATAATAAATCACCTATTGCTTCCATAGCTGATATGCGTTGTTCTTTTTCGAAAATTGGTTTTGGATAAGATGGGGCCTTTAGTCCTTTTTTATACGCAATAAAAATAGCTCTTCTTCTATTTTGCGGAACGCCATAATCAGAAGCCGTTAAGATTTTAGGAGACACCACATCATATCCTGCTAAATTTAATTCAGATTCTAATAAATGAGGTGCAAGAGAATCTTTGCCAAAGTATTGAATTCCAGTTAAGCCAACAAAACCTTCTAATTTTGTATCAGTGAATCCTTCAACGTTTTCCATTACAACGTAATTAGGGCGTAGCTCATTAATTACTCTTACGTATTCTCTAAATAAGAAATTTCTTGGATCGTCTTTGCCTTTTCTTTCTCCGCTTCTAGAGAATCCTTGACATGGAGGACCTCCAAATATGGCGTCAATTTGGACATTTTCAAGGCCTTTATATTTTTCCAGTTTTTTAATTGATTCTAAAATAAATTTACCACTCAAATCTTTAATATCAGCACGATAGTAAAATGTGTCAATTCCTTGTTTAATTCCCAATTGTTCATGTCTTTTCTTATAGGTTATTTCCACTTCTTTATTAATATCGCTAGAAAAGGCAATGTCAAAACCAGCTTGAAGCAAGCCTTCACTCATGCCTCCAGCTCCACAAAACAAATCAATTGCAATAGGTTTATAAACAAATTTTCTTTCCATCATAATATATATATTACCTAATTGTTTTTTAAAAGTCCAGGGTTATTATAAAATCTTCTATTTTATTCCTAATAATTCATTTTAGAAGAGCTTTATTTAGTCTCAAATCTTCTCGGTTGCCACTTTTCTTAAGTCATCAATCGAGCATCCGAATATCTTTGAAAACTTAAATAAAAAATCCAGAGTCGGAAGCGTGTTACCCATTTCGTAGTGCCTGACCCTAGGGTAGGAATAGCCGGTAGCGCTGCATATCTCTACCCTTGAAATATATTGCTGTTCTCTTATTGAACGGATAAGAATTCCCAATAATAATTTGCTGATATTGCCGTATATGTTTCTTCTAAAGAAGATCTTTTCCCATTTCAAATAGCACATCTTATATACACCACCATAGAAACTCGCATATTCCTCATAACCTGACCTTGCCATATCTAATTTTATTAACAGTGGCTTTCTCTGCTTCGTTTAGTCCATCCATGTACTCAGCATATAAACTTTTGATTCTCTTAGCGATAACATAATTGTCCGGTCTTTCGAGAGTTCTGCTTATCCCATTGCTTTCAAAATTGCTGATACACTTTTCCACCTCGAATAATGTGTATTTAAGAAAGTGCCTGAATCCCTTATCTCCTCTAGCAAGTACAAAACCATAATCTGTAATCATCTTTCGTCATCCTCCTATATGAAGGAATTAAATAATTATGAAAATAAGTCAAGTTATTTATAACTTGTTGAATTCGGCTGTCAACACGGCTGTTCGGGTTCGAACCCTGTTTTTGTTATCGCAAAGTTGACATTTTTGGCAAATTTAAAATTGTTATGTCAAGTGGTTTGCGATAAAGAAATTACGATATTTTATATATACTAAAGTATATATAAAGTATATATAAATATACAAAAAACACCGAATTTTTTATCGCAAATCGGTGTCAAATTCAGGAAATGGCGTCCCCAGTTGGAGTCGAACCAACAGCATTTCGCTTAGGAGGCGAACCCTCTATCCGACTGAGGTATGGGGACTTAATAAAATTATATACTATTTTTAGTCTTTTTAATTAATTCACTATAATAAATATCTTTAAATAAGTTAGCACTTAAAGGAACAATAGAAACAATACTATTATTAAAACAATACCAATCATCATCTTTAGATTCAAAATTATAGTTTATTTCTCTTTCTATAAGAAAAGTGTTACCACCTACTTTTGAATAATGTTTATCTTTTCTATTAGATAGTCTTACTACTTTTATACCTTTAACTTCATCACCTAATGGTAAATTAACATTTAATAAATATTTAAAAGATAATAAATCATTATCAATAATATAATCCATTATTCTATTAAATTCTTTTTTAAATAAATCAAAATTGAAAGGACAAGAAAAAGCAATAGCTTTTTTATTTTGTCTTAAAGCTTCTAAAGCCGCTCCAATTGTTCCAGAATAAATTGAATCATAAGTTAAGTTTTCTCCTTCATTAACTCCACTTACAACTAGATCAAAATCTATATTTAAACAATATAATCCAAAAAATACACAATCAACGGGTGTGCCTTTAACGTAATAATAATCTTCACCTACTTCTTTAAATTCAATTTCTTTTCCAATTGTTATTGCACTACTTTTTCCACTCATTTTATTAAAAGGAGAAGCAATAACAACTCTTTCTGCATAATTTAAAAGTAAAACTTTTGTTAATTTAATTGCTTCACTTTCATATCCATCATCATTTACTAGTAATATATTTTTAAATTTCTTCATGATTTTATAATATCAAATTAAAAGCAAAATTAATTATTAAAGAAAAGAAAGCGCTTTCTTTTAAAAAATCACTTGTCTTAAATGTAACTTAGTATTATTATAAACATCCAACTCGAGATAGACCGATCCATCTATGTGTAGAGTTAGTCTCAAAGGAGGTAAAATATGAAGAGCTTAAAGAAAAAATTAAGACTTCATGATCGTCCTTTAAATAAAGCAAACCCAAACAGAAATGAAAATGGATTTATGCAGTTTATAGACGATTATGTTGCATACAGCGATTTATATCGCGGTATCTAAGTCTATTAAACCTATCGCAAGATAGGTTTTTTATTTTTTAGAATAGATTTTCTAGCCTTAACAATATAGGAAAAATCAATTAAAATATTAGTTATGAATAAGAAATATGATTATGTTATAGTTGGAGCTGGATTATACGGTTCCACTTTTGCTAACTTAGCAAAAAAATTAAATAAAAAAGTTTTAGTAATCGATAAAAGATCAACAATTGCTGGTAATATTTATACCAAAGAAATCGATGGAATTAATGTTCATGTATATGGTGCACATATTTTTCATACTTCAGATAAAGAAGTATGGGATTATGTAAATTCATTTGTTCCATTTAATAATTATATAAATACAGTTATTGCTAACTATAAAGGTAAACTCTATCATTTACCTTTTAACATGAATACTTTTCATGAAATGCGGGGAGTTAATACTAAAGAAGAAGCTCAAGCAATAATTGAAGAACAAATAAAAAAGGAAAATATCAAAGAAATAACTAATCTTGAAGAACAAGCTTTATCTTTAGTCGGAAGAGATATATATGAAACATTAGTTAAAGGTTATACTGAAAAACAATGGGGGCAAAAAGCTACCGAACTCCCTTCCTTTATTATTAAACGTTTACCATTAAGATGGGAATATAATAACAACTATTTTAATGATACCTATCAAGGTATTCCAATTGGTGGATATACAAAACTTGTGAGAAAAATGCTTGATGGTATCGAAGTAAAATTAAATTATGATTTTTTTGAACATAAAGATGAAATTTTAAATCTTGGTGAAAAAATAATTTTTACTGGAGCAATTGATGAATACTTTAATTATAAATTTGGTGAACTTGATTATCGTTCATTAAGATTTGAAGTTGAAAAACATAATAAAGAATATTATCAAAATAATGCTGTTATTAACTATACAGAATATGAAGTTCCTTATACTAGAATAATTGAACATAAGTATTTTGAAGATCAAAAAACTCCAACCACAATTATCACTAAGGAATATCCAGATTCATATCAAAAAGGAAAAGAAAGATATTATCCAATTAACAATGAAAGAAATAATGCTTTATATTTAAAATATTTAGAAGAAGCTAAAAAGCTAAATAATGTTTTCTTTGGTGGACGTTTAGGAAAATATAAATATTTTGATATGGATGATACAATTTTAGAAGCTTTTAAGGACGTTAAAGAATTAGTTAAATAATATGAAAAACCATCTGAATAATTTTCAAAAATTTTCTTTAAATATTTTTCATCATACATTATCTTTCTTTATGCATTTTATTCCTTTTAAATATGCAAAAATTTTAGAAAATTATCAAGATTTAGCAGAGAAATTGAAGAAAAACAACATAAAAAAGGTAATGATAATCGTTGGAAAAACAATCTCATCTAAATATAATCTTCATAAAGATTTAATGGATATTTTAAATAAGAATGGAATTATTTTTCTTCTATATACTAATTTTACAACTACACCTTTAATTAAAGATATTGAAGATGCTGCTTTAGTTTATAAAGAAAGTAAAGCCCAAGCTTTAATTGCATTAGGTGGAGGAAGCATTATTGATGCAGCTAAAGCTGTTGGAGTTCTTGTATCAAATGAAGGAAATATTAAAAAATATCAAGGAATCTTTAAAGTAAAAAAGAAACCTCCTTTTATGATTGCAATACCTACTACTTGCGGATCAGGAAGCGAAACTACTTTTGCTGCTGTTATTAAAGATAATGATTTAAACAATTTTATTATTGTTTCAAATAAAATTGTTCCAGATTATTGTTTATTAGAGCCAAAGATGCTTAAATGCTTGCCAGATGATGCATTTAATTATTCAATAATGGATACAATAACTCATGCTATTGAAAGTTATTTAAATATTTCAGCTACAAGAAAAACTAAAAAATTTGCTTTAAAATCTTTATCCTTAATAAAAGATAATTTAAATAATGCGCATTCTACTAAAGATGATTTTGTCGCTTATAAAGCGTTACTTGAAGCTTCATATTTAGCAGGAAGATCTTTTTCAAGAGCAATGGTTGGAAATATACATTCTCTTACTCATGGCATTTGTTCATATTATAATCTTCCTCATGGAATGGTTAATGCTATCATTCTTCCTGAAATGTTAAAAGAATATTTAAAATCAAATTATTGTATTAATAAAATTAATAAAATATCAAAAGCTTTAAACCTTCAAACATTACCTGATAAGATTCATAATGGTCTTAATGTTGTAGATTATATCTTATTACTTAATGGGAAGTTTGATATTCCTCTAGTATTAAAAGAATTAAAAGAAGAAGATTTTGATAAAATTTCAGATCACGCTTATCAAGAAGCACATTTATTTTATTGTACTCCTTTAATATTTGATATCTCGGACTATAAAGAAATCTTATATTTAATAAAATCTAATAATAATTAAATTTAAAATTCTTTCTTTTTAAATTTTTTATAAGAAAATAAAATAAAAATAATACTAATTAAAGTAAGGATTAAAGTTACAATAATTGAAATAAGTAAACCTTGAAATCCAGTTAAAAACATCGTAGAAAACATATATAAAACAAGAATTGCTGCTACAAAAATGTTTACAAAAGACATAATAATATTTTGTTTTACTTGTCCAAAACTTATTAAAAAGAATAAGTTCATCGAAATATAAACGAAAATACCACCTATCATTTGAATGATTAAAGTTGGTGCTAAATAAGGACTAACAATATTTTTATACGGTGAAACTGTATAAGTTAAAATTAAGGTTAAAATAAATAAAATAAGCGGGAAAACATATGAAATTGCGCTATATACTAATTTAGAAGTTACAATCGTATCTCTTTTAACTCCGCTTGTTAAAATAAATTTATTAAAGTTACTTCTTTCATCATAAGCAAAAGATGAACCAAGTAAACTTGAAGGGCAAAATGTATAAACAAAGGAAGTTGTAACAATTGATAATACTAAATTAAAATAATTTTCCTCGTTTGTTATAGAAGAATCAAAAAGAAAAACTTCGCTTAAATTAATAACAAACATAAATAAAAAAATGACAATGAAAAGAATCATTATTCCTTTTGTGTAGTAATATTCTTTTAATAATAAACCTTTCATAATGTTTTACCTCTTATCATGAAAACAATAGCATCTTCTAAAGTTGCTTCTTTTTGTTTAAAAGGAAGATTATTTTCTCTTTTAATTAAAATACTATATGAATTTCCAACTATTTTATATCTTATAAGAATATTTTTATCTATTTGATCAAATTCTTCTTTTGTTAAATTTTCAACAACATTAAAAGAATTATTTAAAATTTCCTTACTCTCATTAATTGCAATTTTACCATTATGAATTAATAAAATTTTATTACATAATTTTTCAAGGTCAGAAATAATATGTGAAGAAATAATTATAGCTCTACCTTCAACTTGATTAAATTCTAATAAAATATCAATAACTTCATCTCTAGCTACAGGATCTAATCCGTTCATTGGTTCATCAAGCATTAAGAATTTTGCATTATGAGAAAAGGCAATGGCTAAATTTAATTTTGCTTTCATTCCTTTTGAAAGTTCTTTGATCTTTTTATCTTTTTGAATATTAAACTTTTCTAAATAAAAATAGTATGTTTTTTCATCCCAATTTTTAAATATATTTTTAAAAATATTGTTAACTTGAATTAAGCTTAGTTTTTCAGGCAAGCAGATTTCATCTAAAACTACTGAAATTTCTTCTCTTTCAACTTGAGTTAAATCATCATACTCTTTATTAAATATTTTAATTTCACCAGCATTTAAATTAATTAAATTTGAAATAGCTTTAAGAGTTGTTGATTTTCCTGCACCATTTTCACCAACAAAACCAACTATATCATTACTAAAAACATCAAAACTTACATTGTCTAATGTAAAGTTCTTATATTTTTTTGTTACATTTTTTACTTCTAAAATTTTATTTTCTTCCATTTTATTAATAAATCCTTGCTAATCTTAATTATTTTTATAAATTTTAGCAAAATAAAATTGTAAGGCACATAAAGATTTTGCATCGTTAAGTTTATCTAATTTAATTAAATTCATTATTTCTTCTAGACTATATTCATAAACATTTAATGCTTCACCTTCATCTAAATGTTGTTCTTTTTTAACTAAAGAATCAGCATAATATAAATAAATTATTTCATCAGTATAAGCACAACTTGGATACATTTTTCCTAAATAAACAATATTATTTGCTTGATATCCGGTTTCTTCTTCAAGTTCACGATATGCTGTTTTCATTGGATCTTCATCCAAATCGCATTTTCCAGCTGGAAATTCATATATTTCTTCATTATAAGGATAGCGAAATTGTTTTTCTAATAAGAATTTCCCATTTGGAAGTTTTGCTAAAATACAACTTGCTTTACAATGTCTAACTACTTCTCTAGTAGATGTTTTTCCATTTGGTAATTTAACAGTATCAACAAATAAATTTAAAATTTTTCCTTTAAATACTTCTTTTGATTCAATTTTTTCTTCTTTTAAATCCATATTGTTATCTCCTCTTATTCTTTAACCTTAAGTTCTAAATCATAAGGTTTATTACGTACTATTGTATTTGGGGCGATTGATTTTTTAATATAGCAATTGCTACCAATCGTTGAATTTTCACCAATTACTGTATCTCCTCCAAAAATTGAAGCACCTGAATAAATAGTTACATTATTTTCAATTGTTGGATGTCTTTTAACTGAAGATAGTTTTCTTCCTTCTTTTAAAGATAGAGCACCTAAAGTAACGCCTTGATAAATTTTTACATTATCTCCAATAATAGTTGTTTCACCTATTACAATTCCAGTTCCATGATCAATGAAGAAATTCTTCCCAATTATTGCTCCAGGATTAATATCAATGCCAGTTCGTGAATGTGCATATTCTGAAATAACTCTTGCTACTGATTTTAAATCTAATTTATATAATAAATGAGCAATGCGATAAGCTGAAATTGCGATAAATCCAGGATAAGTTAAAACTATTTCACTTTTTGAAGTGCAAGCTGGATCTCCTTCATAAATAGCATTAATATCACCATTAATCATTTCTTTAATTTCATATAATCTGCCAAAAATAGAATCAAGTAGTTCGTTTGTATTAATTTTCATATTTTTTAATGCATCATATAGATCAAGACGAGCATCACTTAATAACTTATTTACATCATTAATTGTAGGTTTTTCTTTGTAATAATTTAAAAATAGAGCAATTCTTATATCTTTATAAAAATCAATAACTTTAGAACGATCAACATTAACAAAATTTGATAGTTTTTCATTTTCAAAATCATTCATTAATTTTTTTGATAAATTTTCAATCATCCTTAAAATAAACCTCCAACAGATAAATATCTTTCTCCATTATCAGGAAGAATAATAACTACATTTTTTTCACTATAGATTTTTTTATCTAATTTAGATAAAGCATAAATTACAGCACCAGAAGATATTCCACAAAATAACCCTTCCATATTAGCTAATAATCTAGCTCCAAGATAGCTTTCTTCATCGCTAATATCAATAATTCGATCAACTAATTTATTATCAAATAAACCTGGAACAAAATTCGCTCCTATTCCTTGAATTTTATGTATACCGCTTTTATTTTGAGTTAAAAGAGGAGAAGATAAAGGTTCAATTCCTATTGTTTCAACGCTTGGATTTAATTCTTTTAATCTTTTTGAAACCCCTATTAAAGTACCACTTGTTCCAAATCCAGCTAGGAAAACATCTACTTTTCCATTTAAATCATTAATAATTTCATTAGCTGTATATTTATAATGAGCATTAATTCCGTTAACATTATTAAATTGATCACAAACAAATGAATTCTTATTTTTTAAAGCTAATTCATTTGCAACTTTAACACTTCCATCCATACCTAAACTAGCATCAGTTAAAATTACATTAGCCTTAAAAGCCTTCATCATCTGTACCCTTTCTTTTGAAGCATTTTCTGGCATAACAATTGTGCATTTTAAATTTAAGTATGCACAAATCATCGCTAAAGAAATTCCAGTATTTCCACTAGTTGCTTCAATTATTTCAGTATTTTCATTGATTAAATTATGTTTCAATCCATCTAAAATAATTTCTTTAGCAATTCGATCTTTAATCGAACCACTTGGATTGTTTCTTTCAAACTTAGCATATATATTGAAACTTACACCAAAATATTCTTTTATTTTATCTAGTTTAACAAGCGGTGTATTTCCTATTAAATCTAATACGTTGTTACAAATCATAATCAAAACACAATAATTTTATCTTAAAGTAAAAAATTAATAAATGATTACTCACTCTTTATTTATAAAATTATCTTTTTCTTTATTAGCATCATAATTTATCTTAAGAAAGTTTCCTTTCTTTAATAAATATGTTCCAAAAAAAGAACCAATTGCTCCTATAATAACTAAGCCAAAAAATACCCATCCTATAATTGAATTATTTGCTAGAATTTCTTCAATTGACATAGGAACAAAAATTCCAATTAAAAGAATAATAATTGAAAAAATTGTCACTATTGTTCCAAAAATATAATAAAAACGATACTTTTTCTCTTTTTTCATAACTTTTATTTATAAATAAGTAATTTTAATATTTGAATTATTATTAATTAATTCAACTTTAGCATTAGCACCATTTTTAATAGGTAAGGATGGAGGTAAGTGCCCTAAATCAACATCCATTAAAATCGGAACATTAAAGCTTTTTAAAATATCGATCGTAGCTTTATATTTATCTAAACCCATAATGTTTTGATCTTGACATAAAGGTCTTCCAATTAAAAAACCTTTAGTATTTTTAAACCAATCAGCTTCTTTTAATTGAAATAAAGCTCTTCTAATATCTAATGGATTTAAATCACAAGCTTCTAAATACCATATGATTTCTTGATTATTTTTATTAAATTCCTTCATATTATCAAATTTAGTACCACATAAAGTAATTAAACAATCTAAACATCCACCTAATAAAATTCCCTTAAATGGACCATTATATTTATATTTTTTAATAATCTTTTTTTCTGTTAAATTATAATCAGTTAATGGATTTTCTTCACTTGCTAAGCTATTAATTTCATATTTTTTATAACCAATAAATTTATTTGAACCGTTTATTAAACGGAAAGTATCTTTTGAATCATATTTAAAAGGATAATGATAAAATTTATTTCCACATGGTCCATAAATTGTCATAACATTGCTAATTGTTGTTAAGGTAAATGTCAAATTTGTATTATCCGAAAATCCAATAAACCATTTTGGAGGTAATTTCTTCACCATTTCAAAATCAATAAAAGGTAGAATTTCACACATAAGTTCTCCTCCGCCAACAGAAAAAATAACATCAACATCGCTTTTATACATTTTATTAAATTCTTCTGCTCTTTTTTTAGGAGTATTTGATGAAACTACACCTTTTTCTAAATAAATATTTTCTCCTTCAACAACTTGATAATTAAGTGATTTAAAAGTTTCTATTGAAGCTTTAAGTCTAGAATAGTATGGTTCCATTGTACATCCAAAACTTGGTGCCACTAATCCTATTTTTAAATTTTTACTAATTTTCTTTGGTTCAATAATCATTAATAATAAGAATATCAAAGTTTATTATTTTTGCAATATTTTTACTTAAAAATGGAGAAAATATTGTTATTTAATTTAAAAACCTCTCTAAATCCGAATATTTTTCTTAATTTATCTTTTTATTTTAATGTTTCAATAAATATACAAATTTTAATTAAAACCCTTAATTTTTACTTTGGCGAGCCTAAGAGGATTCGAACCCCTGACACTAGATTCGGACTCTAGTAGTTTACCGATTAACCTATAGGCTCACGCAAATAAAATTATAGTAAATAAAAATATTTTTTAATAATAAAAAGTTACTGGAATTCAGTAACTTTTTAAAATACAAAATAAATTTAAATTAATCTCTTTTACTTAATTGAGAATTCATTTTTAATAAAGCAGATTTATCATCTTTAACAAAAGAAAATTGTTTAAGCAAATCTCTGCTTCGTTTTTCTTCTTCGACTTGTTCTAAGATGAATGTTTCTAAAAATAATTTTGTAGGAACTTCATTTAATGTATTTGCAAGTTCATATAAATCATTAATTAATTTAGTAACATATTTTTCGTGCTCAACTTGTACTAATAAAGGTTTTTCTAAATCTTCATAGTGATTACTAACGCCTTCAATGCCTTTAAAAGAATAATCAAGATCTAAATCTTGCATATGTTCAATAAACTTTTCAGCATGTTCAAATTCTTCTTTAGCTTGTTCTTTAAAGTAATGAGCAAAACCATCAAATCCTTCATTTAAATAATAATCGCTCATTCCTAAATAAAGATAAGCACTATAAATTTCTTTGTTAATTTGATCTTCTAATAATAAAACTAATTTTTTATCCATATTTCCTCCTTAAATTTATTGTCAATATATTTTACTATTATTTAATGATTAAAAAAAGAAATATGCTCTGCTTTAAAAATTAAATTTAAGAGAAATTTCCACCTTTTTTCCACCCAAAACATAAAAAAAGCCGATAAAATCGGCGCTTTTATAAGTTTGGTGCCCCCTCGCAGAGTCGAACTACGCATTGATCCTTACCATGGATCCGTTATACCGATTAACTAAGGGGGCAACAAGCTTTATTATTTTATATAAAAATAGATATTAAAGCAATAAATTTTATAAAATTATATTTTTAGTAAAAATATCTTAGATTAGAAGGCTTTTTAGTCAATTTCAATGCCTTTTAAATCATAAACTAGAGCGTCGGTGATTTTAATTTTAACAATATCACCTATATTATGTTTGTTTTTCTTTTCAATTAATACTTCACCATCAATATCATCGGGCGCATTAAAATCACATCTTACTAAGTACGAATTATTTTTAATTCCAATAATTATTGCTTTGTATTCTTTATTAATTAAGCTTTGATTTAATTGATATGAAATATCAGCTTGTAATGACATAATTTCATTTCTTCTTTTAATCTTAGTAGATTCTCTTACTTGATGTGGTAATTTAAAAGCGACAGTTCCTTCTTCCCTTGAATAAGTAAAGACTCCTAAATGATGGAATTTTATTTTGCTAATAAATTCCTTTAATTCATTAAAATCCTTTAAAGTTTCTCCAGGAAAACCAGTAATTAAAGTTGTTCTTAAAATTGCATCAGGTATTTCTTTTTTAATTTTAGCAAATAGTTCAATTAAATCTTCTTTTTTATCTTTACGGTTCATTAATTTTAAAATTTCATTTGAAGCGTGTTGAATAGGAATATCAAAATAATGTGGTAATTTATTTGATATCTTAAATAATTCGATTAATTCATCACTAATTCCATCAGGATATAAATATAAACAGCGGATAAATTCTAATCCTTCAATTTCGTTTAATTCCTTTAATAACCTCACTAGATTAATATTTTTATCTTTTAAATCTTTTCCATAGCTTGTAGGATCTTGCCCAATAACAACAACTTCTTTATATCCTTCCTTTACTTTTTCTTTAGTAAAATTAATAAGCTCCTCTATAGGATAAGAAATAAATCGTCCACGGATATAAGGAATCGAACAGAAAGAACAAAAATTATTACAACCTTCAGAAATTTTTAAATAAAAAGTATATTTATCAGTTGAAATAACTCTATTATTAAAATCAAAATAAGGGTTAATTCTTAAATTAGGAAAGAAATCTTGTAATAATTTAGGCAATGAAGAATATTCATCTTTAAATTTTATATATAAATCAACTTCAGGAATTTCTTTTTTAAGTTCATCATAATATCTTTCAACTAAACAACCAATAACAATTATTTTCTTCTTTAATTTGACCATTTCTAAAATGGTATCGATTCCTTCTTTTTTTGCATCAAGAATGAATCCACAAGTATTTATTATGATACAATCGGATCTTTTAGGATCATTAATAAATTCAAAATCTTCTTGATTAAATAAGCCAAGAATTGCTTCACTATCAACAGTATTTTTAACACATCCTAATGAAATTAAACAAATTTTTACCATATTTATCTTTTATACTCCAATATCTTAGCTTTTAATATTTTTAGTTCTTTTTTAAGTTTATTTAAATTTTTTAATTTAAATTGCCAATTAGGTTCTCCTACTGTTCCAGGAGTATTCATTCTTCCGTCTTCATCTTTTAAATTTAATAAATCCCAAACTGGTATAAAAACATAATCAGCTTTTAAAGATAAAGCATAGCTTATCATTCTCCAATTAAACGAAGAATCATATATTTTTTTAACTTTAAATCTATGTTCTAAGGAAGAATTTTCTTTTTTTGTTAATATTTCTTTCCAAGATCTAATTGTTTGATTATCATGTGTTCCAGTATAAACTGCTTGATTCTTTTTAACTTTAAAATTCTTATCAAATATCGTAAATTCTAAAATATTCATGCCAGGAAATCTAAATTTATTTCTTAATTTAATAACCGAATCAAAAAGTTCACCTAAATCTTCTGCAATAATAGTTAGATTAATTTTTTCTTTTTTTAGTAAATTAAAAAATTCCTCTCCATATGCTTTCTCCCAAGTTCCTATTTCTGCAGTTAAAGATTCTTCAGGTATTTTATAATAAGTGTCAAAAGCTCTAAAATGGTCAATTCTTAAAAAAGAATAAAGATTTGCACTGTTTTTTATACGATTAATGAGAAAACTAAACTTATCATCTTTCATATAATCCCGATCATAAATAGGATTTCCCCACCTTTGTCCAGTTTTAGAAAAGTAATCTGGAGGACATCCGCCAACAAATTCTGGTTTACCATTTTCATCAAGTAATAACTCATCTTGATTGCTCCAAGCATCACTTGAATTACTTCCTAGATAAAAAGGAATATCTCCCATTAAAGAAATATCTTTTTTAATTGCATAATCCTTTATTTTTTTAAATTGTTTAAAAGCGATAAATTGTTGCCATTCATAATATAATATTTCGTTATTAAATGGAGTAAAATCAAAATTATTATATGCAGCATTTTTTTCTAATTCATTCCAAGTCCAGAAGTTAGTATTATTATTTTTCTTTAATAAAACTAAAAATTGAGCATACTTAATAATAAAAGGATTATTTATTAAAAAAGTTTTAAATTCATTAGAATCAGTATCTTTTTGTATAGAAAAAATCTTTTTTAAATAGAATTCTTTAAATTCTCTTACTTTAGAATATTCAACCTTTGTTTCATTAAAGTTAGGAACATCTTTAATTTTAATATCATATCCTTCTTTAATTAAATCATCTAATGAGATATAAATAGGATCTATTGCATTATTACAAATTGAAGAATATGGACTATTTCCAAATCCTAATGGATTTAAAGGAAGCATTTGCCAAATCTTAACATTATTTAATTTTAATAAATCAATTAATTTAAAACATTCATTATTAAATTCTCCTATCCCATATTTAGAAGGTAAGGAAGATAAAGGTAATAATATTCCACACAATCTTTTATTCATTTTTAATCCTCAAACAAAGATATTTTATAATAAATAAGAACTTAAAAAAACTTTATTTAAAGAAATTTAACTTTCTTTAAATAACTTAGAAAAAAATATATTTTAATAAAAATAAAATAATAATAAAAAATTCCTTTAGAAATTAAAGGAATTTTTAAAAAACATTGCAAAACTCGACTATTTAATTAGCTTTTAAGAAAGCAAGGTAGCCTTTATATGCTTCAAAAACATCAGCTTTTGAAACAATTTCCATTGGAGCATGCATATTTAAAACAGCAATTCCAGCATCAAGAACGCTCATATTCATATTGCCTAAAATATAAGCGATAGTTCCTCCGCCACCTTGATCAACTTTTCCTAATTCAGCAGTTTGATAATTAACATTATTTTCATCCATTACTTTTCTAATGAATGCAACAAAATCTGGATTAGCATCGTTAGATCCACTCTTTCCTCTAGCACCAGTATATTTATTAAAAACTAACCCTTCTCCTAAATAGCAAGCATTTTTAGATTCATTAACTTCTGGGAACAAAGGATCAAAACCAGCACTAACATCGCTTGATAGCATCTTAGAATTATCAAGTGTATTTCTAAAATCTTTAGCTTTAAGTTCATTTGTAGCTTCTAAGATATCATGAATTGTATTTTCAAAGAAACGAGATTGAGCGCCAGTTGCTCCAACACTTCCAATTTCTTCTTTATCAACTAAGATTGTGCAAGCAGTAAATTCAGGAACAACATCTAAATCTAAAATTGCTCTAAGTGATGTATAAGCACAGCTTCGGTCATCATGACCATATCCGGCAATCATACTTCCATCAATACCATAATCTCTAGCTTTTCCAGCTGGAACAACTTCAATTTCACTAGAAACAAAATCTTCTTCTTCAAAATTATATTTTGCTTTAAGTAAATCTAAAATAAATGATTTAAATTTATCTTTTTCAGCATCTTTTAAAGGACGATTTCCAATAGTAACATCAAGTTTTTCACCTTCAATTAATTTAGCAGCAACTTTTGACATTTGGTCAGCAGCTAAATGTGGCAATAAATCAGAAATTCCAACTACTGGATCGTTTTCATCTTCGCCAATAACAAAATCAACTTTGCTTCCATCTTTTTTATAAACTACCCCATGTAAGGCAAGAGGAATAGTTACCCATTGATATTTTTTAACTCCACCATAATAGTGAGTATCGAGCAATATGAAATTGTGATCCTCATATAAAGGATTTTGTTTTAAATCAAGACGTGGTGAATCAATATGAGCACCTAAAATTCTTAATCCATCAGAAACTTTTCTTGTTCCAATTACATAAGCGCATACATTTTTGCCTTTATTTACAAAATAAACTTTATCTCCTGGTTTTAAAGTTTCAAATTCATTAAATTCTTTAAAACCTTTATCTTTTAATAATTCAATTGAAAAATTAGTAACTTCTCTTTCAGTTTTACATTTAGAAATAAATTCTTTATATTCATTTCCAAACTCATAAACTTCTTTTACTTCTTTTTCGCTATATTTTTCCCAAGCATTTTTTCTATACATAGTTTTAACCTCCTTAAAAGATTTTAATACATAAAATAAAAAAGTAAAAATGATATGATAATTAAAATAAAAATAATAAAAAAGGGGTATTACCCCTTTCAATTAAACACATTAATTTAATATTTATCCAATAAATGAAGCAATAATTCTTAAAGCAGTTTGAGTTGCATCTCCTGTAGTTTCAGTACTATCAGCAGGAGCTTCAGTTAAAACGGTAGATAATAAAGCAAGGAAAAGGAAACAAATTGCAAATCCTAAAGTCAAATAACTAACAATTTTTTCACTACCTCTTTCTTTAGTCTTTACAAAAATATTTAATCCGCCGCCAGTAATAGCACCAGAAGCACCTTCAGATTTACCACCTTGTAATAAACTTAAAATAATAACAATAAAGGCTATAGCCCAAAAAACATAATCATACCGTTGCATAGAATATCCTCCAAGCTCGTAATATTTTATATTATTAATTATAATTATACAATAATGAAAAATTTATTTTTTATTTGAAAATATTGAGAAAAAAACTACGCTTTTCATTAAAAACACTGCAAATCCTGCTTATTTTATAAAAATACTATATAAATTACGCTTATATTTTAATTAGAATCTAAAAAATTAGCACAAACCCTATTTCCAATAAATATATTTGAAAACATATGGTTTTCAATTAAATATATTGATGGAGTAGAGAAAAAATAGGTTTCAGAAATTGATGAAGGTTTAGCATTACTCATCTCTTTAACTAATTCATCTTGATTATAACCACTTTCTTTTTCTTTAAGCTTAGCTCTATTTTCTTTTCCTTGAGCATTTGAATTTGAAAACATATTAAAAATGTACCCTTTTATTCCAAGATTATTTTTATTTTCTTCAAGATGATCAAATAAATTTCCTTTAATATCATCACAAAAACTACATGAATTTGAATATAAATATATAAAATATCTATCTTCTTCCATACTATAAAAATCATCAAGACTACTTAAATAAAAATCACTATATTCACTATAATTTTTATCACTTCCTCTAATAGAAGTGATACCACAAGAAAATAGAGAAAATAATAATAAACTTGCTAATCCTAATTTAAATATATTTTTTTTCATAAAATCTAATTAATGGTGCAGAAGAGGGGAATCGAACCCCCACGCTAGAAGCACAAGATTCTAAGTCTTGCGTGTATACCAGTTTCACCACTTCTGCATGACCACTATTATATTTTATAAACTAAAATAATACTAGAATAATTAAAAACAAAATAAGGATAGTTTACTTATTGTTCTTTAATAATTATTCAACTTATTTTATTGATTTGATTAGTTTATAGACAAATTACATTGACTTGTTGAATATTTCACATTAAACTAAAATGACTTTAGATATTAAATATCTAAAGTACTTATATTTTTATTTGGAAGGAAAGTTATGAAACATTCAAAAGGTTTATCAATACTCTTTGTTAGTTTGTTCACAATTGGAAGTTTTGCTTCAACTATTCCATTTATGCTAAAAAATACTACTCCGCAAGATGAAATAATTGATGGAGAAAATGGAGAAAATAGTGAATCAGAATTAACAAAAGAACAACAAAAAGTTAAAGATGTTAAAGATAATTTATTTGCAAATTTATCAAAATCAAATTTAAATTTTAATAATTTAACTTTAGATGTTAATCATTTAGGAAGTGAAAATAATCAACTACTTTTAACATTTAATGGTGCTGTTGATTATATGGCATTTATGAATTCATACGAAACAAATGATCCTAGCGATGATGTTAATGCTATATTTAATGGTTCAATTAATTTAAAATATTTAGATAATTCTATAGATGCACTTTATCCAATTAAACTTGATGAAAATCTTGATATAAAATCAAAAGGAACTGGATATTTATATTTAACTTTTTTAAATACTAATTATAAAGTTTCAGGTAAGTTTATTAATGATGTTGTTAAATTTTTACCTACTGTAATTCCAGACTTATCTAATTTAGAAGATACTTTAAACGAAATTTCTAAAATCGATATTATTTCGATGCTACCGATGATTATGAATGTTTTAGGTGGTTTTTCATTAGATTCAGACTTAAATCAAGATATAACTGATAATGAATATACATTTAATCTTGTAATTACAAAGGATTTACTTGAATCATTTAATATTAATTTCAATCAAGATATTAAATTAAGTTTAACTTGCGATAGTGAGGGCTTATTAACTCATATTTCTTTAGAAGAATTAAATTTAAATGGAATCTCAATAAGTCTTGATGGTTCAACTAATATGAATCTTGATGAAGAAAATGGTTATACTTCTGATTTTAATGAAGATAATTATACAAATGATTTAGATTGCACAACTAACTTATTAACAACAATTGGATCATTAATTAATGAAAAGAAATTTTCAAGCAATTACAATCTTTCACTTAATGAATATCAAAATGATTCAATAACAAATAATTATAATTTAAATGGTACATTACAAGGAGATATCTCAAAAGAGTCATCCTTTACTAAAGGTGCAGTTTATGATTTTACAATTGATCAATCTTCAAGTTTTAATAATTCAATCAAACTTAAATATCAAGATGAAACAACATATTTAAATTTAAATGATGACATTAAGGGAAAAGTTGAAAATTCAACAATTGAAGATATATTTTCAATTTTAAGTAAAGAAACTGATAATCAAAATATTAAAGAATCAACTGATTCGATTAACTCTATTTTATCTTCAATGCCACTTTATGAAATCATTAATGGTAATTGGTCTAAATATAAAGAATATATCAAATCTTTAACTATTAAAGATAAAATAATGGACTTAAAAATAAATGCATCTCTCTTTAACTTACCTAATAAAGATTTTGATATTTTAATTGATTTAAATAATGATAAATTAAATGCTTTATCCATTAAAGATTTACCAATAACTCGAAATATAAAATCTGATGGAAATACATATTTAACAACAATAGACTTTGATTTATCTTTAAAGAATTATCAAGATTTATTAATAAATAAAGATGAATATGCTTCAATGAAAGTAGCTACTCCTTTATTTAAAACCTTAAAAGATTTAATTGATTCAAAAACTCTTGCCTTAGATTATAATCTTGATATTTCTAACTCAAATAATACAAAAACCATTCTAAACGGCGATATTTTTGCAGATTTTAATGATTTAACTAAATTATCAAGCAGTGATTTTAATGATCCTTCATTAATTTTAAAAGATAAAAATTTAGGTAATTATTCTTTATCTCTTAATACTACAATTAATTCTATTACCCATAATGCAAAATTGAATTTCCAAAATAATGGATTATATTTAGATTATTTTGGAATTGATGAAAATCACGCTCGTTCAAGATTATATTTTACTAATCAATCATTAGGTAATATCTTCGATTTTATTAATGGATTAAATGGATCAAGTTCAAATACTGAAACATTTGAACCTATTAATGATGTTATTAATTCATTAAATGATTTTACACTTGGAGACATCTTTAATATTTTAAAAGCCGATACAATTAAAAATGTTACACAATATATTGATATCTATAATGAAAATAATAAAGATAGTTTAGTTGTTAATATTGATACTAAATTATTTGATCTTGATGGTGGAAATTTAACATTAATTCTTAATGATAACACTGATGAATTATTAACTTTAAGTGCTTCTATTAACTTAAATGATGATTCACTTTATAAAATAGATTTAAATTTTAAAAATTATGATGAATCATATTTAATACCTGAACAAGAAATAACAGATTATTATAAAAATATGGATGGAACTGTTGATTCAATCTTAAATTTAATTAATGGTTTTAATTCATCAATGAAGCTAAATGCTTATTCTTTACCACTTAATAATGACCAAGAAAGGGAGCAATCCCTTTCTGGTTATGTAAATATTGATACAAATTTTTTTGAAGGTTTTTTTGAATCTTCCACTACTTCTAGCTCTCCATATAAGATAGAATTTCTAAAAGATACTGAAAATCATATACTTTTTGAATATAACGACTTACTTCAAGCACAATCAAACACTCAAGCAATAACTGATTCAATAAAAGAAATATCAACAATTAAAGAAGATAATATTTTATATATCTACCTTGAAAAAATTCTTCCTTTAATAAATTTATTAACATCTAATGATAAGAATTCTTTCAAGATAGATATTACTGATATCATAAACCTGTTATCTAAGTTAGATGGGAGTCTTACTTTTGAAGTAATTGATTCATATGTATTAAATTTAAACTTAGATATAAATAAGATTCTTTCGAAAATAAATAATACATCTTATGAAGAAAGTAAAATTATTTCTTTATCTTTAAATTTTAATCCTTTAATTGAAAATACATATCTTTCATTAATGATTACTTATGATAATATCCAATATGAAATTGATTTAATAAACGGCTTAGTTAGTGATAACAATATTTCTTTTTCAACTGATATTGGAATAATTGATTTAAATGACTTACCAATATTAATTAAAATGGGAATCTCAACAACTAATAAAAATGCTTATAAAATAAGTGGAATATTAAATACAAGTACTAGCGGATTAACTGAAATTATTTTAAGCGTAAATATTAACGCAAATGTTGATGTTTATATTTCAGTAAGTGACAGCATCAATGATTCAAATTTATTAGAAGTTAAATGTTTAATTAATCTTTCAGCTTATGTAAATGAAAATAAACCAGCTTTTGGAACAAAAGCTACAAGAGAATACGTTAAAACATCTTTTTACGTTTATCAAATGAATGCTTATATTAAAAGAACTTTGCAAAACCAAGAAGCAACAAGAAGAAATATCTTTTCAAGTTGGTCTGATTACTCAAGTGTTGGAGATCCATCTGTTCAATATCAAAAAGTTCAATCTAGCGATATGGTTAAAAATATTGTTTACTACTTATTTGCTTATTCTTTAAGACAAGATAGTTTATATAATCAAATAAATAATATGTTTAGTGGAGCTGATATGGATATTAATACACTTCTTGGTTATATTAATAGTTTTGGAAATGTAAGTGCAGAAAATAAATTTCAACTTGTCTTAGATATAATGGGTATTTTAGATTTATATGTTGATATTGGATATAATTCACAAAGTTTTGAATTAGAAAATTTACATGTATATACAACTTTTGACATTTTTATTGCTACTTTAAGTATTGATTTAAATGTTTCAAATCAACATATTAGTGGCATAGAAGATATCCAAAATGAAATAAATGAATTCGATAATTTTATTTTAAACTTTACTTCAAATGACAATACTAAAAACTTAAATTGGGTAACTGATCCAACAACCCAACTTTCTGATCCTTCATTTGTTTATACAACAAATTCAAATATTTTTTAGAAAAACTATGTAAATCCCACTTATTTTTAAATAGTTTTATACTAAATTCCTTTGTTTTATAAAGATATATTGTTGAATGTATTGCTTCTTTTGCTTGAGTGCTCTAATAGTTTTTAGGTATATAAAGATTCTTATATCTTGTAACACCTAACTTATTAACAATTTCATTAAACTCAATGGTATTAAACATTTTAAAATGATTTGCTTCTTGTTCAATTATTGTCTTTATAAAATTAATAAATGCGTTTAAATCATCACTTAAATAAAGATATTAAACAATTATCAGCATTACTCTTCTAACCTTATTTCTTAATGTGATAATTGCTCTTTTAATGAAGTTAGGTTCGCTAATTATGGTTAAAAAAACATAAGTTGCATTATCTTCTAAAATCTTAATAATTTAAAAAGTATTGCTTGTTTAGTTATAATTCATTTAACTTAAAAATAGTTCCTAGCGAAGTTTATTAGTTCAACTTTTATGAAGCAATAGTTTACTTTTTAGGCCGACTTATTTAAGGAAAAATTATAGCAATTGAGAAAACAAATAAACTTGCTTGAAAACATATTCTTTAATATAAAAAATTAAGGCAGTTTTATTGTCGCTTTTGACAACTTTTTACCATAAAATTGTTTAAAAATTAAGGCTTCAAAAATAATAAATTAATTTTTTGCAAAGTCTAAAAATTCGAGCGATTTTTTTAAAAATTTTTCCACCTTTTTTCCACCCAAGACATAAAAAAAGCCGATATAATCGGCGATTTTACAAGTTTGGTGCCTTCTGCCGGAATCGAACCAGCAACCTACTGATTACAAATCAGTTGCTCTGCCAATTGAGCTAAGAAGGCATTTGTTTTGGTGGGCACTGTAAGAATTGGACTTACGACCCCTACTGTGTGAAAGTAGTGCTCTCCCACTGAGCTAAGTACCCTTAGCTTCTTATATTTAATACGACATTTAATTTAATGGTGGGCCTTAATGGACTTGAACCATCGACCTCACCCTTATCAGGGGTGCGCTCTAACCAGCTGAGCTAAAGGCCCATAACTTAAAAGTCGCTTAAATAATATACACTACTTTTAAATATTAAACAAGATATAAAGTATAATTTTTTTATAAAATTTGAGTCATTCGATAGCCACGACCAATATCTGTTCGAATAAGCTTTTCAGAATTCTCATCTTTTGCAATTTTCTTTCTAATACCGGCCATAAAAACACGTAAGCCATTTTGATCTTGTCCATCAGGTCCCCATACATGAGAAATAATATAATGATGATCAAGTGTTTTATTTAAGTTGTTAGCTAGCAAACATATAATTTTATATTCAAAATTAGTAAATCTTACTTCAACGCCATTAATGTAAACAGTTTTTGCATCGTAATCGATAGTTAAAGAACCATTTTTAAAAATATGTTTCTCTTCTTTTTTTAAATAACGAAATTGATTTTTAATACGTGCATTTAATTCATAAAAATTGCAAGGTTTTACCATATAATCGTTTGCACCAGTTTCTAAAGCCATAACTTTAGTTTCAATATTACTAATTTGAGAACAAACAATAATTGGTAATTCGTTATTGAAACTACGAATTGTTTCAATAGCATACATCCCATTTCTTCCAGGTAATCTTAAATCAATAATCATTAAATCAATTGTTGATTTAATGCAAGCATCAATTGCATCCTGTGCACCATTAACACTAATTATTCGATAATCATCCTTTAAGAATGACTTTAATTGTGATTGAAATATTTTATCATCATCAACAATTAATATGATTTTTTTCTTTTTTTCCATACATTTAATTATACTTACTATTAAGTTTATATTCAATTAAACTTAATTTTAATCTTCTTTCCTCTAACTTTTTTATAAAAAAAGTCCTCATTAGAAGGACTTTTTATTCTAATTCGAAAGCACCAGTATAAAGTTGATAATAAACTCCACCTTGTGCAATTAAATCATCATGATTTCCTCTTTCAATAATTCTACCATGATCTAAAACCATAATAACGTCAGAATTTTGAATCGTAGAAAGTCTATGAGCGATAACAAATACTGTACGGCCTTTCATTAAATTATCCATACCTTTTGTAACAATAGCTTCTGTTCTAGTATCAATTGATGAAGTAGCTTCATCTAAAACCATAACAGGAGCATCGTTTACTGCAGCTCTAGCAATAGAAAGCAATTGTCTTTGGCCTTGAGATAAATTACTTCCATCATTAGTTAAATAGGTTTGATAACCTTCTGGTAAACGTTCGATAAAACCATGAGCATTAGCAAGTTTTGCAGCTGCGATACATTCTTCATCGGTTGCATCAAGTTTACCATAACGAATATTATCCATAATTGTTCCTGAGAATAAATTAGTATCTTGAAGAACCATTCCTAACGATCTTCTTAAATCTTTTTTAGAAATTTTATTAATATTAATTCCATCATATCTAATTTTTCCATCAGCAATATCATAGAATCTATTTAATAAGTTAGTAATTGTAGTTTTACCAGCACCAGTTGCACCAACAAAAGCAACCTTTTGTCCAGGATAAGCATATAAAGTGATGTTATGTAAAACGATTTGATTTGGAACATATCCAAAATCAACATCAAACATTCTAATATCACCTTCAAGCAATGTATAAGTAACAGTTCCATCAGCTTTATGAGGATGTTTCCAAGCCCAGATTGTTTGTTCTTTACGGTTATTTACTTCAACAATATTACCGTTTTCATCGTACTTTGCTCGGCATAACTTAACATATCCATCATCAACTTCTTGCTCTTCATCAAGAATTTGATAAATACGTTTAGCTCCTCCTGTAGCTAAAGCGATGGTATTAATTTGGTTGGACATTTGAGCGACGGAATTAGTAAATTGTCTAACCATAGGTAAGAATGAAACAATAATTCCAACCCAAGTTGCTACTTCAATACCATAATATAAACTTCCTTCGCTATTAGCGGTAAAAGATAAGTTTGGAACATTATATAAACATAATAAAGTGCCAACAACTGCAACAATGATATACATTAAATTTCCAATATTTCCAATAATAGGCATTAAGATATTGGCATAACCATGTGCTCTTGTTGAAACAGATTGTAACTCATCTAATATACCATTATATTTTTGAATACTTTCACTTTCGTGATTAAATGATTTAATAACTTTTAAACCATTCATCATCTCTTCAATAAAACCTTCTTGTTTACCAATATAAACTTGTTGTTTAATAAAGTTTTTCGAGCTATTTCCACCAATATGTCTAGCATTTAAAAACATAAAGATAGCACCAATTATTACAATAAATAATAACCATATTGAAGAAATCGACATAATAACTAAAGCGGCAAGGAAAGTGACGGAACACATTAATATTTCTGGAACAGAAGAAACAATAAATTCTCTGATTGTATCAACATCGTTTGTATAAACCGACATGATATCACCTTTATCATGAGTATCAAAAAATCTTATTGGTAAATCTTCCATGTGTGAGAAAATTTTTCTTCTTAATTCATCAAGATATTTTTGAGCAGTAATAGCGTTAATTTGAGCAAAAGTAAATGCTGCACAAATTGAAATAAAATAACAACAAATTAATACGATAATAAGATTTAAAATCTCATCCCAATAAAGTTCAAAAGCATTAGTAATACTTCCACTTTTTAATCCAGCTTCAGTTAATATTTTAACAACATTTTGTAAAACTAAAGGAGCGACAATATTTCCTAAAGCAACTAAAAATGTACATAAAAAGGAAATAATTAAAGCAACCTTATGTGATAAAAAATAATCAATAATCAAGCGAATTAAAGCTGGTTTATTTTTATGTTTTACATTATTAATATTAGGCATTTTGATTACCTCCTATTTGATTTTGAATATCAAAAATTTCTTTATAGATATCATTTGTCTTTAATAATTCTTCATGATTACCAATTCCACTAATCTTACCATTATCTAAAACAATAATCTTATCAGCATCCATTACTGAGCTAACTCTTTGAGCAATTATAATTTTAGTGGTGTTTGGCAAGGTTTTTCTAAGTCCACTACGAATATAGGCATCAGTTTTAGTATCAACAGCACTTGTTGAATCATCTAAAATTAAGATTTTTGGTTTCTTTAAAATGGCTCGAGCAATACACAATCTTTGTTTTTGACCACCAGAGAAATTGCTTCCTCCTTGTAAAACAATGCAGTTATATCCATCTTTTTTATCAAGAATAAAAGAATCGCATTGAGCAATTTTACAAGCCTCTGCAATTTCTTCATCAGTTGCATTTTTATTACCCCAACGTAAGTTTTCAGCAATAGTTCCAGAAAATAAAACATTCTTTTGTAAAACCATCGAAACTTGGTTTCTTAAACTAACTAAATCATAATCTTTAACATTAACTCCACCAACCTTAACTTCTCCAGTTGTTGTGTCATAAAATCTTGAAATTAAATTAACTAATGTTGATTTAGAAGAACCAGTTCCTCCAATAATACCAATCATTTCACCTTCTTTGATTTTGATATTAATATCGCTTAAAGCATAATTTTTAGCGGTATCTTTATATTTAAAATTAACATTATTAAATTCAATATTACCAGTTTTAACTTCTTTAATAGCATTTTCTTTATTTTTAATTGTAGGTTCTTCAATTAATACCTCATAAACTCTCTTCATTGAAGCAATAGAGAATGCAACATTAAAGAAAACCATCGATAGCATCATAAGTGAAGATAAAATTTGAGCTCCATAAGTAATTAAAGCCGACATTTGTCCAACATTAAATCCTGAAGTTTCTCCATTTGTAATACCATTTAAAATTGCTAATGAACCAAAAGAAATAATTAAAGACATTGATAAATACATCGTTATATACATTAATGGATTTGTTAAAGCGATTAATCTTTCAGCTTTAATAAAACCTTTCATTACATTTTGTGATGCATTTTTAAACTTATCTTTTTCATATTCTTCTCTAACATAAGTTTTAACAACTCTAATTCCTCTAACGTTTTCATTAATCGATTCATTTAAACGATCATATTTTTTAAATACTTTTAAGAAAATAGGTGTAACAAAATAAATTACTAATATTAAGGCAATTGCTAAGACTGGAACAGTAATTGCATAGATCCAAGCCATATTAGGAGCCATAATTGCTGCCATTATAATTGAAAAAATAAGCATTAAAGGTCCTCTTAAACCGACTCTAATTATCATCATAAATGCTAATTGAATATAGAAAACATCGGTTGTTTGACGAGTGACTAAACTTGGAATTGAAAATTTATCAATATTTTTGAAAGAGAATGTTGTTAACTTATTAAAAATATCTTCTCTAACATTTCTAGCATAACCAACACTAGCTCTTGCAGAAAATCTACCAGCAAATATACCACATAATAAAGAAACAATTGCTAAACCAAGTAAAATTCCAGCATACATTAAAATTGTTGGTAAAAAATCATTTGTTGCAACATCGCCCTCTCCAAAATCAGTCATAGTGTTAATAAGTAACGACATAATAAAAGGAATAATACATTCTAATAAAGTTTCTAAAACAATAAAAATAATTGATAAAATCGTATCTTTTTTATATTGTCTTATACATTTTAAGAAACGTTTTATGATGTCTCGATATTTAAAATTAGCAACTTCATAACTTTCTAATTTTTCTTCTTTTGTCATAAAATTTCTCCTTTCTTAATAAAAAAGTTAATAAATTTGCACCAAGGAAATTTATTAACAAATATAAGACCTATAGATATCTATAAGTATGTAATATTTTAGTTAAACAAAAAGCAGTTTTCAACGATTTTAATTTTTGTAAACGCTTACTTTGTATCATAAAAAATATGATAGATACATAAGCTATAAGATATATTTTTATTACTTAACTTTTAAAATCAATTATGATATATTTTTAACGATTTTTAGGAGGGTTCTAGATGAAAATTAAAAATATTGCAATTATCGCACATGTTGACCATGGTAAAACTACACTAGTTAATCAATTATTAAAATATTCTGGAACTTTCCGAGAAAACGAAAAAGTTGATGATTTAAGCATGGATTCTAATCCTCTTGAAAAAGAAAGAGGAATTACTATTGTTTCAAAGCCAACTTCAATTAAATATCAAGATTATAAAATCAATATTTTAGATACTCCAGGCCACGCTGATTTTGGTGGAGAAGTCGAACGTATAATGCATATGGTTGATGGATGCTTACTTTTAGTTGATGCTTTTGAAGGAACAATGCCTCAAACAAGATTTGTTTTAAAAAAAGCAATCGAAGCAAATATTAAACCAATCGTTGTTATTAATAAAATTGATCGTGCAAACGCTTCTCCAAGCAAAGCTGTTGATGAAGTTTTATCTTTATTTATTGAACTTGGTGCAAGCGATGAAATGTTAGATTTTAAAGTTGCTTATACTTCAGCTTTAAATGGAACAAGCTCTTTAGATCCATCTCCTTCTTCTCAAGTTCCAGGAATGGATGCAATCTATAATTTAATTATTAATGAAATACCAGATCCAAAAGTAGAAGAAAATGGTCCATTCCAAATGCAAGCAGCATTACTTGATTATAACGACTATGTCGGAAGAATGGGGATTGGAAGAATTCAAAGAGGAAGTGTAAAAGTTAATGATATTGTCTCTTGCATGAGACTTGATGGAAGTGTAAAACAATTTAAAGTATTAAAACTTTTTGGTTTTTATGGTCTTAAACGAATAGAAATTAATGAATGCTCTGCTGGAGATATTTGTGCAATTGCTGGTTTAACTGATTTAAATGTTGGTGAAACAATTTGTGATAAATCAAACCTTGATCAACTTCCGCTACTTCATATTGATGAACCAACTTTACAAATGACATTTGGTACTAATTCTTCTCCTTTTGCTGGAAAAGAAGGTAAATTTTTAACCTCAAGGCAAATTGATGAAAGATTATTTAAAGAATCTCAAAGAGATGTTTCTTTAAAAGTTGAAAAAATTCCAAATTCCGAAAATTGGATTGTTTCAGGAAGAGGTGAACTTCATTTAGGAATCTTAATTGAAAACATGAGAAGAGAAGGATATGAACTTGAAGTTTCAAGACCAAAAGTCATTATTAAAGAAATTGATGGAGTTAAATGTGAGCCATACGAAGATTTAATAATTGAAATTCCTAATGATTTTGTTGGTGATGTTATGACTTCTTTAGGAACAAGAGATGCTGAATTATTAAATATGGATACTGGTGATTCAACAACAAAATTATCATATATTATTCCTTCTAGAGGATTAATTGGTTTTATTTCTAATTTCTTAACTCTTACAAAAGGATATGGAATTATAGCTCATACTTTTAGAGAATATCGTGAAGCAAATCAAGGAAAAATTGGCGAACGTTCAATTGGAGTTTTAGTTGCAACTGAAGGAGGAAATTCTACTCCTTATGCTTTAAAACACGTTGAAGAAAGAGGCGTAATGTTTGTTGGACCTGGAACACAAATATACGAAGGAATGATTGTTGGAGAAAATAAATATGATGCTGATTTAGCAGTTAATGTTTGTCAAACTAAAAATTTAACTAACCAAAGATCAGCAACAAAAGATCAAACAATTGTTTTAAAAACTCCAAGAAAAATGACTTTAGAAGATTGTTTAGATTATATTAATTCTGATGAACTTGTTGAAATTACCCCTTCAAATTTCAGAATGAGAAAGAAAATCTTAAATTTAGCTGAAAGAAAAAAATATGAAGCAAAAATAAAATCTCAAGAAAATAATTAAAAAAGTCTGCTAAACGCAGATTTTTTTAATTATTCAATAGATTTTAAAGATTCAGACATTTGAATCTTTTTAATTCTTAAAGATATTAAAATATTAACAACTAAAGATACTATAATAGAAATTACAAAAGATAATAAGAATGTATACCAATAGATTGTATAACTCCAAGCAACTAAACGAGTTTTATTAGCACCTAGTACCATTATTTCTAAAGGTAAGCCAATTGCCATGCCTAATAAACATCCAATAAAAGTTAAAATCATTGATTCAATAATTAAAGAAAGAGCAATTTCTTTTTGAGAGAAACCTAAAACTTTTAAAGTTGCAAGATCTCTTAATCTTTCTTGATAATTTAAGATAGATAAATTAATTAAAACAACAACTGCTAATAATAAAGCAAAAACTTTTACAGTATTTGTCATATAGCGAATACTTGACATATAGGATTCAACACGGTTTAAATTATCTTTATAACTATAAATAGAAGAAATTCCATCAAGAGTCATTATCTCTTCTTTTAAATCTTCTTCACTTCTTGCCCAATTCCCATCTTCATCTTTAATAACATTTATCCAATTTGAATTTCGATAATTTACTAGTTCTATAGTTTCTGAATAAATAAAAATTCCTCTTGCTGCAAAAGTATAAAATACTTTACTTACATTAAATTCATATAATGTATTATTAAAAAGTATACTTAATGTCTCGCCTTCATTAATTCCAATTTCATCGGCAATTGCTTTAGATAAACCACAATTATAAATTATACTTCCATCATCTAAAATCGTTGTTGGATCCCAAGAAGTATATCCAAAATTAGGTGTTTCCTTTGAAAAATAATAAATCATTTCATTTGAACTTTTATCATCAAAAGAAGCTGTAGTTTGTAAAGAAGCAAACTCATAAACACTTTCAATACCTTCTACTGATTCTAAAACTTCTTTCATTTCTCCAGCATTAGGATTTGAAGTATAGGTTGTAGTTAAATCAGCACCTAAAATATTATGAATATCAACATCAACGCCATAATTTAAAGTATCTTCAATACCAAAACCACAAATTAATAAACCACTACATCCCATAACACCAATAATAACCATTATTGATTTAGTAAAATGAACTCGAATATTTCTTAAAGCCATCATTAATAAAGTTGATTTAATTTTTGATGTTTTTCTCTTTTTAATTCTTATATTAGGAGTTTTTGGTCTCATTGATTGAGTAGGTGAGATTGAAAGTTCTTTAAAAATAATAATTACTGTAATTAAAGCAACCATTATTAATATTCCAAATAAAGTAATTAATGAACTTAGAGTTGGAAAAACATAGGTTATTTTAGGTAATTCATATAATAATTCATATTTAATATTCATAACTTGAGGAATTAATAAAGGACCAATAATAAAACCAAGTGCTATTCCAATTAAGCTAACAATACTAAATAGTGAAATATAATAAAATAATATCTTCCATTTAGGAATTCCTAGCGCTTTCATTGTTCCAATTTGTGTTCTTTCTTTTAAAATCATTTGAGTAATTGTCGTTAAAACAACTAAAATTGCGACAACGAAAAAGATAATTGGAAAAGTAAGACACATTTGTTTTGCTTGATTAATATCATTTTCAAGAACAAAACACGATGGATAATTATCTTTATCAAGAATTGCTATTAATTGCGATTGGGTAGCGTTTTCCTGACTATTTTTATTATTAAAATAACTTGTTAAGTTATTTTCTATTTCTTTTAAATCTTGATTATTATCAAGTTTTATTATGTATTGATTATATATTCTTTTTAAAAGATTCGATAAATCATTGTCTTGAGCTTCAAAAATACTATATTGAAAATAAGAAATAATCATTTTTCGATAATTTTCTATTGTTTCTGCGTTTGTTTCAATATAAGCCAATAAAACTAGCTTTAAAGCTTCATCATTAACATTTTCGTTTATAAGCTTAACTAAATTATCATAGGTAAAATTATTTCCTATAAAACTAACTATTGAAGTAAATAAAGTTTTTGAACCCATTAAAAAGTAAGTTGTATTAAATTCTCCATTTTGAGCATTTTCTGGATGATTCATAATTCCAGTAATTTCAACAGGGAAAGAAATAGAATTATTCGAAAAAATATTAGAAATTTGCAAGGTTATTGTTTCAAGAATGTAAGTTTTATTAGTTTTTAAAAACTCGATAATGGAACTAATTTGTTCGCTTGTTGATTCTAACGTTGATTCTAAATAATTAACGATTACATCGTAATTTTCAGTAATAAAATCAGTAATTATTGATTCAAAATTTTGAAAATATGAAGTATCAAAAGATACATCAATCTCATCACCAATTCCTATTTTTTCTTCATTATATTGATTGTGAAAATCAATAAATGCTTTATCTACATAAAAGAAATCTTCTAAATTATTTGAAACATTGCTACTTTGGAATTCTAAATTATAAGGTTTATTTATGTTAGGTAAAGAATAATAAATTAAAGCATTACTAACCTTATCACCTAGCATTGAAGGCATCATTAATCGAGTTTCAAGATTAGATTCTTCTCCAATTATTTCTTGAATTTTTGTTTGTTCATTTTCTAAACTATCATTTGAAAAATCGTTTATATTTGGGTTAAAAGTGAGCCAAATATCAGCTAAATTACCATATTCCTGAGAATAAACTTGATCTACTCTTTTTTGAATTGATTCATAATTTGCATCAAGACCAACATATAAAGTTACAGAAATTCCAATTATAAAAATAATTGAAATAAATTGTTTGATATTTCCAATAAAATCACGAAAACATTTTTTAACTAAAGTCTTAAATAATCTCATATTATTTACCATTCAATTTCATTTGGTTTTTTAGGATTTTCTTGAACTTGATCTGAAACTATTTTTCCATCACTTACTTGAATAATTCTATCAGCGATAACTGAAATAGCTTTATTATGAGTAACAATAACTACTGTTTTTCCCTGCTCTTTTGCTACTTTATAAAGTAAACTAATAATTTGAGCACCTGTTTTAGAATCAAGAGCACCAGTAGGTTCATCAGCAAGCAATATTTCAGGATTTTTAACTAAAGCTCTAGCAATTGCAACACGTTGTTGTTCACCGCCAGAAAGTTGAGAAGGAAAATTATTTTTTCGATCACCTAAACCAACAAGATTTAACACTTCTTCAACATTATAATGCTTATTAACTAAGCTTGATGCTATATAAACGTTTTCATAAGCAGTTAAAGAAGGCATTAAATTATAAAATTGAAAAACAAAACCAATTACATTCCTTCTATATTTAGCTAAATTAGTTTCATCAAGTTGAGTAATATCAATATTTTTATCATTCTCATTTAAAATAAAGCTTCCTTTACTTGCTCTATCCATTCCACCTAAAATGTTTAATAAGGTAGATTTTCCAGCTCCACTTGGTCCTAAAATAACAGTAAGTTCACCTTTATTAATTGTAAATGAAGCATCATCTAAAGCTTTAATAACTGCTTCATCATGCTTTTCATCCCCGTATATTTTACTTATATTTTTTAAAATAATATGTGGGATTTGCATAGTTTTTTTATTGTTTTCTTGATTTTTAATTTCTTCTTCCATATTTAAACTCCTATAAAAGTGGTGAGAAAATTCTTAGTATACCCCAAAACATTCTTTTAAAAACTGATTTATTTATCCATTGGCCTAAGTATTGCTTTTTAGAAACTAAAAATAACTCATCGAAGTCATTTTTAATATCTTTAATTATATGACCTTTATAAAAAACAATTCCGTTTTCAAAATGTAAATATAAACTTCGATATTCAAAATTTATCGTTCCAGTCATTGCAATTTCATCATCAACTAAAATCATTTTTGCGTGATTAAAACCAGGCGTATATTCATAAATCTTTATACCTTCAGATAGAAGCATTGAATAATAACTTCTAGTTAAACTAAATACGATTTTTTTATCAGGAATTCCTGGAGTTAAAATTCTAACATCAATTCCAGATTTTGCAGCTGTTGTTAAAGCTGTAATAAGTTCTGTGTCTGGATTTAAATATGGTGTAGAAATATAAACATATTTTTTAGCTCTTGAAATCATTTGAAGATAAGCAGTCTTTGCACCATCTTCACCATCAAAAGGAACCTCACCAAAATTTTGAACAAATGCATCTTTTTCTATTTTAATAGGTTCAAATAAACATTCCTTATTCTTAGAAAAAGAATATTTTTTAATCTCGTTTACGTCTTTAATTGGATCTTTAGTAATTAAGGCCCAGTTTGATAAAAATAAAGTTGTTAAGCTAGTAACACCTTCTCCTTTTATTAATACAAAATTATCTTTCCAATTTCCAAATCTTTTTTTAATGTTGATATATTCATCAGCTAAATTGCATCCACCAGTAAAGCCTCTAACACCATCAATTACAATAATTTTACGATGGTCGCGTGAATTTTGTCTTATATCAACCAAAGGTCTAATTCGATTGAAAGCAAAACATTTTATTCCATCTCGTCTTGCTCTTTTAAAAAAATTAGCTTCAACTTTAGCTACACTTCCAAAATCATCATAAATTAATCTAACATCAACACCAGATTTAGCTTTTTCTCTTAAGATGTCATATATTTTTCCAAACATATATCCATCTTCAATAATGAAATACTCAATAAAAATAAATTTTTGAGCCTTAGATAATTCTTGAAGGATATAAGGATAAGCTAATTCTCCTAACTTAAAATACTGTGTTTCGGTATTTTGATATAAGCTTGCTTCGCATTCCTTGTATAAATAACGAGCAATGGCCCAAGAATCACCATTCAACTTTTTAAGCTTATCCAAAGTTTTTTCTGAAGCATCTTTTCCTGCCCACAATTCAAGTTTAATCTTATTCAAACGAAGTTTTCTTTTTCTTTTAGTTGTTATTTTATTTGCATAAAGTAAATAAATTATTGCTCCACCAACAGGAATTGTAATAATAACAACTAACCAACTAAGCTTAAAATTTATTTGAACTTTATTATTAAAAATAAATAAAGCTAAAACAGTATTTACTAAATAAAGTACTAAAAAAGGAATAACAAAATACCAAGAATCTAAATTAACAAAAAAAGGTAAGATAAATAAAGATACAATTAAAACTGTACCTAAAGCAAAAACTAAAGACGCGATATAAAGCCTAATTTTTGATGGCTTTCTTTTTTCACCACGTTTATCTCTCATGACTATAATTTTAAAATAAAAATATAATTATTTTAATAATTAAAATAAGAATTTGTTTATTTCATTAAAATCATCAATTAAAGCTACGTTTTCTATACTAGATAATAGCTTTCTTGAATTATGCCCTTTTGTATAAAGTAAAACTTTAAAACCTAGTGTTTTCCCAACTTGATAATCATGTAAAGTATCACCAATTAATAAACATTCAGAAGGATTTATTTGATATTTTTTAATATAATCCTCGGCAACTTCAATCTTACTTTTTGCGTGAATATTATTTAAACCAATGACTCCATCAAAATAATCAAATATTTGAAAATATTTTAATTGTTTTATTAATAAATTAATTTCAGAAGCAGATAAAACATATAGTTTATATTGTTTATCTTTTAATTCCTTTAATATTGAAACAACATTTTTTGATAAGGAGGTTTCATTTTTTTCTCTTAGATTATAATGTTTAAAAAAATAATTAGCCATTTCACTAAATTTATCATCTGGCACGCCTAAATAATCATAAAATGATTTTATTGGAAATTTAAAATTATCCAGATATTCTTCTAGAGTAATCTGCCTTAAATTAAGTTGAGCAACTATTTCTTTTTCTAAACAAAAAGAAAGATTTACATCATCCAATAATGTTCCATTAAAATCAAAAAAAATATGTTTTATCATCAATATCCTTGTAAAACTCAATTATTTTATTAAAATTCAGAATACTTCATGGCTTTTTCAATGTCATCAACTTCTTTAATAATATTGCCACTTAAATTATAAGACCCTTCTTCTGTTACTAAAATATCATCTTCAATTCTTACACCAATTCCATATTCTTCAAAATATAATCCTGGTTCGCAAGAAATAATATTTCCTTTTTCAAGAGGTTTCTCTCTTAATGATGGATCGTGTGTATCAAGACCGATATGATGAGAAATTGAATGGAAATAATATTTTTTAATATCTTCTTTTTCTTTAATTAATCCTTCTTTTAAACATTCATTTGCTAAAAATTCAATAGTTAAATTATTTAATTCTTTTAATGTAATACCAGGTCTAATCTTGCTAATAATATACTTATTACATCCTAAAACAATGCTATAAATTTTCTTTTGGAGAGGACTAAATTTTCCACTTACAGGGTAAGTTCTAGAAATATCAGCACAATAACCATTGTTTTTTCCACCTAAATCAAAAAGAATCAAATCATCATTATTAAGTTTTGATTTTAAAGAGGTGTAATGTAAACATGTGGCATTTTTTCCACTTGCAGCAATTGTAGGGAAACTTAAAGGTGCAAAATCATAATCTTGGATTGTGTAGAAAAATAAAGCAGCTAATTGATATTCATAAAGGTTTGGTTTTAAAGTCTTCATAATTTTCTTTAAACCGATGTTTGTTTTAGTGATTGCTTCAATAAATTCGTCAATTTCAGCTTGCGATTTAACCATCCTTAATTCGATTATGCTTTGATAAACATCTTTAATATTAAGATAAGGATAATTATTTTTAAGACCATAAGAAAAATCATCAATATCTTTATCTTTGCTTATTTTTTGCTCACCATCAAAATCAAGATATAAAGTTTTTATATCGCCATAAATTTTTTCTCTCCTATTTAAAATTAAATCAAGTTTTGAATCAAAAGAATCAACAATTAAGACATTTTCAATTCCACTTAAATTTGTTGCTTCTTCTATAGTTAGTCTTCTTCCAGTCCATTTTTCTTTTAATTCATCACGAGGCTGAATAAATAAAAATTCTTTCATTAAACCATCGCTTTTTATTAAAACATAAATGGAATTTTCTTGTTCAATATTTGTTAAATAATAAAAATTACGATTAGCTAAAAAAGGATAATCTTCATCTGCACTACTTTTTTTTGCAACACCAGAAAATAAAATTGTAATGCTATTATCGTCGATTTTCTCAAATAAGTTCTTTCTTCTTAAAGAAAATTCATATGCACTTATCATTATTTTTCTTCCTCCATAATTTTATTAACTATCTCATTAAATTCATTAATTTCAACATTAACTGCCTCACCATTATCAATCTTAACTGAAGTTTCAGAAATTAAAGGTAAACGTCCTAAAATTTTAAGATTATTTTCTTTAGCATAAGTTTCTAGTTTTGATTTGCCAAATAAATAAATCTTTTCATTGCATTTTGGACAAGTAAGATAAGACATATTTTCAATAATTCCAATAATTGGAATGTTCATCATTTTGGCCATATTAATTGCTTTTTTAACAATTAATGAAACTAAATCTTGAGGGGTTGAAACAATTATTATTCCATCTAATGGAATCGATTGAAAAGCTGTTAAATTAATATCACTTGTTCCTGGTGGCATATCAATAAATAAATAGTCTAAATCTTCCCAAAGAACATCTTTATAAAATTGAAGTAATAATGTGGAAGCTAATCCTCCTCGCCAAATAATTGGATCATCTTCATTAGCTATAAGCATATTTGAAGAAATAATTTTAATTCCTTCCTTAGTAATAGCTGGAAAAATTAAACTATTTCCATCTCCGTAAGCTTGTTCATGGATATTAAAAGATTGTGGAATGGATGGTCCAGTTATATCTCCATCTAAAATTCCAACTTTTTTATTTAATTTATTAAATTTTGAAGCAAGCATTGATGTTACAAAGCTTTTACCAACCCCACCTTTTCCACTAACAATAGCGTAAGTGTGTTTAATAAAACTTCGATCATTTAATTTAACTTTTTCTATTCTACTAGAACAATTTTCAACAGTGCATCCTTCGCAATTATGATTGCAATCTGACATAACTAATCCTCCATAATAATCTCTTTAATATAAGAATTTTCTATCTTTAAACTTGGATAAAATAATGTTTCAAGTTCATTCTCATTAAAATCTAAGGGTGAACGAAACTCGATGAATATTTTATCATTAAAAAATGTTTTATTGATAATAAGATTGTTTATATTTAAATAATTTTTAAATGAATCAAATGATTGATAATCAATTGAAGCTTCAACAAATTTAAAAGTAGATAATTTTACTTTTTTTGCTAAATTAACTACTTCTTTAGCAGCTAATGAATAGGTCCTTAATAATCTTCCACTTCCAAGTAAAGTGCCACCAAAATATCTAACAACAAATAAAGCAACGTTCTTAAGTTCATTCCCTTTTAATACATTATAAATAGGTAAACCAGCTGTAGAACTAGGTTCACCATCATCACTATATTTATATGTATCATTTAAAATATAAGCATAGCAAATATGCCTAGCTTTTTTGTGTTCTTTTTTTAAATTTTTATAAAAATAATCGAAATCTGCAAGGTTTTCAATATGAATTAAATAGCTTATAAACTTTGACTGAAGAACTGAAACTTCATACTTTTCACTTTTTAAAATCGTATACATTTTTCTACCTATACCAAAGATAATATATTATAATATACACAATATGAGTAATAAAATTAAATGCAAAAAATGTAATCTAACAATTGATGATGATTCAGTAACTTGTCCATACTGTGGTTATCCAATTAATGAAGAGAATCCTCAACCACAAGAACAAGAAAAAGAATCAAAAGAAGAAAATCAAGAAGAAGTCAGTCAAGAAGAACAGGAAGTTATTGATTTTATTAACTCAGTAAACGAAAAAAGTAAAGAAAAACATAGTTTTTTTAAATTTCCATCAAGAGAAATTGAACTTTCTATCCCAAAAAGACTATCTTTATTTTTATTAGGTTTTATTGGATTATCGCTGTTTTCCTATCTTATTCAAATAATAATAAATGCAATAAATCCTAATTACTTAATTCTCTCTCCTACTATCGCTGCAGTTAATTTTGGCTTGTATTTTATTGCTTTTGGAATAATGGTAATGATTTTAAATATTGATAATCTTAAATTATTATCAGAATTTAAAACGATGAATACTTGGTCAAGTGGTTTATTAAATGGAATTACATTAATGATAATTTCTTCAATAGTCACTTCTATTTTTTATAGTTTTTCAAGCGGTGCAACAAGCAATGCAAACGAATCCTCCATTGAATCAATAACTAATTTATATCCAATACTTTCAATCATCGTATTTGGAATTATTGGACCAATCGTAGAAGAATTTACTTATCGTGCAGGTTTATTTTCACTTCTTAAAAAATTTGGAAGAATACCTGCTTATATCATTTCAATTATAATTTTTGGATTGTTACATTTTAGTTTTGATTTTTCTAGTACTGAAAATTTAATAAATGAATTAATCAACTTACCTTCTTATATGATAGCAGGTGGAATTTTATGTTTTATATACGAAAAACATGGTTTAGGTGCTTCAATTATTTCTCACGCTACCAATAATTTAATATCCGTTCTCTTAACTATTATCATTTCTATAATATAAGATTTAACTATGGAAAAAACGTTAAAATTATCAAATTTCGTTTTAAAAGTTCTTGCTTGCATTTTTATGACATTAGACCATATTGGTCTTTGTTTAAGTATTTTTTTACCTCAATCTCCAGGATTAAATGTTGCAATTTATATTTTAAGAATTTTAGGGCGCCTTGCTTATCCAATATTTTTCTTTTTAGCAATTGAAGGAGCTAGGAAAACATCTAATATTTTTAAATATATTGCTCGTCTTGGAATAATATTTATTTTAATTTCAATAAGTATTATTTTTATTGAGTTTGTTATTTTTAAAGATACAACATTAGGTTTTTATAATATTTTTACAACTCTAATTTTAGTTGTTTCAACTTATTATTTACTTGTAAGAACAAATAAATTATGGCAAAAATTTCTTGCTATAATTCCTATTTTTATTTTAATAATTTCGTCTTTAATTGAATTTAATGTTATTTACTTTACTAATACTACTTTTGAAAAAATAATCACTTCGATTGTTCCAGATTATTCAACAATAACTTTACTTTTAATTTTCTTCTATTTTATCATTTACTTTATTTTGAATTATCGAATCGATAAAACTTATAAAATAATTGAAGCTAGTAAAAATGTTTATAGTAACGAAGAATATAATGCTTTCTTAGAAAAAAAGAATGACTTATATCTAACAAGTACAAAAATATCTATGAGCATATCAATTGTATTTTCAAGTTTGATATGCTACCTTTTAACATATATAGATAGAATTGCTGAAACTACATTATATGCTTTATCTACTTATATGATATTCTCTGTTATATTCATTATTCTATATAATGGAAAATTAGGATTAAGCAATAAATATATTAAATATGGTTTCTATCTATATTATCCAATTCATTTATTAATTTTATTTGGAATTTTTAGTTTAATTTAAAGGAGGATTAAAAATGTTATTAGAATTAACAACAATTGAACAATTTAATGAATTAATTACAAAAGGTAGAGTTTTAGTCGATTTCTTTGCTACATGGTGTGGTCCTTGCAAAATGCTTGCACCAGAACTTGTTGAATTTGCTGAAAGAGATCCTAATATTACTATTGTTAAAGTAGATGTTGATAAATTTAATTCACTTGCTGCTCAATATAATGTTAGAGCAGTACCAACATTAGTTTATTTTAATGATGGAAAAATAGTTAAAACTACATCTGGTTATATGGATGTAAATTCTTTAATTAATTTATTTAAATAGTTTTTATCTTTCTTACATTCTAGCCAAAGCTAGAATGTAAGAATTTCTCTTATCTTAAAAATATCTATTGAATAATTTAAAAGATATTAATATAATAATTAAACGTTGCGGGCGTAGTTCAATGGTAGAACATTAGCCTTCCAAGCTAAATACGCGGGTTCGATTCCCGTCGCCCGCTCCAGAAGTTATTCATATAGCCGATTAAAAATCGGCTTTTTTATTATCATAGAGGTAAATATGTTAGAAATTGTACTTGCAACAAATAACCAAAATAAAATAAATGAATATAAAAAAATATTAAAAGATTTACCAATAAAACTATATTCACTAAGTGATTTAAAAATAGATAATGATCCAGAAGAAACTGGAAAAACGTTTAAAGAAAACTCCTTAATTAAAGCAAAAAGCTTGCAAAACTGCACTAAAAAAATTATTTTATCTGATGATTCAGGTATAGTTATTGATGCATTAGGTGATGAATTTCCAGGTATTTATTCAAAACGCTATGCTTTAAGTTTAGGTGGATTTGAAAAATGTAATTCTTTTTTAACACTTAATTATGCTAATAGTCCTGCAAAATTTACTTGTTGCATTTGCGTTTTAAATTTAACTGATGACCCTTTATATTTTATTGGAGAATGTAAAGGAAAAATAACAAATTATGTAACTAAAAATAATGGTTTTGGTTACGATCCGATATTTTTACCTGATGGATATAATAAAACTTATGGTGAATTAACAAGCGAAGAGAAAAATAATATTTCTCATCGAAAAAGAGCTATCTTAAAAATGATAGATTATTTAAAAGAGAATAATTATATTTAACTATTGTTTTTCCTACTCTTTTTATAAAAAACAAAGAAGAAAATACCTGCAATTGCTAATGGAATTAAAGAGCAATAAAGTAAAATATTATTTTTAATTGAGATTCCTACTAAAAATAAAATTGCAGCAATTAAAAGGAAACCAACGATGATTCCACCAAAGATATAAATTGTTCTTATTTTATCAGTATTTGGTATTGCTACTCTTAAATCATCAAGTTCGATATCTTCAATATTAAAATCAATATTTTCAATTAATTCATTTTCAAAATTGATAACGCCAACTCCATTAACCTTAAAATTTGACTTTTTTAAAGTTTCAATTGAAGATAAGAAATCATTAAATCTATTCAAAAAACTAGTGTTTTCCTGGATGAAAATATCAAATTCTTCTTTTTTACAAAGTGAAAAAGAATCGTTAAAAAAGTTTAATAATTTTTCTATCTGTAAAATTCCTTCTTTATAATATTGAAAATAAGTATTGTTATAAAAAATTTCTTTTTGATACATTAATCTATTTTCTACTTGATTAATGAAATTATCACATTGATCTAAAACATAAATAACAAATTCTAAAAATATATAAGTATTAGTACTATCTAGAACAATATCATACTTATTTAGTATCTCAATTACATTATTAAATTCTAAATTATCAAATGTTTGCCCATATATTTTAGAAAGACACATGCCTACAATAGAAGATAAATCATTGCTAACAAGACTTAAACATTCTTCATATAAATTATAACTCTCTTGATAATCCATTTTATTATAGCAAGCGTTATAAGCTCTTTTTTGATAATCACGATATAATTCTTTTGCTAACTTATAACCTGATTCATAAGGAAAATTAATTCCACATTTAGAACAAAATACATTTTTTCCTTCACTACTTTTAGAAACACTAATTACTTTTCGACAATTTGGACAAATTATTTTCATGGTCATTATTATACTTTAAAATAATTTTTTAAAAAAGATTATCACTTGTGATTTTTTATTTTCTTAAAAATATAAAGTTTTAGAAAGGTTTTTTAAGAAAAAAATAAGAAAAATAAAAAGTTCAGTATTCACTGAACTCATTTTTTCCTGACTTTATACTATCACAGTGAAACAAAACGCGTCCCTACTAGTGAAATAATACAATTACTAAAAACGTTACCATTTTCACTCCTAATTTATTTCTTCATCACCGTTTCAGTACTTAATTCCATTATATCAAAATCTCATTTTGCACCGTGTTAATTGCATTAAAAAATATACTTGAACTTTAACGATCACGATTGAAGAACCATCTTTACTTGACAGAATTTTGAAAGAATATTGGTTATATATATTGATAGGTGTTATCGTCTTATTAATATTATTTATAATCATCAGTATCGCTACCAAGAAAAAGAAAAAATCAAAGAAACGCAAAAATAAAAAGCAAGATTAATTTTTGCTTTCTATTTTGCTTTATTGTTATTAAATTAAAATTCCTTTTGTTCTTTTTTAGTGAAAGTCTTTAAAGAACCAATCGTTCCTCCATCGCATAAAATATCTTCTCCAGTTAGATATCCAAGACGAGGATCAATCAAATATTTAAATAACAATGCAATCTCTTTAACATCTCCAAATCTTTGAATAGCGGCATTTTTAAGGAATGCTTTTCCTTGTGCACTTTCAAGTTCTCCCATCGGTGTTTCAAAGTTTCCAGGAGAGACCGAAATGATTCTTATACCTTTCTTATACATATCTTTAGCACATCTTTTAGTGTACCAGACGACGAAATTTTTAGAGATTGGATAGGCTAAACTTGTCTCCATCTTTTTACCAAACATTCTTGATTTTTTAACAAGTTTTTTTACAAATTCATCGCTATTTATGAATATTTTTGGATAATGTTTAAGTGGAAGCAACATATTAGGAAGCATATAAGCTGCCATCGATGAAACATTTAAAATAACTCCATTTTCCATCACATCTTTGAATGCTTGGTTGACAAGATGTGTTCCCAAAGCGTTGATTTTGACGATAGTTTCAGCATCTCCCATGTGAGGAGAAACTCCGGCAGCGTGAATGACCGCTAAGATTTCGCCTTTATTTTTTGCAAATTGAGCAAGTTTAAGAACTTCATCTTTTTTAGAGACATCGCAAGCGAATGGATAGATTGTATATCCTAAATCATTATATTTTTCGCTCGCCTTTTCTAATTTAGATAAGGTTCTTCCTGTGATAATAATTATATAATCCTTTCCAAGTTCCTCGATGGTCGCAAGCCCCATTCCGCTTCCGCCACCAGTAATAACTATAACTTTTTTCATATTTATTTAACTCCTTTTGTTAATATTATAGGAGCATTCAATGAGGTATTAAATATTTTTCGTTTTAATGCAAAATAAAAACGTATGCCCTATAAAGAAACATACGTTTTTACATTGTTCATCAGTTTGAACAATTATTTTTTAGAGTTTCCTTCGACTGCTTCAGTTTTCTCTTTTAAATCTTCCTTTAAATTCCATTTAGCGAAGTTTTTATTTTCTGGCATCAAAACTTCCCATGTATCCAATTTATTGATCTTAACTAAAGCGTTGTTAGAAGAGACATTTAAGATATGACCACCTAATTTAAAGTCTTTAGAAAGGAAATGAATGTGCCATCCTGGAAGGTTCATTCCTTCAACATAATTAGGACTATAGATACCTACAACTACACCTTCGACATCGTGGTATTCAAATTCTCTTTGGTCGCATGCGACTTTATATAATGGTTCATATGGTTCTTCTTGTTTGAAGCAACTTCTAACTCTCACATTGAATTTACCATCCATAACGATCATATAGAAGTAATTTTTTGAAGGTAAATGAGCTTCTAAATCCTTTTTAAATTGTTCGATTGAATCAAATGTAACAGGAAGAGCTTCAACCTTATAATCGAATTTAGCAGTACAGCTAAATGGAACTTTATCTTCTTTATGCATTTCGATTACTTTTCCAGTAGCTTGTCCGTTATAAGCTTTCCCTTTATAGAAGATAGCTTCACCATTTAATCCATCGAAAGTTCCGATTCCAGTATCGGTTTCCTTTAAAATTTCTTCAACAGTTTTAGCTCCATAATAATCTCCCATCATGAGAGCATTCAACGTCGAAACTTGTAATAATTTATTTGTTTTCATCGTTATTCCCTCCTTTTTCTTCTAAATTTATATTTTCTTCATGAATAACGTTATCATTGTTTGTTTGTTTAACATCTACATTTATTTGAGGTTTAGTTTCCTCAACTTTTGTAACATCAACATCTTTCTTTTCTTCAACATTACTTGCATCTTTTTTATGAGATTTAATGTGGAAGATCTTTGAATAAATATCGTGGAAATGATGATGGGTACGATAGTTTCCGTTTTCATCATATACCGCTTCAAGTAATTCAGGATGAGATCTAGAGAATACTCTAATCGCATCATCGTGATTATGTTTGAAGTAGTTATTCATAGTCCACTTCGTAAAGAATGGAGCAAGAATGTTTGTGATAAACAATACGAACGCCAAAATTGCAGTCGCATTCTTTGCAGCTTCTGCTCCAGTAACTCCACCGAAGTTATATGTTGCAACCATCGCTGGAATAGAAAGAGCAACACCTGCTAATGAACAAGATCCGACCGAAGCATAGCCTGGTCTTTTTAAGATGAAACGATCGACGATAAATGGGATAATCAATGTAACTGCCCAGTAGATGACAACAAGCAATAAAGCAGCTAATATGACATCACCTTGGAATGCGTTTACAAGATCGATAGTCGAACCAAATTGGAATCCTAAGAATGGAAGGATTATAGCATTTCCGCCTTTAAATACGTCTCTAATCTTGTGGTCTAAATTTCCTAATAAGACACCAAGGAAGAAAGGAATTAAAAGCGAGATAATTTGCAAAACGCTAGTTAATACATTTCCTTCACCGCTTCCAAAGCAGCTAAGGAAGATAAATGGAACAAGTGGCATTGAGAAGATCAACATGATAGGAAATGTACCTTTATCGCTATCATCACCATAAGGTTGAATGATACCCATATAAAGGGCGGCATTTGCTGAAGTTAAACAGCAAACGAGAGTGATTGCATCGATTCCAGCGAACCCATTGACTCCTGCAAAGACAAATACCAAAGCACAAATAATGTAAGCTGGGATCAATCTTGCAAGTATAATCCATATACCTCTTTTACCTACTTCGATAAAATCTCTTCCAGTTATCGTAGTACCTGTACAAAATAGCATAAGTCCGATAAGCAACATTTGACCAGTGCTACCGAACAAGTCCTTCATAGGATTACCTAAATAGCTCCATAAAGATTCTCCGAGTCCACAATGGATGCATATAGTCGTAATGATTGCACTAATTACAAGAGGAACAAACATCGTTCCAGCAGGGATCTTATTTAAGAAATCCCATATTTTAACCCCTTTAAAGGGCTTCTTTTCTTTTTTTACTGCGTTTTCCATACAAACTATTATTTAGCGTTAGCTAAATATTCCTCCCCTAAAACATCTTGAAGAATAATCGCATCTTCTAATTCTTTAACCTTAACATCTCCGCTTAAATTGTGGAGCGATTCTCCTTCAACGCAAGAAGCAAGAGCGATGTTATGGGCATCTTCTCTAGTGCATCCGATCTCTTTTAAAGTAATAGGAAGACCAACTTCGACCATGAAGTTTCTAACTTCTTCATATTCTTCTTTTGGAGCATCTTCAAGAAGCAATTGAACAAGAGTTCCGTAAGCAACACAATTTCCGTGCATTGCAGTTTTCTTATTTAATGAAGTGACTCCATTATAGAATGAATGTGAAACACAAAGTCCTCCATTATCAGCTCCAACTCCGCTTAAGTAAGTGTTAGCTTCGATTATCGCATCAAGTTCAGGAGTGACAAGATGATTTCTAACAGAGAGCAAGGCTTTCTTTCCATCTTTCTTTAATGTCTCATAACAAAGTTTACATAATGCCATCGCAGAAAGAGAGATTCCTCCAGATTCAAGAGATAGAGAGTGAGTCTTATAACATGCTCTAGCTTCAAAATATGTTCCTAAAGCATCTCCCATTCCTGCAACCAAGAACTTTTCAGGAGCGTTAGCGATAACTCTACTATCGACTAAAACCAAATCTGGGTTGTTTGGATAGAACAAATAACTATTGAACGAGTGATCATCGTTATAGATGACACTTAATCCAGTGCATGGTGCATCGGTTGCACAGACAGTAGGAATGATGCAGATTCTCTTATTTTCATAATAAGCCGAAGCTTTAGCTGTATCAACTGCGCTTCCTCCGCCTACTCCGATGGCGACATCTATCTTTTCATCTTTGATGATCTTTCTCATTCTAGCGATTTCACCTAAAGATGAAATTCCACCAAATATCTCATATTTGCGGAATGTTTTGCTACCTTTAAACGATTCTTCTAATTGATCATGAGTAGCTTTATATCCGCTATTTGAACAAATGAATAAAAATCTTGAACCGAAGCTCTTTACATTCTCATAGAAGTGAGTAAGCGATCCTTCTCCTTGAATATATTTAAGAGGGGCTCTCATCAATAATAAATTCTTCATAAGCAATCTCCTTTTAACGACAATATTTTTTCCTTTTCGTCGATTGATTACAATGTAGTTAAATGCTAAAATAACGAACATAATTGTGCTAGGAGAACAAATGAATTCATTTGAGAATTATTTTAATATCATCATCAACTCAAAAGACTTAAAAGATATCACCCAAGGATATTACCATTTAACAAACAATCCTATCGCGATAATTAACTCAGAATATCAGCTGATATCCTTCTATTCCCCTTTTTTAGTAAAAGATGAAACATGGAATCAAACTATCACCGATGGTTATGTTCATATCAACACCTATAAAAAGATTGAAAATAGTTTAAAAAATAAAGATAGAATGATCATCACCAACCTCTCTTCTAAAAGAAGACTAGCAATTGCAATAAAAGAAGAAGATAAGACATTGGCGATCATCATGATTCTAGAAGAGGAGACCAAGTTAGAAGATATTCCTAATGATTATATTTATACGTTTAGCGAACTAATAAAAAAGATTATCAAGAAGAACAAATTTTATTTAACAAACGAAACTAAAGATTCATTCTTTAACTCGTTGATAAATGGTTTCTTTAAAGAAAAATCGCTATTTCTTTACCGTTTAAACGAATTAAAAATTGCTGATAATGAACATAAAACCATGCTAATCATCGATTTTTCCTCAAATTATAACGACAACATCATCCAATCGATTGTTAACTTTTTAAAATCGTATCTTAACGAAAGACTGATCGCTAAAACCTATATCGATAAATACTTTATCGCTTTATTGAATATTGACTATAAAGATATAGATACCTCAAAAATCAATAGTTTTTTCTTTTCTAATCGCCTCTATGGGATACTTTCAGCTAACATCGACGATTTATTTGCTATCCCTTCAATCTATCTCAACACATTAAAAATATTGAAGCTATTAAAGAAAACCCTCGATCACTACGAACTATTCGAAGCGAACAAATATTTTGCTATATTCCCTCTATTATCATTAAATAACAGCGAACTGCTTTATTTTATCGATCAAAAGATATTGGAGATATTTCATTACGACAACAAATTCAACACATCATTCATCGATACAATATATATCTATCTAATGACCAATCGCTCTTTAATCGATACATCAAAAAAGCTTTACTTCCATAAAAACACCATCACTTATCGATTAGATAAGATTAAAAATCAGTTCTCGATCGATTTTGATGACTATAACAACAACCTAATATATCTTGACTCGATACTTATCGTTTATTATTTAAAAGGAGAAATAAATAAGATTATTATCTAAATCAAAATGATAGAAAGATGACCATTCAAGTATTAAGTAGAAATATCGTTTTAGAAGCTAAAGATAATTTTTTGATCAATATATATTTAAATGATCAAAGATACACTTCAAACAATCAAACACTTTTATTGACAAAAAAAGAGATCGAAGAATTTTTATCTAAGAAAAAAATCTTTTTCTATCCCTTATCAACTTGATAATCTATCTTCTTTTCAAAAAAGAGTCCTTAACGAAACAAAGAAAATTGAATATGGCAAAACTATCTCCTATAAAGAATTAGGGAATAGAATAGATGCAATCGATTCTTCTAGAGCGATTGGAAACGCATTATTTTCATTGTCAGCAAATAAACTAGCTTAATTATATACCCCCTGTTCCTTTTTCAAGAGGAAAATGTAATCACTTCCATTTTGACTGTTGATAAAAAATCGTATATAAAAACAAAATAAAAAAAGTTGCTAGAAGCAACTAATTTTTTTAAGTAAAAATCAATTAATTTTATTAAAATAATGGATTTTTAAAGGTTTTTTTCTAAATTTCAATATTTTATAAATCAGGTTTTTGACCATCGTGTTTCATCCACACGCATTCCCCTAAGTTAAAGAAAGAGAACTCAGCCTTAAATGATGATTCTTCAGGAGAACAAGCATAGACTCCAAAACAAATTTTTCCTTGGCCTTTATAGAAATGAGTAATTCTCATCTGTTTATACTCGATTCCATCGATTGAATATTCAATCTTAAAATCATCTTCCCTTCTACTTAAACGGTACCACATTTCTTTTATCGAAGAAGAGATATTAGTCGTAGCCCAATCAGAATAGCCATTATTTGTGACGACACTCCCTAAATGCTGATATGTTTCATTTTCATATTCTATTGACCCTTTTATCCAATTCTCACTATCCATATAGATAATCACTCCGCATTGATCAAATCGATGTTTTGCATTCTTAAAAGAGGTTTTGACGACAAAAGAAAAGTACTTTTCTTCGCTTTCAATTTGAAAACAAGGAGCATTATCGTTAATAAAATGGTAATAAGTCTTTTGCCATAGATCGGTCTTAGGTTCAGTATAGATAACTAGCATATCTCCATTTTTAATTTCCCATCTTTTAGGTTCTCTAATCCACTTAAATTTCGTTAAATCCATAATTGCCCTCTTTTTCTATAAAAACCATTCAAATACACTATATTTTTATAATATTAAGTAAATATTCTAGTTTTTAAAATATTTATTTAATATTAGAAATTCCCTTATTTTCTGTTTATCGATCTTATAGCCGATAAAAAGAATCTCATCCTCTTTTATATCTTCGATATTAGAGGGGATGCGGATATTTTTTTAGACTAATATTGATTATAATTTAACATAAATTCTTTTGGGGATAAATATCCTAATCGTCTCTTAATTCGTTTATTTTAAAACCAGATTAAATATTTTTCTAATTCAGTAATAAAATCATCACATGTTGTATATTTCCAATCATTTGGATAAAAGAACTCATTTTTAATTGTTTCAAAGAATCCTTCACACATTGAATTGTCTGGAGAACATCCCATTTCTATTTAGTCCAAGTTTTTGTCTGCACTCCCAAACCAACTTCTTCATTATGGCGTTAGAATTTGAAGCAGTTTAAATTTGACATATTAGTCTTTTCATCTTATTACCGCAATAGTCTAGTTACTTTTTAATCTCAATAGCATAAATGATTTGTGAGTATAGTTTATGAAAACTATAACATAGATGTTATTTAGTCAGTAAGCAGCTATTTTATTTACCTTCTTCCGTTAGATTATTTGTAGATAATGAATCATTTTCGATTTGCTCTGTTGATGGCTTTTCTGAACCTTCATTTTGCAAATCGACAATAGCAGTATAAATTTCTGGTGTCTCTTCAGTTAAATGGTCTAGGAGATAATTTGAGAAGGAACCATAATAAGAAGATGTGTTAATGAGTTCTGGCTCTTCTTCATCATAATAATCTTCTCGAGAAGAAAAATAGGAGTTAAAAAGATCTTGGAGTTGTTTTCTCGAAAGCGTTTCGCTTCGAAATAGCTTTTGGACAAGCATTCTTTCGAAAAATTCTATTTCTTCTAAGTATGGGGAATCTTTGGCATCATAAATAGATAAGAAGTTGTAGTCAGTAAAAAGAACATGAACCTTTGTGAAGATCGCATCGTATTTCTCACCAGAATAACCGAGTGTGTCATCGATTTTATTCATTTCTTCGTCACTGATTTTGTCTATGAAAAAGAAATTATGTGTCATTTCCTTTGCTTTTATTATGAATTCGATACGATTATACTTGACTTCATCTAAGCTTTCTATCGGGATATCAAGACGTTTGAATACAAAACCTTTTTGGTAGAAGATTGTCGCAATGGATTTACTGAGAAAGAAGAGGCCATACCATCCGCCGCTTATATTGAAATGGCCTTTCCGTTTCATTTGTGTATATGTTATAGGCATGCCATTTTCCAGTCCTTGTTCTTTAGCTTTTTTTGTGAGAGTTTTGTAAACTTTTGGTTTCTTTTTATTGCGTGCGTTTTTTACTGAAAAATAATCTGCCAGTTCCATGGAAAGACCATAAAGAATGCCGAAAGATGCCCCAGAACCTATCGATAGATAAATATTAAGCGGATATTGTGTCTCAGACAAAGTACAAGCGAAAGCGACTAAGCCAAAGATTAAGCCACCGATTAGATAAAATATCCATCGTACAAGAGCATCTTTATACGACACGCCGGTCATTTGGCTTAATATTTCTTTTTTTGTCATCTTCACTTCTAGTTGGATGACAAGACTATCTTCGTTTTGATAAGCGGTCACCATTTGTTTTGATTTTTCATAGCTGAGTAGATTAGTTGTAGTTTCGTGATTGAGACTATCTGCTATCAATTCGAAATTTTGTGATATTAATTCATCACGTAAGTTTAAAAGGACTTCACGTGAAAAATTGGAATTTTGTGCACAAAGCGTAATGCTATTTAGATTATTATAAAATGTTAAATATGGCTTGAAGCTGACATTGTAAAGAGAAATATCAGGAAGGACATAACATGCTCCGTTTTTTTGTGTGGCTTGTCCGTCATTTCTTAAGGAATTTAGAACTTCTTTTTTCTTTTTGCCCAAAATGTTAAGCCATTTTTCAATCATGTCTTAAATATATCATATTTTTAAAATAATTTTCTATTACATTAATGGTTTCTACATATTCTTTTATCAAGTTTACAATTGAAGAAACAATAGATGATTTTTAATCAAATCGCAGGTTGAAACATTTAAATTGAGAAAAAATAAAATATTAGTGTAAACGCCATAATGAAGAAGTTGGTTTTCACCAATTTAAAATGTAGTATTTCTTCCATTACTAACTATAGCAATTGGAGGACATATGAACAAAAGAAAAGAAATTTATTTAGCGTTAGAGTTTATGGTAAAAACAAGATAAATTATTCTTACAGACAAAGACACAAGACCGTCATTTGCAAAGCTGGCTAGGAAATATAATTGCGATTATAGGACAGTGAAAAGAGCTTATGAAAAAGCAATTAATTTTATTAAAATAATCGATTTTTAAAGGTTTTTTGTTCTAAATTTCAATATTTTATAAATCAGGTTTTTGACCATCGTGTTTCATCCACACGCATTCCCCTAAGTTAAAGGAAGAGAACTCAGCCTTAAATGATGATTCTTCAGGAGAACAAGCATAGACTCCAAAACAAATTTTTCCTTGGCCTTTATAGAAATGAGTAATTCTCATCTGTTTATACTCGATTCCATCGATTGAATATTCAATCTTAAAATCATCTTCCCTTCTACTTAAACGGTACCACATTTCTTTTATCGAAGAAGAGATATTAGTCGTAGCCCAATCAGAATAGCCATTATTTGTGACGACACTCCCTAAATGCTGATATGTTTCATTTTCATATTCTATTGACCCTTTTATCCAATTCTCACTATCCATATAGATAATCACTCCGCATTGATCAAATCGATGTTTTGCATTCTTAAAAGAGGTTTTGACGACAAAAGAAAAGTACTTTTCTTCGCTTTCAATTTGAAAACAAGGAGCATTATCGTTAATAAAATGGTAATAAGTCTTTTGCCATAGATCGGTCTTAGGTTCAGTATAGATAACTAGCATATCTCCATTTTTAATTTCCCATCTTTTAGGTTCTCTAATCCACTTAAATTTCGTTAAATCCATAATTACCCTCTTTTTCTATAAAAACCATTCAAATATTATATATTTTTATAATATTAAGTAAATATTCTAGTTTTTAAAATATTTATTTAATATTAGAAATTACCTTATTTTCAGTTTATCGATCTTATAGCCGATAAAAACAATCTCATCCTCTTTTATATCTTCGATATTAGATTCAGTTAAGGAATATAATCCGTTAGTAAATTCAAAGTGATATAGATGATAGATGATTTTAATAAATCCTCTCATCCTTACTATATCCCCATATATTCCTCTACTAACATCTTCTAAAAAAGAGATTAATTGATATATTGAAGAAAGGTGAATTTCTCCTTTTAAAGAGAAATTAGTTAAGGATGGTTTAATATAATTGGTGATCAACTTATCTTCATCGATTTCATCATCTAAAGAAAATAAATCTTTAAAAAATTTAGCGTCATAAAGAGAATAATGCTTCTCGTTAACTATGGTCGCATCTTTATTATTTAATATTACAAACTCATTTTCAAGTATATAAGATTAAGATAAATTATCTATCGTTACTAAATCTTCTTTAATATCAATTTCTATAATCTTTGTCTTTTCAAAGTTATATGAAATAATTTCACCATTTAAATAAAATGTGCCTGGATAAGGTTTAGTTGCAATTATTTCTCCAGTATATTCTATATTTAATAAATCACCAGCTATTAAATCTTGTGGAATTTCAAGTTCATCAAAATCGTCAGAAAGATAATTGCTTTGATAAAGTAAAGAAGCTAAAGGTAGGTTGTCTTCGCTATCATAAACATGTTCAAATACAAAATTAAGAGGAATATTAGCTGTTTTAATTTCGTTTTCATCACTAGAACTTGTTAATGAATTTTAACTAATTGTACCTGGATTACTACACGAAGTAAGTAATAGAGGTAATGGCAAAAATAATAAGAATTTACTTTTTTCCATAAGACCTTCTGCTATTATTATATATCAATATAAAAAATGAATGATTTTTTTAAAAAAAGACATCATTTTAACAAAAGTAATGTCTTTTTAAATTAAAATCACGTAAATTTATGTAAATTATTTACGAAAACCTATTATTTTGAAGATTAGTTCCATTCAACAGTAATTTTTGCTTTTGTACTATAAGTATAATCCCAATTATTGTTCCATCCTTCTGGTTTTTCACTAAATTGACAATGAACTAATAAATCTACTCTATTATGATTAAAAATTAATTCTCCCATTTCTAAGACATTTGAAGGAATTGTTATCTCTTTTATTGCACAATTAGAGAAAGCTTGATTTCCAATAGATTTTAAATTTATACAATCTTCTAAATTTACACTTTCTAGGGAAGCACAAGTCATAAAAGCTCCTTCCTTCATTGTTTCAAGTGTTTCTGGTAATTCTAAACTAGTAATTTTTAATCTGGCAAAACTTCTATTTCCTATATATTTTAATGTATTAGGAAGAGTAAGACTACTTATAGAAGTTGCTTTAGTTGGGAATAATGAAGTATCAGATTTACCATCACTTACTCCAACGGTTCCCTCTTTAACACTAAATTCAGTCATTTTTACACTATCAACTGCTAATAACCAATTATCTATATAAAAACCTCCATTTTCCCAATTAGATTGATTTTTATATAAATCAGTTGAAATAAATGCATTATTTCCAATAGAAATAACACTAGATGGAATATTAATTTGACTTAAAGAATATAAGCTAGAGAAAGCTGAACTTCCAATTATTTTTAACCCTTCTGGTAAAACTATACTTTTCAATTTTTTACCATTATTAGTAAAAGCATTAATTGCAATAACAATTGTTCCTTCTTTTACATTAATACTTTGTTGATTTAATAAATCATTATTTGTAGTAATCAAATAATTATCTAAATATAGAATTCCATTTTCCCAATTATTTGTATCATTATAATATCCAGATCCATATATAAAAGTATTAGTTATTTCAATTGGATTTGATGGCATTTTTATATTATTAAGTAATGTACAACCACTAAAAACAAATGTTCCTACCTCAACTAAAGTATTTGGCAAGACAATTGAACTTAATTTTGTACAATTTTCAAAGCTCATATCACCTATACTTGTAGTTTTATTTAAATCAACATTTTCTAAATTTTTACAATCCTTAAAAGCATTTCCCCAAATTTCTTTAAATGAATCCGGAGCTACAAATTCTTTTATACCAGACTCTGAAAATGCATCATTTCTAATTTGAACTAAGGATTGAGGAATATTTATTTTTTCTAATAAAGTACATTTTTCAAATGCATAATCAGGAATAACACTTATATTATCTGGAAGAATAACTTCTTTTAAGTTAGTACATCCATAACACATTTTGTATCCTAAAGTTGTAACAGTTTCTGGAATTACAAGTTTTTCAATATAAGTATTGTTTAAAAATAATTCTTTTTTAATTTCTTTTACTTCTATATTATTAACTTCATTAGGAATAATGACAACATTATTTGTTTCACTAATACCATTTACTTCAGTTAAAACTCCTTCTGCACTTACAACAAAACTAATACTAGTTGGAAGATTTTCATTCCATTTTGCATATAAAGTTATGTTTTGTGTAACTTCATATGGGAATGTAACTTTAGTTATAAAATTACTTTCAAAATACCAACCAAGAAAAGTATAACCTTCTCTTGTTGGAATTGGTTCTTCATTAATTACACTAACATTTAAATCACTTACACCTTTTCCACCATTTAATTCAAAGTGGACATTATATGTATTTTTCTCCCATTTTGCATATAAAGTTATGTTTTGTGTAACTTCATATGGGAATGTAACTTTTTTAATATAAGTATTGTCTAAATACCATCCTAAAAATTTATAACCATATCTTGTAGGTATAGGTTCACTAGATATAATAGATGTAGTAATAGAATCCATCGTATCACCACCACAAGTATCAAAGGTAACTGTAAATTCTTTTACTGGTTCTTCTTTAAATAAGTAATTGGCATAAACATTAATATCTTGATCCAAACTTTTATTTAAATATGTGTCTTCTTTTAATTGATTATTAAATGTATCTTTATCAAAAAACCAACCAACAAATTCATATGATTCTTTTTTAGGAGCTTGTGGAAGAACAATATACTCGTTTCCAGATGTTTCTAATGTAGAAAAAATATCATCATCAATATAAAAATTAATTGTATATTCTTGTGGTTTAGGAATTACATTTTCTTCATAATATGCATAACTATTAATATCATGTGTAAGTGCTTTATTAATAAAATAATCTTCACTTAATTTTTCGTTCCATGTATTTTTATCTAAATACCATCCTTTAAATGTATAATTATCTTTAATTGGAGCCTCTGGTAATGTAATAATTTCATATCCGCTAGTAGATATTTCACTAATCAAAGTATCATCGTCGTAAAAAGATATACTATAAGTTTGCAAAGTAGATTGTGAATCACCACAAGAGGTTAAAGATAAAGGCAAAAATAAAAAAAGTGATGTACTTATAGCTAACAATAATTTGTTTTTCATCAATAAAATCTCCTTTCAGTGCAATGAATAATATAAAGGCTAAATTTGCCATTTTCAAGTTATTTGCAACTGCAAAAAATTTAAATAAAATTTGAAAATTGTCAATATTTTTACAACAAAAAATAATAAATAATCTATCAATTTGGAAAAATAAATTTTAATTTACCATTACTAACATAAATATAAAGTTAAGATAAAATATTATTTTTGCAATTAGAACACATAAATCTCAAATCATAGATATAACATTAACTCTTGTTGAGTCTCTTAACTTTGTTATTTATTTTTTGACATTATATTATTATTATTCGCTTTTAATAGCATATTGAATAAAATATTCAAAAACAAGTAAACAATATTTAAACTAATAACGATAAAATATATTTGTTTTGTTTTTTATTTGTATTTTTTATTTAAAAATATTCATGTTTATTTTTTGTCAATAAAATATTAAAAAATCATTACTATTTCTTATATTTATCTCTGCAAGTTTACTATTTAGATGGTATGTTTCAATTATTAATAACTAATGAAAAACAATACTAAATCATGAATGAATATAAATATTTTTACCATTTATAAAATTATTAACTAATAATAAATTCTTGCAAATCAATATTATTTATTAAAAATTAAATAGATACATCTTCAAAATGAGCATTAATTAAATTAGCTAATGACAAAGGATTTAACTCGATTTGTAATCCAATTTTTCCACCAGATACGAATACTGTATCTAAAGTTTTAGCATCGATATTTATAAACGTTGAAAATAACTTCTTCATCCCGATAGGAGAACATCCTCCATGAACATATCCAGTTAAAGGAAGAAGCTCCGCTTGATGAATCATCTCAATATATTTTTCATGCGTCACTTTAGCAGCCTTTTTTAAATCTAAATTTCGATCAGCTTCGACTAAAAAGACGTAATATTTATTCGATTTACCTCTTGTTACTAATGTCTTATAAACCTTGTTTAAATCTTCATTAAGATTAATAGATACCGATTTAGCATCTATTCCATCGTTTAATGAATATTCATGAACTTTATATTCGATCTTATTTTTATCTAAGATCTTCATCGCCAAGGTTTTATCAATCTCTTTTTTCATATCTATTATTATATTTGATTCGCATTAAAGATAAATAATAACTTAATTTTAAAATCAAAAACCTTTAAAACTAAAATATTTTTTTAAAAAGATCTATTTAAAAAATCAATAGACCTTTTTAATTTTTAAGCTCTCACTCCATCGTTCCTTATTTTTTAATTGATTCATCAATTGATAAACTCTTTTTATTATTCTTATATAAGAAGAAGTTTCGATGATTTGGTGAAATACAAAATAATATTTCAGCCCACTACTTACCATGTTTTTATTAAATCATACAAATAAGAATTTTTATAAATTATTTCTTTGCCAACTTTTTCCTCAATTAAAATTCCAATTTTAGATAATGAATGTAAATACTTTGATGCCGTATTTCTACTAATATTAAGGTTATTTCTTAAATACTCATTTTTTGTATAAAAATCATAAAACAAATAATCAATTAATTCTTGTGAATAAATTTTTGGTAGTTTTTCTATAACAATATTTTTTGCATTGTCTATACAGTTAAGCATCTTATTAATAAAATTAATTCTTTTTAATTTTAACTTTTAACTTATTAAAATTAAATCTATGTATAGTAGTCTAAAAGAAATAGCGTTGATTTTCCTGGTTTTATTATCCATTATACTCTTCCTTATGTTTACATCTAGGATATTTGTGGCATCCATAAAAAAATCCATAAGGTCCCTTTTTAATTAGCATAAAGTCTCCACAACAAGGACATCTTTTATTTCTTTTTACTGCTTTAATATCCTTAATTGAGTACTTACAATATGGATAATTTGAGCACCCATAAAATTTATTTCCATCTCGACTATTACTCCTTAAAATTAATTTACCAGTTTTACAATCCGGACATTGTATCTCAGCTTCACGATTAATTTCCGTGTTAGGATTCATAATTAAACATTGGTTTTCTATTTCTTTAACGAAAATTGAAGGATTATTATTGCTTGCAATTATATAAGTGTAACTCTTTGTTCTAGTAAGAGCTACATACCAAAGACGTCTTTCTTCAGCATACTCGTATGCACTTTTTGAACTAAGAACCATGTCTAGTAGTTCATCATCTTCCATCTTATTTGGAAAACCTAGTCTCGTATCGTCCGCATTAATAATAATCACAAACTCAGCTTCAAGACCCTTAGAACCATGAACGGTATTAAAAGTTAACTTCATATTAGGATGTTCACTCACTTTAACCAACTTTGTATTTTCTGTTAATCTTTTATAATCTATATAAATCCTACTATCTAAAGAAATATCTTCTAAATCTTTATTATTTCTTCCGAGAATTAAAACTTCGGCTTTAGGATTAATTTTTTCGATTTCCTTTAAGACATTTAAGAAAGCGTTATATTTTTTATCAGAATAATACATGATTCTAATAGGCTTCCACATTCTTTTTTGATCTGATTGTATACTCTTATCAAATTGTTCTGGATTCTTTTTAATAAACGGTCCTGCAATATCTTGAAGATCTTGAGAATTTCTATGTGTTGTTGTGATTTTGATAATAGCAGAATCTCCAAAATATTCAGAAAATCTTAAAAAAATGCTTAAATCACACCCTGAGAACCTATAAATAGCTTGCCAATCATCACCAACAGCAAAAAGTCTGGAATTTCCGTGCTCGATAAGCTTTTTTAGAAATTTCATCCTACTAAATGAAATGTCTTGAAATTCATCAACAATTATATATTTATACTTGTAATTATTTGTTTTATCTATTTCATCCATTGCTTGAAGAATCATATCATCATAATCTATTTTGCGTTCTTGCCTTATATAAGACATATAATAGTTATATACATCTTCAGCAATATCAAGAAATAAATCCGCTCTTTTTCTTCTATAATTGTTAGCGTATTGATATTTTTTTAGTTCGTTAAATCCATTAGCATTTCTATAGTTAGCTTTATATAGACTTAAAAATGTCTTAACTAAGTTAACAAATGATTTAAAAGTTTTACCTTCATAAATTGATTCAATAGCATTAAATATTTGATCTTTTGATAAAGGATTAAATACTACACCTCTATTTTTAAGTTCACTTTCTAATTTTTGAAATACAGTTCCATCTTCAAATTCATATGAATAGGTCTCAATGCAAATTGTGTTATTTTGTGAATGAACAATTCTTTTCCGTTGCATGCTATCTAAATATGCTTGCGCTTCATTTCCTTCATATTGGTCTGCTTTACCATTTTTATTGATTCCATAATGCTCATGGTAAATCTTATATTTTGTTAAACGAAAATCAGGTAGATATTGTCTTTTCTCAGCAGTCGAAACATCTTTTTCATATGGTCCTTCATAAACATAGTCTATACCATTAATAAAATACCAATTAGCAATAGCCATCTCCTCAAAGCTTTTTACTAATTCTTTTTTTATTGTTTCTTTTTTATTAATGTTATTAGTCATGTTTAAAAGTTGTGAACGTAAAGTTGAAAAATCAGATTTTTTTAGATCCTCGTAGAGTTCACCTTTGCTTTTATATTTTCTTTCATACTTATTAGAAGATATATAAAGAGCATAATAAGTTAAAATAGTTTTTAGCACATGAGGTCTATTTTTCATTTCTTCACGAAAATATTTTTCAATTATTGATCTATATTGTTCTTCAATAACAAATGTCTTATTCTGTGTTTCTTTTAAAATATCTAGGCCAATTTTATGAAAAGTTCCAACTTTTACATTATCATTAATTTTTGATACTTTTCTTTGCAAATCTTCAGCGGAATTTCGTGAATATGAAAGCAATAAAATATCAGTTGGCTTAATATCTTTTCTTTCGAGAAGGTATTTTACTTTGCCACAAATAGTTAAAGTCTTTCCACTACCAGCACCAGCCACTACAAGCGTTGATACTTCATCAGTCAAAATGGATTCACGCTGTTCAGAATCCAAACTAAGTTTATTAATATCATCAAATAAAGTATCACGTTTATTAGATTCAATAAAATCCAAATTGTGTTTTTTAATTTCGTTAATAAAAACATCATCGCTTTCTAATTTATTAAATGTCACTTGATGAGAATTAATCTTTTGTCTAATTGAATTTCTAAATGAAAGAATTTCATTTTTATATACAGAATCTATGTAACCCACTTCTTTATCTATCTTACTTGATTGGTTATAGGTTATAGCTAGGTCATGTTCTTCAACAAGTTCATTATAATAATCTTTAATAAGTTTAACGTGTTGAACAAAATCATCATATTTAGATTCTCTTTTAGAAAATTTTAAAATTAAATTAGCAATTTCATCATATGTATAAATATTCTCATAATTAAAAGAACGCGGGTCCTTCACAATTTGATTATAATCAAAACCAATAATACCATCTTCAATTATTCTAACTCGCTTATTGTGTTTCTTTGCTTCATACATTGCTCTTTGATATACTTGAATTTGAGAAGCATATTTTTGAGGAGATGTAGCTTTTATTCGATCATAAATTCTTGTTATTTCATCATCAAACGTCTCTTCAACATAAGTCAAACTATTCAACTTCTTATTAAAATTTTTAAAATAAACGTCGAAGTTTTGGCTAACATTCCATTTGTTAATAATCCAATTTTTAATATATCCAAATAACCCCATATTTATTTACCTTTAATAAATTATATTATCTTTTTCACTATCATTAACAAGTATTTATAATCCTAATCATTTTATCCTCTAAAATTTAATCAGCATAATAATATACTTTGTTTCATTACTATAACTTGCAATAACATTAAGTTAAAAAGCACATTGCTTAATCATCAAAATATTTATCAAATCGATTTTTAATATATAAATACCTATGTATTCTTATAATGAAAATGTAAATTACAAAACATCATCTGTCTACTAAATGCCTTTGATAATCTTAGAGTACCTTTACACTTAAAAAAGCATAAACAATTATGTATCACTACTGCCTTATGAAAAGCAATCGTTTTTTATTGTTGCTCTAAATACACAATAGTATGAAGTCATACTTTTAGATTTAGCGATTTTTTTATCAAAAAGATTCTTTCAACATATAAAATTTGGGATTTAAACCCTTATATAAGTATAAAAAAGGCATAATCACGAGTATTATACCTATGCTTCTTAAATGTCTTTTTTCCATCGCTTTAATACAAAATGACACCCTTACTAGATAAACGAAACCCCTAAATAAATGCCAAATGCCATTTCTTTATCTATATTTGAAGTTGTTTAATTATCGAATATAAATCCATTAAATAATGTCATGAATTTATATAGCTTGGGCGATAATCTAAAAAAGTCATCTGGCTAAAAAACTAGGTGACTTTTTTCTTATTATTAATCGCGAATTATATATTAAAACTTGCTGATTCTTTTTGTAAACTTACCATTTTTGTAAATTGACCATTTTTCTTGATTAATTCTTGTGGATTACCTTCTTCTACAACTTTTCCTTCATTTAAAACGATTACTTTATCAGCATTTTCAATGGTTCTCATCCTATGAGCTATAACCATAACTGTTTTACCTTTTGTAGCGTTAGAGATAGCTTCTTGAACTATCGTCTCATTTTCAGCATCTAATGATGCAGTTGCTTCATCAAGTAATACTATTGGAGCATCTTTTAATAAAGCTCTAGCTATACTAATTCTTTGTCTTTCTCCTCCACTTAATTCAGCACCATTTTCTCCTATATATGTGTTATAACCATCAGGTAATTTAGATACAAATTCATCACAATTTGCTTTTTTAGCTGCTTCTTTAACTTCTTCGTTTGTCGCATCTTTTCTACCGATACGGATATTTTCCATTATTGTATTATTAAATAAATTTACATCTTGGAAGACTATAGAATAATTCTTTAAAAGGCATTCTGGGTCAATATTTTTTATTACTTCTCTTCCAAGTTTAATAGCTCCCTTATCGACATCCCAAAATCTAGAACAAAGTTTTGATATAGTCGATTTTCCACATCCACTTGGACCAACAAGAGCTGTTACTTCACCTTGTTTAGCAGTAAAGGAAACACCATTAATTACACTTTCATCCTTATCATATCCGAATTTCACATCTTCAAAGGTTATGTCATAATTTTTAGGTATAAAACTATCTTTGCCGGTTTGAATTGGGCAGTTATAAAATTCATTCATTCTTTCTATATTCAAAAATGTTGAGTTTATTGCAGCTAGGTTTTGAAGTGCTGTTGCCATAGGTTCATAAAATCTAGAAACTAGGAGTAAGAACATAAAGAAAATCATCATATCAAGCGAACCGTCAATAAGAAGAATCGAACCTACTAAAGCTGTTGTAGCAATGCCAAATTTAAGAATCATCTGAGCAGTTACCACGAATAAAGCTACGCCTAATTCTGA
>CALVHN010000002.1 GCA_944327845.1 uncultured Bacilli bacterium
CAGTAATGGAATTATACCAAAATGGAAATTACTTTTTCGCGGAGCTTACAAATGGAAGTTAGTATTTCACTTATCTACTAAATTAATAGATTAAATTAATGATTTAAAAATTGTTTTGAAAGTAGTAATATTTTTAAGTATTAAAGGAGATTAGTATTTTATGGGAAGACATTTTGAAGTAAGAGCTGCAGCAATGGCAGCAACTGCTAAACAAAAAAGTGCAATTTACATGCGTGCATCAAAAGAAATTTATATGGCTGCAAAAAGAGGAGTTCCAGATCCAGAATCTAATCTTGCTTTAAGAGCAGCTATTGATAAATATAGAAAACAATGTCCAAAAGATGTTATTGATCGTGCTATTAAAAAAGCAGCTGGTGGAGATAGTGTTAGCTATATTGAAGGAGAATATGAAGCTTTTGGTCCAGGAAATAGCTATTTAATTATTAAAACTTTAACTGATAATTCAAACCGTGCATTAGTTAATGTTAGAACTATTGTTACAAGAAAAGGCGGACATTTAGGAAGTGTTGCTTATAATTTTGAAAATGTCGGAGTTTTTGATTTTAAATATGATAAACCAGAAGAAACTCTTGAAGAAGCATTAGTTTTAAATGATGTTGATGTTAGAGAAATTAGCTTAGAAGATGGAGTTGCAGAAGTTACAGTTAATCCATCAGATTTTGATAAAGCAAAACAAATTTTGTCTAATGATTTAGGAGTAACTGATTTTGAATTTGCTCAAATTACAATGGTAGCTAATGATAAAATCACTCTTGAAGGTGATGAATTAACAAAATTTAAGGATTTACTTGAAATGCTTGATGATTGTGAAGACGTTCAAGACGTTTATCATAATGTTGAATTATAGTTTATTTTAAGTTATTTGATTTATTATCTACGTAATTTTTAACTAAAGTGAGCATGATGTATTGCTCACTTTTTTCAAGTAAACGATAATAATTAAGCAAATCATCTTCATTTTCAGCTGAAATATTTGTTGTTTTATTATCACTATAATCTTTAAAAAATGCAGAAATAGATATGTTACAAGCGTGGCATATTGCATCAATTGTTTTTATATTAGGGATAGCTTTCTTTGAAATAATATTAGAAAGAGTTGACTGAGTTAAATTAGCTTCAATTGCAAGGCGATTGATTGACCAGTTCTTTTCATCAGAAAGCCTATTTATTTTCCAAATAATGTATTCTTGTAAATCATTCATAGTAAAATTTTAGTCAGTATTAATTTAGATAACTAACTTTTAAGCGTTAATCTTCAACTAAAAAATAATAAAGAAAATAAAATGAAATAAAATAAGGAGGAATTGCGGGGTTTTTTAAATATTTAAAGCGTTTATATTTAAGAAAATATAGTTATTCAATTAATTTTTTCTTGAAATGTAAAGTAACTCGTTTTTTCTAATTTGTTGACAGTTTAATTTGGTATGGTTAAAATCATGCAAGTAGTCTAAAATATAGTGATAAGTTTATGAGAAAGAAAGTTATTTTAATTTGCAGTGAATGTTTATCAAGAAACTATACAACTACAAAAAAAGTGGAAAGTTCTACTGAGCGTTTAGAATTAAACAAATTTTGTCCACATTGTAATCGTTATACTGTTCATAAAGAAAGTAAGTAAGGAGAAAAGTATGGCTAATGAAAAAAGAGGAAATCCTTTAGATTATTTTAAAGGTGTTGGTCGTGAGTTAAAAAGAGTTAGATGGCCAAGTAGAGATCAATATTTATCATCAATGGCTGTTGTTTTAGTTATTACAATTTTAGCTGGTTTAATTTTAGTTTTAGAAGATTTAGCTGGTCAAACTCTTGTTGAACAGTTAAGAAATGCATTTGAATCATTAAGATAGTTGAGGTAGTTATGGAAGAGAAAAATAAATTAGGAGAAAAAGCTTGGTATATCGTTACAACATATGCCGGTAATGAGAAAAAGGTTGCTGAAAACATTGAATTAAGAAAAGTTTCAATGGGATTAACTGATTATGTATTTAGAGTTCTTGTTGCTGAAGAAGAAGTTCCTGATATTGGAAAAGATGGTAAACAAAAACAAATAAAAAACAAGGAAACAGGATTATATGAACCAAAAACAAAAATTCTTAACTTATATCCAGGTTATGTCTTTGTTGAAATGATTATGACCGATGATAGTTGGTTCATGATTAGAAACACACCTCGAGTTACAGGTATTGCTGGTTCTAGTGGTGGCGGACAAAAACCTACACCAGTTACTGGTAAAGAAATTGAAACTGTTTTAAAGAGAATGGGTGTTGTTGATAGTTCAATGTATGATCGTTATCACATTGGAGATCGCATTAAAATTATGTCTGGTACATTTAAAGATTTCGAAGGAACTATTTCTCGAATTGATAAAGAAAGTGGTCTTGTTTCAATTGATACAGTTTTCTTCGGAAGAAAGACTATGGTTGAAGTCGGATTTACCGACATTATGAGAATATAAAATCTAGAAAAAAATTAAAAAAAATACCTCTTGTTTTAAAGAGGTTTTTTTAATATAATCTATACGCATTTGTGTACCTTTTTTGAAGGGACACATTTTTGCAACGGTAGAAGAAGAGGCGAACTACTTCGAACTACTAAGTAATTAATTTTAAAAAAAGGAGAATTAACTATGGCAAAAAGAGTCGCAAAAGTTGTTAAGATGGAACTCCCAGGCGGTGAAGCAAAACCAGGTCCTAAACTTGCTAGTGCTGGTGTTGTTATGCCTAAATTCTGTACAGAATTTAATGCAAAAACTGCCGATAGAAAAGGACAAATCGTTCCAGTTATCATTACTGCTTATGAAGATAAGACATTCTCAATGGAGATTAAAACTTCTCCAGTTACTGGCTTACTTTTAAAAGCAGCTGGCATTTCTAAAGGAAGTGCAAACCAAAAACAAATTGTTGGTAAAGTTACCAAAGCTCAAATTAAAGAAATAGCTGAATACAAGATGCCTGATTTAAATGCAAATGATATTGAAGCAGCTATGAGAATTATTGAAGGTAGTGCAAGAAATATGGGCCTTCAAATCGTTGATTAATAGGGAAAGGGGATAGATAGTTTATGAAAAAACATGGTAAAAAATATCAAGCCGCTGCTCTATTAGTTGAAAAAACAAAAGAATACTCAATTAAAGAAGCTTGTGAGCTTTTAAAGAAAACTTCAACAACTAAATTTGATTCTAGTGTTGGTGTTTCATTCCATTTAAATGTTGATACTAGAAAAGCTGATCAACAAATTAGAGGAACAGTTGTTTTACCTCATGGAAATGGTAAAGATGTTAGAGTTCTTGCTTTAACTCATACTAAAGTTGATGACGCATTAAAAGCTGGTGCAAATTATGCTGGTGGTAAAGAACTTCTTGATAAAATCGTTAATGAAAAATGGTTTGATTTTGATGTCATCTGCGCTACACCTGACATGATGGGTGAAATTGGTAAAGTTGGTAAAATTCTTGGTCCTAAAGGATTGATGCCAAACCCAAAAACAGGAACAGTTGGACCAGATATTGCTAAGATGGTTTCTGAATTAAAAGCAGGTAAAGTTGAATATCGTGCTGATAAATCAGGAAACGTTAATATTAGCGTTGGTAAAGTTTCATTTGATGAAAATAAACTTGAAGAAAATATTAAAACTATTATTAGTCAAATATTAAAAGTTAGACCTCAAACAGTTAAAGGACAATACATTTTAAATTTAGTTGTCCATACAACTATGGGTCCTGGAATTAAAGTTTCTCATAGCGAATAATTCCAGATTAATTTGTTTTGTAGGCAAAAATATACCTAAGACAGTAACGGATTAAAAATCTTAATAAGGTTACCGAGGTTATTTATCCTTATGTATATTAAGCCTCAATTATATATTTATAAGGAGGAAGAAGATGAACCAATCAATCTTAAAAGCAAAAGAGAATACGGTTTCAGAGATTAAAGATCTCGCTTCTTCATCTTCAGCTGTTGTCTTTTGTGATTATCGTGGATTATCAGTAAAAGACATTTCTGAACTTCGTAAAAGTTTAAGGGAAAAAGGAGCAAAAGCAAATGTTTATAAAAACACACTTGTTGATCGTGCTCTTGCTGAAGTTGATGGAGTTAAAGATTATTTAAACGGACCAAACTTATTTGTCTTTTGTAAAGATGCTACTGATGGAAGTTTAAAAGAACTTACTAAGTTTGCTAAAAAACATGAAGTATTTTCAATCAAAGGTGGTGTCGTTGATGGAAAAATTGCTGATGGTAAATATATTAAAACACTTGCTAACTTACCATCTAAAGAAGGACTTGTCAGTATGTTATTAAGCGTACTTCAAGCACCTATGAGAAATCTTGCTTATAGCATTTCTCAAGTCGCAAGTAAAAAGGAATAGTCATATACATAGGAGGATTAAAATTTATGGCAAAATTAACAAACGAAGAAATTATTGCTGCTGTTAAAGAAATGACAGTAGTTGAACTTAATGATTTAGTAAAAGCAATCGAAGAAGAATTTGGTGTTACAGCTGCTGCTCCAGTTGCTGGTGCTGCTCCTGCTGAAGAAGAAGAAACATCAAAAGCTCCAACCGATGTTACATTAACTTTAAAAGCTGTTGGTATGAACAAAGTTGCTGCTATTAAAGCTGTTCAAGCTATCACTGGTCTTGGACTTATGGATGCAAAGAAACTTGTTGATTCCGCTCCTGCAGTTATTAAAGAACACATTTCACCAGTCGAAGCTGAAGAACACAAGAAAGCTCTTGTTGCAGCTGGTGCTGAAGTCGAAATTAAATAGTTTAATTTATACTTTTACCTGCCCTTTTTTACGTCAAAACCTAACTAGGGCAGGTTTTTGCCTATTTAAAGGGAGATAATTTTGAATCATTATTTTGAATATAATCCTGAGTTAGAGTTAAAATATCACACAATTAATGTCAATCTTGATGATGTTAAATTTGATTTAACTACGACAAATAATGTTTTCTCTTTTAGAAAAATTGATACAGGAACCAAAATTTTGCTTGAAACTTTATCTAACTTAAAATTAAACAATAAAGTGCTTGATTTAGGTTGCGGATATGGAGTTGTTTCAATATATCTTAAACTTAAATTTCCAAATTTGAATCTTTATGCATCGGATGTAAATGAATGGTGTGTAACTTTAACAAAAAATAATGCTAAAAAGCTTAATTTAGATATTAATGTTATTCATTCTGATTCATTTACAAATATTAATGAAATATTTGATTTTATTGTTTTTAACCCTCCAATTAGCGTTGGTAAAGATAAAATTTATTCGATGTATCAAGAAGCTTATGAGCACTTAAATAGTCATGGACATTTCTATATAGTTATTAGAAAAGATAAAGGGGCATTGTCTCATATGAAATATCTTTCTTCTTTATACCAAAAAGTAGAGATTATTAATAAAGAAAAAGGATATTTTGTAATATTAGCTATAAAGGAATGAAATAATAAAGGAGTAATTGATGGAAACATATAAAAACTACCCAATATTGAATAATGGACGTATAAATTTTTCAAAAATTAGCGGAAATTTAGAAGTCCCTTATCTTGTTGAAATTCAAACCGACTCTTATAAAAGTTTTTTAACAGATGGCATTAAAGAAGCATTAGAAGATGCTTTTCCTATTGCTAATCCAAGTAAAACTTTAACAGTTCATTATGTTAAACATGAATTAGGTAAATGTGAAATTTCACCAACAGAATGTAAACAAAGAAATTTAACTTATGCAGCACCTTTAACAGTCACATTAAGATTATATGATAGTGCAACACAACAATATACCGAAAGTGACGTATTTATGGGAACTATTCCACTTATGACAGATAGTGGAACTTTTATCTTTAATGGTTCTGAAAAAGTTATCGTTTCTCAAATTGTTCGTTCTCCAGGTGCTTATTTAAGTAAATCTTTCGATAATCACTTAGGAAAATATTTATATAACGCTGATCTTATTCCAGGAAGAGGAACTTGGTTAGAATTTGAAAATGATTCTAAAAACTTTTTATGGGTAAGAATTGATCGTCAAAGAAAAATCCCAGCTACAGTTATTTTAAAAGCTTTAGGATTTGGAAGCGATGATGATATTTTTGGCTTATTTGGTCATAGAGCTTCTTTAGAGCAAACTCTTATTAAAGACAAAGATATTGATTCTCCAGAGAAAGCTTTAAGAGAAATCTTTAAGAAATTAAAACCAGGCGAACCTTATACTGAAGAAGGTGGTGTAAAATTCTTAGTTCAAAAATTCTTTGATCAAACTAAATATGATTTAGGAAGAGCAGGAAGATTTAAATATAATGCAAAATTAGGAATTTATAATCGTCTTGCTGGTAGAATTCTTGCTGAAAATTTATGCAATGCTGATGGTGAAATTGTTTATGTAAAAGGCACCGAATTAACTAAAGAAATGGTTGATGATTTAAAAGAACAAGAATTCTTTGAAAAAGGTGCTCATCTTGTTGATTTAAGAAAGAAATGTTTCAAACCTTTATTAAAATCAATTTGTGAAACTAACGAAATTGAAGACGATAGTTGCTATGTAAACATGGTTAAAGTTTATGCAACTAACAAGAAAGATGTTGAATCTATTGTTATCGGTACAGATTTAAATTCAACTTATTCACGTGTTATTATTTCCGATATTATCGCTGTTTTCTCATACTTTATGAACTTAATGGATGGATTTGGCGATACCGATGATATTGATAACTTATCAAATAGAAGAATTAAATGTGTTGGCGAACTTATTCAAAATCAATTTAGAATTGGTTTAAGTAAACTTACAAAAAATGCTATTGGTAAGATGTCTATTTCTCAAATGGAAAAAGATTCAACATTTAGTGTTAAAAGTTTAATCAATATTAAACCTTTAACTTCCGCAATTAGAGAATTCTTTGCAAGTTCTCAATTATCTCAATTTATGGATCAAACTAATCCATTAGCTGAACTTGCTAATAAAAGAAGAATCTCTGCTTTTGGACCTGGTGGTTTAACTCGTGACCGTGCATCTATGGAAGTTAGAGATGTCCACTCAACTCACTATGGTCGTATTTGTCCTATTGAAACTCCTGAAGGACAAAACATTGGTTTAATTAATAATCTCGCAACTTATGCAAAAGTTGATCAATATGGTTTCATCCAAACTCCTTATCGATTAGTCGATAAAACAACTGGAAAAATTAGCGATGAAGTAGTTTATTTAACTGCTGCTGATGAAGTAAATCATGTTATTGCTCAAGCTACAAGAGATGATATTAAAGACGGATATTTAAATGGAGATAAAGTTGTTGCAAGATTTAATGGAGAAAATATTCTTGCAAATAGAGAAGATGTTGATTTTATCGATGAATCTCCAATGCAAGTAGTTTCTGTTGCTGCTGCTTGTATTCCTTTCCTTGAAAACGATGATAATACCCGTGCTTTGATGGGTGCTAACATGCAAAGACAAGCTTTACCTTTATTAAGACCTCATGCACCATATGTTGGTACAGGTCTTGAACATCGTATTGCTCATGATTGTGGTCTTGCAGTTGTTGCTGTTGAAGATGGTGTTGTAAGTTATGTTGATAGTACTCAAATTAGAATTAAAGAAAGTGAAGGTCAAAGAACATATAAACTTCAAAAATTCGTTGGTTCTAACCAAGGTACTTGTATTAATCAAAGAGCTATTGTTCATAAAGGTGATAAAGTTAAAAAGAACCAAATTATCGCTGATGGTCCATCAATGGAAAATGGTGATTTAGCTTTAGGACAAAACGTCACTGTTGCTTTTATGACTTGGGATGGTCTTAACTATGAAGACGCTGTTATTATGTCTGATCGTTTAGTTAAGGATGATGTTTATACAACAATTCATATTGAATCATATGAAATTGAATGCCGCGATACTAAAAATGGTGTAGAAACTATCACTCCAGATGTTCCAAATATTAAAGCTGAACATAAATCACATTTAGATGCTCGTGGTATTGTTGTTCCTGGAACTGATGTTAAAGAAGGAGATATTTTAGTTGGTAAAGTTACTCCAAAAGGAACAAGTGAACCTACTCCAGATCAAAAATTATTAGATGCAATCTTTGGAGATAAATCTAAAGATGGTAAAGATAGTTCATTAAGAGTTCCTCATGGTGGAGCTGGTACAGTTTTATCTGTCCAAATTTTTACAAGAGAAAACGGTGATGAATTACCTGCTGGAGTTAATGAAAAAATTAAAGTATACATCGTTCAAAAAAGAAAAATCACAGAAGGTGATAAGATGTCAGGAAGACACGGTAATAAAGGTGTTATCTCACGTATTGTCCCAGAATGTGATATGCCTTATTTAGAAGATGGTACCCCAGTTGATATTATTCTTAACCCACAAGGTGTCCCTTCCCGTATGAACATCGGACAAATTCTTGAAGTTCATTTAGGAATGGCACTTAAAAAACTTGGTGGAGTTAAAATCGCTACTCCAGTCTTTGATGGTATTTCTAATGATGAAATTAATGATTTAATGAAACAAGCTGGAATGCCAAAAGATGGAAAATATACATTATATGATGGAAGAACTGGTGAAAAGTTTGATGAAAGAATTAACGTTGGTGTTATGTATATGATTAAACTTGTTCACATGGTCGATGATAAGATTCACGCTCGTGCTACTGGACCTTACTCTATGGTTACACAACAACCTTTAGGTGGTAAGGCTCAAAATGGTGGTCAAAGATTTGGTGAAATGGAGGTTTGGGCACTTGAAGCTTATGGTGCTGCAAATACTTTACAAGAAATGATGACTATTAAGAGTGATGACCGTGTCGGTAGAAAGAAAGCTTATGAATCTATTATTAAAGGAAAACCTCTCCCTAGACCTTCAATTCCTGAAGCATTTAAAGTTTTCACAAAAGAATTAATGGGTCTTGCACTTGATGTTGAATTGAGAGATAAAAATGGTAAGTTACTTGATATGGATCAAATTGCTCGCCAAACTAAGAAAGAAGAAGAACGTGCTAATCATGCATTAAGAGATTCTAATGTTTATGATAACCATGATGATATCTTCTCATTGCTTGGCAACAATGATGGTAACGGGTTGAACTAAGGAGGGCCTAAATAATGTTTGATGTCAATGATTTAGCTAGTATTAAAGTTGGTCTTGCTTCTCCTGAGAAAATTAGATCTTGGTCTCATGGCGAAGTTAAAAAACCTGAAACTATAAATTATCGTTCACAAAAACCTGAGATGGATGGTTTATTCTGCGAAGCTATTTTTGGACCTTCTAAAGATTACGAATGCCATTGTGGAAAATATAAAAAAGCCCGCTATGCTGGGGTTGTTTGTGAAAAATGTCATGTTGAAGTTATCTCAAAAGATGTTAGAAGAGAAAGAATGGGACATATTGAACTTGCTTCACCATGTTCTCATATTTGGTATTTAAAAGGTATCCCTTCAAGAATGGGATTAGTTTTAGATATCTCCCCAAAACAACTTGAAGATGTAATTTATTTTGCAGCTCATATTTGTTTAGATCCAGGAACTGCAAAAGGATTACAAGCAAAACAATATATTGATGATCGTGAAGGAAGAAATGCATTTAGCATTGCAATTACTGACATTTTAGAAAAAATGGAAGATAAAACATCTTTCGATTATCAAAGAGGACAAGAATTACTTGAAGTTTTAAATGATCCTCATCAAACTTTTGATTACTTTGGTTGTTCAGATTTTATTACTGAAAAAACTAACGCTGAATTTGGAGAAGGTGCAGAAGCTATTAAAAAACTTCTTCAAAGAGTTAATTTAAAAGAAGAATTTAACAATGTTAAAGCTGAACTTACTAAAGCAAGTGGTCAAAAAGCTACAAAATTATTAAAACGTTTAGAAGTTTTAAATGCTTTTATTGAATCTAATAATCGTCCTGAATGGATGATTTTAGATGCACTTCCAGTTATACCACCAGATTTAAGACCTATGTTACAACTTGATGGTGGTAGATTTGCTGCTAGTGATTTAAATGATTTATATCGTCGTATCATTTCAAGAAATAATCGTTTAAAACACCTTATTGAATTAGATGCACCTACTGTTATTCTTGTTAATGAAAAGAGAATGCTTCAAGAAGCTGTCGATGCTTTAATTGATAATGGTAGAAGAAATGGAAAACCTGTTACTGGTGCTAGTGGAAGACCTTTAAAATCATTAAGTGGTGCTTTAAAAGGTAAACAAGGTAGATTTAGACAAAATCTTTTAGGTAAACGTGTTGACTATTCAGGAAGATCCGTTATTGCTATTGGACCTCAATTAAGAATGTATCAATGTGGTTTACCAAGAGAAATGGCTATTAATTTATTAAGACCATTTATTGCAGCTATTTTAATTAAAACTGGTAAATGTATGCTTCATAAACAAGCTGATATTAAAATTGATCAAAGAGATGCTGATGTTTATGATATCGTCGAACAAATTATTTCTGAACACCCAGTATTATTAAACCGTGCTCCTACTCTTCATAGATTAGGTATTCAAGCTTTCCAACCTGTCCTTGTTGAAGGTAGAGCTATCAGATTACATCCACTTGTTTGTACTGGATTTAATGCTGACTTTGATGGTGACCAAATGGCAGTTCACGTTCCTCTTGGAAAATATGCTCAAGAAGAAGCAGTTCATTTAATGCTTGCAAGTAATAACATTCTTGCTCCAAAAGATGGAAAACCTATTGTTACTCCTGGCCAAGATATCTTAATTGGTAACTACTATTTAACAATGGAAGCTACTAAAGATGAATTTATTGCTTTAGCTAATAAATTTAAAGAAGCAGGTGATATTGAAAAAGCTAATCAATATATTGAATTCTCTAAATTAGAAGGTAAAGTTTTTAAAGATATGGATGAAGTCGTTAAAGCTTATGAAATGGGCAAAATTCATCTTCATACACGTATTGCTTTACGTGGATCAAGCATGAAAAAAGTTAATTTTACTGAACAAATGATGAATTCTTACTTAATTACAACAGTTGGTAAAGTAATATTTAACTTCGCTTTCCCTAATGATTTCCCATATATTAACTCAAATAAGAGTGAAAATTTAACTTCAAATTTAATGGAATATTTTGTTCCAAAAGGAACAGATATTGTTTCTTACATTGAAAAACTTCCAGTAAGAGATGCAATCGTTAAAAAGAATATTACATCAATTATTGACCAAGTTTATCATAAATATGGAACATTAAAGACAAGCGCTATACTTGATAAAATTAAAGATCAAGGTTATAAATATGCAACAATTTCTGGTTTAACTGTTGCTATTAGTGATATTAACGTTATTAAAAATAAAGATGAATTACTTCATGGTGCTGATGAAAAAGTCGAAGAAATCAATAACTTATTTGATGAAGGTTTCTTAACTGATGAAGAAAGACATAAACAAGTCGTTAAGATTTGGAACGATGTTACAGATAACGTTAAAAATGAAGTTAAAACTGAACTAGATCATCAAAATAGAAATCCACTTTATATCATGTGGCACTCTGGAGCTAGAGGAAGTGACTCTAACTTCTTACAACTTATGGGAATGAGAGGCTTAATGGCTTCTACTAGCGGTGATACAATTGAAATTCCTGTTAAATCTTGTTTTAGAGAAGGTTTGAATATTTCCGAATTCTTTACTGGTACCCATGGTGCTAGAAAAGGTGGTGCTGATACCGCTTTAAAAACTGCTGACTCAGGTTACTTAACAAGAAGACTCGTTGATGTTTCTCAAGACGTCATTGTTAGAGAAATTGATTGTCATACAGATCATGGTACTGTCGTTTCTGATATTATCGATACTGCTAGAGATCAAGTCATCGTCCACTTAAAAGATCGTTTAATTGGTAGATTCTCTTGCCACAATGTAGTAGATCCTAATAGTGGAGAAGTTTTAGTTGATGCAAACACAATGATTGATGAAGATACTGCTCAAAGAATCGTTGATGCTGGTATTAAAGAAGTTGAAATCAGATCATTATTTGGTTGTGAAACTAAAGATGGTGTTTGTGCCCATTGTTATGGTAGAAACCTTGCTACTGGTGAAATTGTTCAAATTGGCGAAGCTGTTGGTATTATGGCTGCTCAATCAATTGGTGAACCTGGTACCCAATTAACTATGAGAACTTTCCACTCTGGCGGTGTTGCTACTAGTGACGATATTACTCAAGGTTTACCTCGTGTCCAAGAATTATTTGAAGCTCGTAATCCAAAAGGTGAAGCTTTAATTACTCAAATTTCTGGTGAAGTTGCTAATATTGAAGATAAGGGTGGATATTACTCTGTAACAATTACTAATGACTTAGAAGCAAAAACATATGATACAACATATGGTGCTCATTTAAGAGTTAAAAAAGGTGATAAAGTTACCAATGGTGATAAAATTACTGAAGGTGCTATTTCGCCTAAGAAATTACTTGAATGTAGCGATGTTACTACAGTTGAAAAATATATTGTTAAAGAAGTTCAAAAGATTTATCAAGGACAAGGTATTGCAATTTCTGATAAACATATTGAAGTTATCACACGTCAAATGCTTAGAAAAGTTGTCATTGTCGATGGTGGTGATACACCTTTAATTCCTGGTACAAGAATCGATGTTGTTGACTTTACTGAAAAGAATAAAGAAGCATTAATTTATGGTAAAAAACCTGCAGTTGGTCGCCCATTAATCTTAGGTATTACTAAGGCTGCTCTTGAAACTTCATCCTTCTTATCAGCTGCATCCTTCCAAGAAACAACACGTGTCTTAACCGATGCTGCTATTAAAGGAAAACTTGATCCATTGCATGGTTTAAAAGAAAACGTTATAACTGGTAAATTAATTCCAGCTGGTCGTGGTTTATTAACTCCTCAAGAAAGAAAGAACTTAATTAGTAATTTCTCAGTCAAAGAAAGTATGAAAGAAGTTGAAGAAAAATATGTTGGAGTTCATGATCAACCTCAAGTTGATGAAACTTACGATGAATCTTTAGCGGAAATGGAATCTCTTGATATGGAAGGCGAAGAAGTTAATCATACTTCATTGCTTGGTGAAGACCATTTCAATTAAACCTTTAATTTAATATAATTTAACTTTCTAAAAAGAGGCAAAATTTGCCTCTTTTTTGTTTTTTAAACTGTTTTTGCAAGGTTTTTACAAAAAATAGAATAATTTAATATTAAAGATGATATAATAAAAACATGAAATTTATTCATACAGCTGATCTACATATTGGAAGTAAAATTAATGTAAGAATTAATAATTTATCCTCGACTATTATTCAACGAGTCAATAATTCTTTAGATGAATTATCTCAATATGCTAAGAATAACGATATTGAAGTAATAGTAATTGCTGGAGATCTTTTTGATTCAAAAAATATGAGTATAAGTATTATTAATTCTATTTTAAATACGATTAATAATTATCCAAATATCTATTATCTATATGCTTTAGGAAATCACGATAAGGTTAATTTTTTATCTAATTTTGAATTACCTAAAAATTTAATTATTTTTAATAAAGATTATGAAATGATTACAATTCACGATGTCAATTTTATTGGTGTTAATTTTTATAATGATTCAGTTTTAGATAAATATAAAAATATTCCTTGTTTAGATAGTGATAAGAAAAATGTATTAATTATACATGGCGAAATTTATAGTGGTGATAAAATCGATGCAAAGAAAATTAATTTAAAGAAATTTATCGATAAAAATATAAATTATTTAGCTTTAGGACATATTCATATGAACTCAGTTAATATTCTTGATGGTAATGGAGTTTATGTTTATCCAGGCTGTTTATTTGCTCGAGGATTTGACGAATTAGACAAGAAAGGATTTTATCTTGTTGATAGTTTAAATTTGTTACATCCTACATTTATTACAAATGATTTTTTAAGACCTATTTCTTTTTATAAACTTGACATTGACATCTCAAAAGCAAAAAATAATCAAGAAATCATAGGGTTAATTAAAGATAAGACAAAAACTTTAGGAACAAATTTGGCTTTATCTATTACTTTAATTGGTGAATATAGTGAAGAAGTAAATAAAGATATAAATTATATTTTGGATTATTTAAAAGATGATTATTTATATCTTGAATTAAAAGACGAATCGGTTTTAAAGTTTAATATAGATAAGCTAAAAGATGAATTTTCTTTAAAAGGAGAATTTATTCGTAAAGTTTTCGAAGAAGAAAATGATGTTAATGAGCGCAATAAGATAATTGAAATTGCATTAAAGGAGTTTAAGAATCGATGAAAATTCTTTCTTTAAAAATAAATAATTTTGGAAAATTTAGCGGTTTTGCAAGGAATTTTAATGAAAACGAGGCAATTTCTGAATTTTTATACCCTAATGGATATGGTAAAACAACTATTACAACTTTTTTATTAGGATGTTTTTATACTCTTGATAAGGATCTTAAGACTAAATATGTTTCATGGATTAATCCTAATGGAGAATACAGTGGTTCTTTAAAAATTTCTTTTAATAATGAAGAATATTTATTAGAGAGAAATTTTAAAGATAATTCTGTAATATTAAAAAATTTAACTAAAAACAAAATCGTAGATTTAAATGGTAAAGAACCTGGTGAATATTTCTTTCATGGAGAAAATAAAGGAACATTTTTAAAAACTTTATTGATAACACAAGAAACTTTTAATCAAAAAGCAACATCAAATCTCAATATTCATGATTTACTGAATTCTAAAATTAATGGTGTTTTTGATAGTTTAGAATATGATAATGTTAAAGCATCCTTAGAAGAAAAGGTAAATAACATTTCTTCAAATAGAAAGAAAGTTTCAATTATTAAACAAATAAGTAATGAAATAGAGGATAATAATAAAAAAATAGAGTCATTAAGAAAACTAATTTTTGAGAAGAATAATATATATAATGAAGACAAATATAAAGAATATTTAGAAAAAGAAAAATCTTTAAAACTAGCCCAAGAAAAAGCACTAGAAAAACAAAAAGAATTGAATGTTTTAATTTCTCTTGAAGAAAAGAATAATAATTTACAGTTAAATTTAGAAAATCTAAATAATGAGCTCAAAAATTTAAATGAAACCATTATTTTAGAAAATTTTGATGAACTTAAAAACCTTGTTTCTGATTTTGATAGTTATAAAGAAGAGTACAATTTTTTAAAAAGTAAGCTTCAATCAGATAAACTTGAATTAAATGATTATCAAAAATATCAAAATGTATCAGGTGATGAAATAAAAACAGTTTCCTTAGAAATTAATAATTTAAATAACAGAGAACAAAATAAACATAATAAAGAAAATAGATTTAAATTATTATATCTGTGGTTTATTCCAATATTAGTTTTTCTTATTGGTGGAATTTCTTCACTAATTGTTTTAGAAAATAAAATTTATATTGGAATTATCTTATTAGTTTTAGGAGCAATATCGATTTTAGGTTTTATTTTTAATTATTTATTATTAAAGAAAAATAGTAAAAAAATAGAAAAAAAGTTTGATTTAGAAGGGTTTTTTAATAAATTAGGCTTAAATGGAAACTTTAACGACTGTTTAGAAAATGTTATAACTGGTAGAAAAAATTATGAAAAACTTTTAATTTTAATAAAAGATAGTGAGAAAAAATTAATTGAACATGAGAATGAATTAGAATTAAAAAAGAATAAAATAATTAACTTATTTATCAAATCTTATAAAAAGTTTGATAATTCAATTAGTTTTCATGAGAATTTATTTTCTTATAGTAATCTTATTAATAATAGAAATGTTCTTTCTAATAAAATTGATAAAGCAAAAAAAGAATACGACAATTTTTTAGAAGAAAATAAATTAAATTTAGATAAAGTTAATTTAATTAAAGAAGAATTAAAAGAATATGAATCTTTAGAAACAGAAAATTTAGACGAATTACACCGAAAAATAATTGAACAAGAAAAAGCATATGATTCAATTATTAATTCAGAAAATGAAATTGAAGAATTAGAACAAAAAAATGAAAAATTAAAAGAAGATTTTAAAAAATATAAAGAAAAGGCTAATCTTTATAAAAAAGCAATTAATTACTTAGAACAAGCATATTCTAAATTAAAAAGTTTATATATTAGTCCTTTAAAAGATAAGCTTGATAATTATTTAAAAGCTTCTAACTTTGATGCTTTTAAAGATTATGAGATTAATATTAATAATAAAAATAAAGATACAAGGATTTTTTCACTTTCTTATAATTTAGATAATTCAAATTTAAAACCAGATGAAAAAACTTTATCAAAAGGATATAGCGATTTCTTAGATGTTTTAATTCGTATTACATTAATTGATTTAATATATAAAGATGAAGAAAATGTGATTTTAATTTTAGATGATCCATTTGTAAATATGGATGAAATAAGGTTCAATAATATGAAAAAACTATTGAATTCCTTATCCGATCGTTTTCAAATCTTATATTTCACTTGTCATAAATCTCGTTCTTTAAAGTAATTTATAGCTAAAATTTATAGTATATATAAGTGTCAACTATTTACAGTTTTTTAAAAATTAATTTAAAATTATTTTTATGAAGAAAATTAGTTTTGAAAAGATTATTGATAAAACATTTCCTAATGAAAGGGATTTATACAATCACCATGATTTATATTTAGAAAATGTAAGATTTAGTGGTGTAGAAGATGGAGAATCGGCTTTAAAAGAATCATCAAATCTTGTAATTAAAAAATGTTTTTTTGATTTAAGATATCCTTTATGGCATGTAGATAATGCAAGTATTAGTGATTCTGTATTTACTGAAAATTCTCGAGCTGCAATATGGTATTCAAATAATATTTTTATAAGTAATTCTAAAATGTATGGAATTAAAGCTTTAAGAGAATGTAAAAAAGTTACTTTATTAGATGTTGATGTTAAATCTCCAGAGTTTTTGTGGAAATCTTATAATATCGTTGGTAATAATTTAAATGTTGAAAGTGAATACTTTTTACTTGAATCAAATTATATCAGCTTAACTAATCTTAATTTTAAAGGTAAATATTCTTTTCAATATACGAAAAACCTTATGATTTCTAACTCGAATTTGGATACAAAGGATTGTTTTTGGCATTCTGAAAATGTTGTAATTCGAAATTCTATTGTTAAAGGAGAATATCTTGCTTGGTATTCTAAGAATTTAACTTTTATTAATTGTGAAATCATTGGAACTCAACCATTTTGTTATGCTAAAAATTTAAAATTAATTAATTGTACGATGAAAGATTGTGATTTATCTTTCGAATATAGCAAAAATATAAAGGCAGATATAAATTCAAATATTACCTCAATTAAGAATCCAATTAGTGGTGAAATTAGAGCCAAAAAGATTGATAAAATAATTTTAACTAACGATTCTAAATATCCTTGTAAGTGCAAAATTATTGAAAAATAATAAGGTTTTGCAATGGTTTTTAAAAAATAAAGAAAAATACATAATAATCCTTTAGATTTGCAATGTTTTTAAATTATTTGCTAATCTTTGATTAAATTTTAATTATCTTCCTTCTACTAAAATTAGATTTAAAAATATATTGAATTTTATTATATTTGGTTTGCCTTAAATGGAGGACTGATTTCATATGGAAGATAATCAAAGTGTAGAAGTTTTAAATAAAGATGAACTTAATTTAAATGATGTTAATAACAAAGAAAGTATAGAAGAAAAAGAAGGATTATTTTTTAAAAAATATACTTTAAGTGATATTGGTATTTTTATTTGCACAATCTTTTTAACTTTTTGCTACATCGGAACTTTTATATATGGTATCTTTCAAAAAATTGATCCTACTAATGTTGTTTCAGTTGCTCAAGCTCAGTTAATAATTAATAGTTCAATATTTGGAATTTTATGTGCTTGGGTACCTTATTTTTTAAAATATATTTTAAGAATTAAAATTGGTTTCTCAATTAATTTAGGTATTCAAATTATTGCAACTTCTGGTCTTATTTTAGGTGAAGTTTTTCAATTTTATTATTTAATTCCAGGTTGGGATTCGATATTACATTTTTCAACTGGTGCAGGTTTTTGTTTTTTAGGTTATGCATTATTTATGCTTTTTGTTAATAAAAGTAATTTAAAACGTAAAGTTTTACTTGGTATTATGTTTGGAATTTTTTGTTCATTAGGAATAGCTTTACTTTGGGAAATTTACGAATTTACTTGCGACACCTTAGGTGGATTAAATATGCAAAAGGTATTGCCTGAAGATGTTCCTTGGTTTAATGGTGGTGATACTTTTGCAGATATTGTTGCAAGTGATGAAGAGATCGCTGATTTTTATTGAAGCCCAGAAGGTTATAAATATGCTTTAAAAGATACGATGAGTGATATTTTATATTGTTTTGCTGGAACTGGTTCATTTGCTGTTATTGCTTCAATTATTTCTTATTTTAAACCTCATTCATTTGATAATTTAATTCAAATTGTTCCAAGTAGAAAAGTAAAATAATATTTTAAATTTATTTAAAAATAGCAAGATATTTTAAAAAAAACAAAATAAATTAGTCGTTAAATTTAGTTAAAATTATTCTCTTTTAAAAATTGAAAGATAATAGCTTTTAAACTATAATTATTATGTTAGGCACGAACAAATAATGAAACTTCAATTAAACGCAAAAGATATTCTAAATAAACAGTTTGAAAAGGATGTTAAAGGATACAATCCTGATGAAGTTGACTCTTTTTTAGATAAGGTTTTAACAGATTATCGTATGGTAGAAGGAGTTATGGAATCTTTAAAAGAGCAAATAGTTTCTTTAAAAAGAGAAAATGAATCTTTAAGGATTAAAATTAGAGAGAAAGATGATGAAATCTCGATGCAAAAATCAAAAAACATCCTTAAAAATGAATTTAAAAATGATTCTCTTGATAATTTAGAGCTTTTACAAAGATGTTCGCGCTATGAAAAGAAACTTTATCAACTTGGTGTTGATCCTAGTAAAATAAAGTAACTTCAGCCTATGCAATCGCTGGTTATTTAAACTAGAGGAAAGTCCATGCTCGCACATTCCTGTGATGGATGTAGTGATTATGCTAACTGAAAAAATAAAGTTAGGTACTTGGGAGCAAGTAACGGCCTGTTCAATCCTAAAACATAAGTCATGGAAAGAATGGATAAAGTGCCACAGAGACGAGCTTATACGAAAGTATAAGATGAAACGATGGTAAACCCCTTAAGCGAGAAATCCAAATTTTGGTAGGAGAAATTTCATTGGAGAAACGAATCTAAATGAAATAGCGTATGCTAGATAAATGATTGCATAAAACAGAACATGGCTTATGGGCTGAATACTCAAATTGAAAGAATTTACTTATGGCTAAAGAAAAAATTAATTTACCAACAAAAATTACTATTGGACGCATTGCTCTTGCGACCTTACTTTTATTGTCCATTTTTATCCTATATTTTCTTGATCAATTTAAAGTTTTAAATATTTCAGATTTTAATATAACTTTAAATTCTAAAGGAGCAACGATAAATATCATTAATATCGTTTTATTTGTTGTTTTTATTATTGCTTCTTTTACTGATTTCTTAGATGGATATATTGCAAGAAAATATAATCTTGTTACAGATTTAGGAAAATTTTTAGATCCAATTGCTGATAAGATGTTAGTTAATGGATTAACTATCTTTTTAGCGATTAATTTCATACGTTTAGATAATAATTTAGTTTTTCCATTTTTCTGTGTAATTTTAATGATTATTCGAGATTTAATTGTTGATGGATTAAGATTTATGGCTGCAAGAAAGAATGTTGTTATTGCTGCTAATATTTTTGGGAAAATGAAAACCGTTTTACAAATGGTTGCAATTAGTTTTGTATTATTAAATGGATGGCCATTTAGTTACTTTGATTATAATTGGATACAATATTTGCATGTAACAGATATCATTTGTTATCTTGCAACTGTTGTAAGTGTACTAAGTGGTGTAATTTATTTAATTCAAAATAAAAATGTATTTTTGGAGGAAAAGAACAATGAAAAATAATGCAAAAAAATTAGTTGAAATTCTTGAAAAAGAAGAACTTACCATTGGAAGTGTTGAATCTTTCACTGGAGGTTTATTTGGAAAAGAAATCACTGACGTTGATGGGGCTAGTAATGTCTATAAAGGTGGTTTAATCGTTTATTCTAATGAATTAAAAGAAAAACTTTTAGGAATTAAAAAGGAACTCATCGAAGAAAATGGTGCAGTTTCTTGGCCTGTCGCTCAAGCTATGGCAATTAATGGTTTGGATGTTTTAGGAGTTGATATTTGCGTCTCTTTTACTGGAAACGCTGGACCATCAACTTGTGATGATAAAGAAGAATTAGGTGTTTGCTATATGGGAATCGCTTTTAATGGTCAAATCTGGTCCATTCCTTTAAGATTAAGCGATTTAGATCGTGAACAAATAAGAGAAGTTTGCACTGATGCAATCATTAATGCTGTTACTTCAATTTTAGCAAAATAAAAATTTTTAAAATTTTTGGTAATTTTTTGCAATTCTTGTCATCTTGTTAGTATGAGGAGATTATTATGGCAAAAGAAAAAAATAGCGAAGAAGATATTTTAAAGTCTGTCATTCAACAAGTTGAACACGAATTTGGGAAAGGATCTTTAATGCGTTTAGGCGATAGGCCTTCAGCTGATAATGGTGCAATTTCATCGGGTTCGATATTGTTAGATGAAGCACTTGGAATTGGTGGCTATCCTAGAGGTAGAATAATTGAAATTTATGGACCTGAAAGTAGTGGCAAAACTACTTTAGCTCTTTCAGCAGTTGCTGAATGTCAAAAGAAAGGTGAAAAAGTTGCTTTTATTGATGCTGAAAATTCAATAGATCCTGAATATGCAAAAAATTTAGGAGTTAATATTGATGATTTGATATTATCTCAACCAGATAGTGGTGAAGAAGCATTAGAAATTGTCGAAATGCTTGCAAAAAGCGGAGTTTTTGGATTAGTTGTCATTGATAGCGTCGCTGCACTTGTCCCACAAGCAGAACTTGATGGAATGATGCAAGATAATTCTGTTGGTTTACAAGCTAGATTAATGTCAAAAGCATTAAGAAAAATTACAGCTATTCTTAATAAAAATGCTTGTACAGTTATCTTTATTAATCAATTAAGAGAAAAAGTTGGAGTTGTTTATGGAAATAATGAAACAACTACTGGCGGAAGAGCTTTAAAATTCTATTCTAGTGTACGTATCGATATACGAAGAACAGAAGCAATTAAAGATGGATTAAATATTGTTGGAAATGTAGTTTCAGTAAAAGTAGTTAAAAATAAAGTTGCTCCACCATTTAAAACCGTAAAATTAGATATTATCTATGGAAAAGGTATATCAAAAGAAGGAGAACTTCTTGATTTAGCTATTGAAAAAGGAATTGCTAAAAAGTCTGGTTCTTGGTATGAAATTTATGGTGAAAGAATTGGGCAAGGCAGAGAAACAGCTAAAGAATTTTTAAGAGAACATCCTGAAATATTTGAAGCGGCAAAAGAACAAATTAAAACTGGAAAGATTCCTGATTTTGTAAAACAAGAAGAACCTACCATTGACACTAATATATAGAAAAAAAGTCTGCTTTTGATTATAATTGTTATTAGGTATCAAAAAGATACTTGTTTGTTTTTGAATTATTGCTAGAAATTACATTTAATTCTTTATATATATTTCATAAATTTTAATAAGCACTCTTTTGTACCTTTACTATAGTTAAAAGGAGAATAAAAATGGAATGGTATTCAATACTATTAATTGTTATTGCTCTTGTTCTTGGAATTTTTGTTGGATTTTTAATTTGGAAGTTAATTCCTAAAATTCAAGGAAAAAAAGCTGAAGATAAAGCTGATAAAATTATTAGTGATGCAAAAATAAAAGCTGAACATATAACAAAAAATGCAGAACTTGATGCAAAACAATATACTGATGAAGTAAAAAAACAAACTGATAAGGAAATCAAGGAAAGAAAACAAGAAGTCGTCGCATTAGAAAATAAGCTATTAGCTCGTGAACAAAACATCGATGCTAGAGATACTCAACTTTTAAGAAAAGAACAATCTTTAGAAGACAAAGAAAAAAATGTTGAAAAACTTACTGAAGAAGCAAAGAAAAAGAACGAATTCTTGCAAGAAAAAGTAAACGCTTTACTTGAAGAACTTGAAAAAGTCGCAAATATGAGCGAAAAAGAAGCTCGTGAAGAAATATTTAAAAATGTTAGAGAAAAAGAAGCTTTAAATATAGCCAAATATTTAAAAGATGAAGAAGAAAAAGCAGAAGCTATTGCTGATGAAAAAAGCAAAGATATTCTTGCTATGGCTATGGCTAGACACGCTCAAGAAACTACTACCGAAAGAACAATTAATGTTATTGCCCTTCCTAACGATGAAATGAAGGGTAGAATTATTGGACGAGAAGGAAGAAATATTAAAACATTAGAACAATTCTTAGGGGTTGATATTTTAATTGATGATACCCCTGAAGCAATTACAATTTCTTGTTTTAATCCAATAAGAAGAGAAATTGCTTCAAGAGCTTTAAATATTTTAATTAAAGACGGTCGTATTCAACCTGGAAGAATTGAAGAGGTTGTTGAAAGATGTAAAAAAGATGTTGATCAAGTTATTAAAAAAGCTGGAGAAGATGCAATATTTAAACTTGGATTAACAAATGTTTCAAAAGAACTTGTTCCATTTATTGGAAGATTAAAATTTAGAACTAGTTATGGACAAAATCAACTTGAACATTCTATAGAAACAGCTAATTTATGTGGTTCAATGGCTGCAGAACTTGGGCTTGACCAAGTTTTAGCAAAACGAGCCGGTTTATTACATGATATTGGAAAAGGTGTTGATTTTGAAGTTGAAGGAAGCCACGTTGAATTAGGTGCTAGAATAGCAAAAAAATGCGGTGAAAAAGACATTATTGTTAATGCTATTGAATCTCATCACGGCGATGTTCCTCCAAAGAGTGTTATTGCTTATTTAGTTCAAGCCGCCGATACTTTATCTGCTGCGAGACCAGGAGCTAGAAGCGAAACTTTAGAAACCTATATTAAAAGAATTGAACAACTTGAAACTATTTGTAAATCATATGATGGAGTTCAAAGTTCTTATGCAATGCAATCAGGAAGAGAAGTTCGTGTTATTGTAATTCCTGAAAAAATTGACGATCTTAAAGCATTTAAGTTGGCTAAGGATATTAAAGATAGAATTGAAAATGAAATGAAATATCCTGGACAAATTAAAGTTAATGTTATCCGTGAATATCGTGCAGTAGAAACTGCTAAGTAGTTTAAAGGGTATTTTATTAGATGAGAAAATTAAATATTATTGAATACCCAAACATTGATAAAGGGAGAATAAGATTAAAATCATTTTGCACCTATAATTATTCATATGTTCCTAGTGATGATTTACTTTTAAAATTAAAAAATAAAAAATATTTTATTAAAACTCATGGTTGCCAAGCAAACATTCGAGATGAAGAAACTCTTTCCGGCCTTCTAAATAGCTTAAATATGGAAAGAGTGGAAACTAAAGAAGAAGCAGATATTGCAATAATTAATACGTGTGCTGTAAGAGAAAACGCTGAAGATAAAGTTCTTGGTGAAATTGGAGAGTTTAAAAACTTAAAAGCAAAGAAGAAGGATCTTATTTTATGTATTTGTGGGTGTATGGTTGGTCAACCACATATAGTAAATAAATTAACAGACACATACGAGCATGTTGATATTATTTTTGGTACACATAATATTCAGGATTTTGTTCGTTTATTAGATATTTATATTAAAAATCCAGGCACAAGACTTGTAGATGTATCTTCAAAAAGTGGTGATATCTATGAAGATATGCCTTCACTTAGAGTTAATAAATTTAAAGCTTTCGTTAATATTTCTTATGGATGTGATAAATTTTGTACCTATTGCATTGTTCCTTATACTCGCGGGAAAGAAAGAAGTAGAGATATTAAGGATATTTTAAAAGAATGTTCCGAACTTGTTAAACAAGGATACCAAGAAATTACTTTACTAGGCCAAAATGTTGATAGTTATGGTAAAGATTTAAATTCTAATGTTGATTTTGCTTACTTATTAGAGGAAGTTGCTAAACTTGGAATTCCAAGATTAAGATTTTTAACATCTTATCCTAGTGATTTTAAAGATAATGTAATTGATGTTATGGCTAAATACCCTAATATCATGAAATATTTACATTTACCAGTTCAATCAGGTAGTGATTCAATTCTTAAAAAAATGGGAAGACGATATACTAAAGAACAATACTTAGATTTAGTTAAAAAGATTAAAGAAAAAATTCCCGAAATTGCAATTTCAACTGATATTATCGTTGGTTTTCCTAACGAAACATATGAAGAATTTTTGGAGACTGTAGATTTAGTTAAACAAGTTGGATATGCTTCAGCTTTTACTTTTATTTATTCTCCTCGAAAAGGAACACCAGCCGCAAGATTAAAAGATGATGTATCATATGAAACAAAAGTAAAACGTTTTAAAGAATTAGTTGAAGTTTTAGAAGTTGATGTGAATAAATATGCTAATTCTCTTATTGATAAAGTGATACCTGTATTAGTTGAAGGTCCTTCAAAAAAAGATCCTAATATTTTAACAGGTGTAAGTGAAGCAAATAAAATTATTCATTTTGTTGGGGATAAATCTTTAATAGGAAAGATTGTTAATGTAAAAATAACAAAAAATCATGTTTATTCTCTTGTTGGAGAAATGATTAATGAATAATGAAATTCTTGAAATAGTTAAATCTTTAAAAAGTGATATTTTAAGCCTTGAATTATTTAATGAATATGTTTCTCTTAAAAAAGCAGTAAATAATTTTAAAACCTTGCAAAAATCAATTAAAAATTTAAAATATTTAAAAAAATGTGATTGCACAGACTTTGAAAAAGAGGAATACAATCAAGTTAAAAATAAAATTGAAAGCGATCCACTTATACATAATTTCATGATTGTTCAAGATGAAATAAACGATTTATTTAAAGAAATAAGAGATATATTAAGTATATGATTTATGCTATTTTAGGTCCGACAGCTTCACAAAAATCAGATTTAGCAGAAAAAATTTCTTCAAAATATAATTTTCCAATTATAAATTTTGATGTTTTCCAAATGTACAAGGAATTAAACATTGGAACTGCCAAACCTTCTAATGAATTATTAAACTCTGGACGTTATTTTTTATATAACAATATTTCTTTAAAAGATCCTTATGATGTTGCCTATTTTCAAGAAGATGGGAGAAATTTATTAAAAAAATTTAATAATGATAATGTAATTCTTGTTGGTGGGAATGGGTTGTATTTAAAAGCTTTACTTTTTGACTATAAATTTAAAGATGAAAAACCGATGCCTAATAATTTTATGGAAGAATGTTCAAATGAAGAACTTTATAAAACGCTTTTAAAAATTGATCATGAAGATGCATTAAAAATAGGTTCTAATAATCGAAAAAGGTTATTACGTGCTTTATATATTTATGAAACACATAATAAAAATAAAACTGAATTGAACGAAGGTGGAAAAGATAATTTATTGTATCCAAATACAATTTTTGTTGGAATTGATTTAGATAGAAATATTTTATATGAAAGAATAAATAAGCGAGTTGACTTGATGTTTCAAAATGGATTAAAAGAAGAAGTTAAAGAGATTATTAGAAATTATGGATCAGATTCTAGAGCTTTCCAGGCAATTGGTTATAAAGAATTTTTATCTAATTTAGATGATAATGAAACTAAGGATTTAATTAAGAAAAATACAAGAAACTATGCAAAAAGACAAATGACTTTTTTTAAACACCAATACAAGAACATAAATTGGTTTAAAAATATTGATTTAGCAGAAAAATTTTTAGTAAAGGAAATTTCAAATAATGGATGATTTTGATTCACGCTCTAAATTAATACTTAGGGAAGATTTTAATAAATTACAAAATTTTAAGATTTGCGTAATTGGATTAGGCGGTGTTGGTTCGATTGTTCCAATTTCTTTAGCAAGAAGTGGTTTTAAAAATTTCTTATTAATCGATAAGGATAAAGTTGATATCTCTAATTTAAATAGACAAATAGCTTATTCAAAAGAAGATTTAAATAGATATAAAACATCAGCATTAAAAGATCATCTTTTAAAATTGCGAGAAGATTTATCTATTAACACAAAAGAAGTAGAAATAAATTTAGATACTAATTTAGAATTTTTAGATTCCTATGATTATGTAATAGATTGCATTGATTCTATTAATGGAAAAAAAGCGATTATTAAATATTGTTTAAATAAAAATATTAACGTTATCTCATCATTAGGAATGGGTAATAGATTAGATCCAAGTAAAGTCGAAGTTACAAAATTAAATAAAACAACTTCTGATCCTTTAGCACGAAAATTGAGATACGAATTAAAAAAAGATAATGTTGATATTTCAAAAGTTGTTGTTTCTTTTTCAAGCGAAAAACCTATAATAAATAATAAAGTTATTGGATCAATGATATTTGTGCCAAATGCTTCTGGCTTACTAATATCAAGTTATGTTTTAAGACAATTGCTAGCTTATAAGGGGGATTAAAATAATGCTTGAACCTATTGAAAAAATTGCAAAAAAAACCAATATTAGCGAGGCTTTTTTAAAAAAATATGAGAAATATAAAGCTAAAGTTGATTTATCTCTTTTTGAAAAATTAAAAGACAAAGAAGATGGAAAATTAATTTTGGTTACAGCAATTACTCCAACTAAAGCTGGCGAAGGAAAAACAACCGCTTCTATTTCACTTGTAAATGGTCTTAAAAAAATTGGCTATGATTCTTTACTTTGTTTAAGAGAACCTTCGTTAGGTCCTGTCTTTGGTTTAAAAGGTGGAGCTACTGGAGGAGGAAAAGTAACTATTGAACCAAGTGAAGACATTAATCTTCATTTTAATGGTGATATGCATGCATTAACTTCTTCAATTAATTTAATTGCGGCAGTTCTTGATAATCATATATATCAAGGAAATGAATTAAATATTGATCCTGAAAAAATTGTTTGGAAAAGAGCCCTTGATGTAAACGACCGTGAATTAAGAGAGATTGAAATTGGTTTAGGCTCAAGAGTTAATGGTATAAAAAGAACTGAACATTTTGAAATTACTGTAGCAAGTGAATTAATGGCTGTTTTTTGCTTAGCTTCTTCAAAAGAAGACTTTAAAGAGAGAATGTCTAATATAATAGTTGCTTATACATTTGATGATAAACCAGTCTATGTAAAAGATCTAAAAATTACTAATGCAATTATGAAGTTAATGGAAAATGCATTAAATCCTAACCTTGTTCAAACTTCCGAACATAATCCTTGTTTTGTTCATGGCGGACCATTTGCTAATATTGCTCATGGTTGTTCAAGCCTTATTGCAACAAAATTAGCTTTAAAGCTTTCACCAATTGTTGTTACTGAAGCTGGATTTGCTGCTGATTTAGGTGCTGAAAAGTTTTTGGATATTAAATGCAGAGTCGGAAATATTAAACCTTCACTTATTGTTTTGGTTGCTACAATAAGAGCTTTAAAACTTCATGGTGGTGTTGATTTTGAAGATTTGGACAAGGAAAATATTGAAGCTTTAAAAGAAGGTTTTTCAAATTTAGAGCAACATTTTTCAAACTTAAGAAAATATAATTTACCTGTTTTAGTTGTAATAAATCGTTTTAAATCAGATACAAAAAATGAAATTAAGGTTTTGGAAGAATTATGTAAAGCAAGAATGATGAAAATTACTCTTTGCGATGGTTTCCTTAAAGGAGGAGATGGTTGTATTGATTTTGCAAATAAAACAATTGAAATGCTTGAAACAACAAATAATAGGCAATTTAATTTTTTATACAATTTAGAAGATACAATTGAAAATAAAATTAAAATAATCGCAAAAGAAATTTATCGAGCTGATGATGTAATTTTTCTTGATGAAGCAAAAAAAGATATTGAATTAATTAATTCTTTAAATAAATCATCATTACCAATTTGTATGGCAAAAACTCAATCATCATTTTCAGATAATCCTAAACTTATTAATACACCTCGAAATTTTAAAATTACTGTAAGAAAACTTAAATTATCAAATGGTTCTGGCTTTATTGTTGCATATTGCGGAAATATTCTAACTATGCCAGGTCTACCAAAAATTCCTGCAGCAGTTTTAATGGAAAATGAATAATTTTTGGTAATTTTATATAACTAATTGCATCTTGTTAATTATAGGTATGTAACTAGATGCTTGAAGTTAAGAACATTTGTAAGTCATTTAAAATTAATGAGTCAAAATATATTGACATTTTAAAACATGTATCTTTTAAAATAAAAAATAACGGGCTTTATTTTATTACAGGAAAATCTGGCTGTGGGAAATCAACATTATTAAATATACTTGAATCTATTTTAACTCCTGATAGTGGAGAAGTTTTAATAGATGGGGAAAACATATTTAATTTAAAAGATAAAGAAAAAAATAATTATTTAAAAGATACAATTGGTGTAGTTTTTCAATACTATAATTTATTTGATTCATTAACTGTTAAAGAGAATATTTTACTTTCTGAGAAAATTAAAAATGTTAATAATGAAAATTATATTAAGGAATTATCTAAAAAATTAAAAATAGATAATTTATTTAATCAAAAAGTAGCTACTTTATCTGGAGGAGAGAAACAAAGAGTAGCAATTTTAAGATCAATTATTTCACATCCTAAAATTATTTTGTGTGATGAACCAACGGGTGCATTAGATTACGAAAGTGCATTAATTATTATGGATATCCTTAAATCTTTAGCAAAAGATGCAATAATAATTGTTGTTACTCATAATGAAACCTTAGTTGAAAAATATGGAGATGGTTGTTTTCTTTTAGAAGATGGAACAATAAAAATTAAATTTTTAAAAGAGGATAAAGATGAGAAAAAAGAAATTTATCAAGAAAGAAATTATAAAAATAATAAAGGTTTTGCATGGTTTTTATCAAAAAAACACCTTTTGCAAGATATCAAGATTAATTTAATTTCTATTTTTTCAATATTTTTAACATTTTTTATTTTTACTTTAACATTATCTTTTTTTAATGGTTTTTCTAAGGCAAAAGGCGAAATATTAGATTCTTTTATTAACTATAATATGTTCGAAATATCTAAGGTTATTAGTCAAAATTATCAAACAAGTAATTTAGAAATCTTAAAAAAAGAAGCACCAGAAGATGAAGAAATAAAAGATTATATAAAAGTTAAATCCGATGAAATGGAAGTTTTTTACAATTTAGATTTCTTTTTTCAAGTACCTAAAAAAGTTGTTTATCAACAAAATACATTGGAAAACATAAGGTTTTTACCATATTATTCGAATTTTAATTTGAATAATTTTTATTGTAATCATCTTTTTTATGAAATGATTGATGAATTGGATAAAAACTTTACTGTAACTTTTGAAAAAATCTATAATTTTCACGATAAAGAAAATAATAGTTTGATAGAAAATAAATTTAAATTAGATCTTAATGTAACAATTACTGATTATATAAATGAATTTATTTATTTAAATCAGCCAACAATTTATTATCCGTATTTTTATTTTTTAGATTTGCTTGACAGTGTTAAAGTTGAAAATGTAAATAATTTACTTGGAACAGACTATACTTGGAAAAATGTTTTAGAATTAGCGAATAATTCTGATGAAATTAAATCTTATTCAAAATTAATTCGGATTAGCGATGAAAATATTCAAAATATTAGGAATAAAATAAAAAATTACGATCTATCAATAGATAGATTAAAAATTGAAAGTGATAGTTATACCATTGTTGATTCTTTTGATACTCTTTCTTCTACTTTATTTCTTGGAGTGAAAATATTTTTAGGAATTTCAGCATTATGTAGTGTTTTTCTTACTTCATTTATTTCTTTTTCATCGTTTTTAAAAAGTAGAAAAGAAATTGCTATTTTAAAAATATTAGGAAGTAGTGATAATGAAATTATTAAAATTTTTATTTATCAAGAAATAATTGTTTATTTATTATCGTTTGCTTTTTCAATAATTTTGTTTCTTTTGATGATGAATCCTATAAATCAAATACTTTTTAATGTATTTGCCTTCAAACCTTTTTTAAAATTAGATTTTTTAAGCATGTTATTAATATTTCTTATTGGAATGTTTGTAATAATTTTATCTACATATATTCCTCTTAAACTTACTAAGAAGATTGATATAAGCAAGGAATTGAAAGAAGAATAATGTTAAAGATTAAAAAATTAACAAAACAATTTAATCAAAAGATCTTGTTAGAAAATATTTCTTATGAATTTAGAACAAAAGGTTTTTATACAATATGTGGTGAAAGTGGAAGTGGAAAATCGACTTTACTTAATATTTTAAGTACAATCGATGAAAAATATGAAAAAGGGCAAATATTTTATAAAGATTATAATTATGATAATTTAAATGAAAGTGAAAAAAGACAATTAAGATTAGCAAACTTTGGCTTTGTTTTTCAGTCATTTAATTTATTAGAAAACGATACAGTTTTAAATAATTTATTATTAGTTATTGATTATAATAAAAATTTAAATAAGAATTACAAATTACGCAAAATCGATTTTTTGCTTGAATCCTTTGGTATATTAAATTTAAAAAATGAATATGTATTAAATTTATCTGGAGGAGAAAAACAAAGAGTAGCAATTGTTAGAAGTTTAATTAACTCTCCAAAAGTAATTTTTTGTGATGAACCTACTGGTTCGTTAGATAAAGAGAATAGTGAAAATATTTTCCAATTATTAAAGGACATTTCAAAAAATTTATTAGTAATATGTGTTACTCATGATAGAAGTTTAGCGGAAAAGTATTCTGATTATACTTTATTAATTGAAAACAAAAAAATGATTGAGTTTATAAATGAAAACCCCGCAGAAAACTCAAATAAAATAAAAATACTTAACGAGACCTCAAGAAATTTAAGACCTAAATTAACATATAATTTTATTTTTAAACACTTAAAATCAAAATTTAAAATGAAAAAGACAAGATATAGTATATCTTCAATTTTGATTTCCTTTTCACTTGTTGCTCTAGGTGTAGCTTTATTAATATCTTTAAATATTTCTACTTCTTTAAAGAACGCTTTTTCTTCTATAATTGGTGAAAACTCATTAATTCTTTCTCGAAAGAATAGTGATTCAGAAATACTTTCATTTGAAGCAACCAATAAAAAACAAATTGAAGAACTGGCTTTTAATTATAAAAATGATATTGAGTACTATGGAACAAATTATTTAGTAAATTTTGAAGAATTTTTTAAAGATAGGAATGTTTTATATAATGTAACAACCCAGCCAAATCAACTTATTCCTGGATTTGGTGCACGTCATTTTAATGAATTTACTTATATTAACGATTGCTCAAAGTTTGAAATTTATCCAAGTTTAAGTAAAGATATAAAACTAGAAGATGATGAAATTATTCTTGGATTAAATTTTACACAGGTTAAAAATATTTGTTTAAATTTTAAAATAGTTCGTTCATATGAATCTCTTGCTAATTTTATTAAAAATAATGATTTTTTAGTATGTATTTATCTAGCAAATTCTTATTGGACTTATAGTGACGAAATAACTTTTAAAGTTAGAGGGATAATACCAACAAATAGGCCTCAAATATATCATACCAATTCACTTTTTAATGAGATATTTTTTGAAGACGTTTTACGTTTTCCATCGACTTATGATTTATTAAAAGAAGAAGAATTACCATGGATGTTAAAAAAGATTCATTACCTAAAAACATATGATTTCCAATCTGTTTTTCTAAATAAACTTATGTATGATCCATTATATAAAAATTTAGTTTTTGATAGTGAAACTAAAGAATATTCACCACAAACATGTCCAGAATTTCCTTCATATACTAATAAGATATATGTTTATTCTACTTTAAATAAAAATATAGATTTGTCTTTAATAAATTTAATAAATAGTTATCTTAAAGACATTGAAAGTTATTATTTTTCTTCAAGTGGCGGATATATCAATTATGGAACATCTTTATTTGTAGGTTTTGCGAATCCAATGTATTTAACATTATCTAAAGAAGAATCAGATTATCTTATAGATTCGATGACACTTATTAAAAATGTAGACTTACAAAATATTGTAATACCAGATTTTGCACTTTCAGGTTATGTATTTAATAATTCTAATAATCAACTAAAATATAAACCTTTAAAAGATAATTTATTAATTTCAGGTAGTAAAGACTTATTATCTAATGAAGTCATACTTTCAAAAGGAATATTAGAATTTTATGGAATTGAGGAAAAAGATATTCTAAATAAAAAAATTTATTTAACTTTAAATAATAACGACAAGCATTTTGAAGATCATGTAATTAAAGAATTTAAAACAATCTCTTTAAATGTTGCTGGTGTAGTTTTAAATGATTATTCTTATTCTATATATCAAAGTAGTGAATTTTCTATTTCGTTATTTAGAGATTTGTTTAAGGAAAGTGCATTTAATTTATTGCTAAACTCAATTATTTTTGAAACAAAAGAGAAAGTAAGCCAAGAAGATATTAAACAAATTAATAGTTATTTTGATGAGTATGAATTAGTTGATCCAATGAATGAAATTAATGAATCTATTAATGAAGTTTTGTTTTATTTAGAAATTATTTTATATTCCTTTTCTTTAGTAACAATCATTTCTTCAATAATAGTTTTAGCGATAATTAACTTAATTAATATTGATGAAGATAAAAAAGAGATAGCAATATTTACTTTATTAGGTTTTAATACAAATCAAATATTAAAAATGGAGTTCATCAATTCTTTATCTTTTTCACTGATTTCCTTTATTACGAGTGGGATTTCAATAGTTTTTATTAATTATTTCATCTTTAATGTTTTTAAAAATGAATTTGGATATGTATCAACTTTAACTTTTCCGACTATACCTTTAGTGTTTTTATTTTTAACAATATTATTTATGACCTTTATATCATTACTTTTTATTTATAGACCTATAAAAAATATTAATTTAATTAAAAACTTACATTAGTATAGTTTAAATAAGTTTTAGAATATATTTGGCTTTTTTAAACTAAAAACACTGCAAATCCCTATTAAATTTTTAAAAAAATAATTCTAAATAGGTATAATTTTTTATGAACTTATATAAATTTTTTAAAAAGCTAAGGAAAGAGTTAAAAGTAATAAGTCATTAAAATGTAAATTTTTAAAAAAATACTTTTTTCTTTTATAATTTTTTCTATAATAATTACGTTAACAAGGAGTTAAAACTAATGGAAAAAATTGCTGGTGTTGTTAAAACATTTAATAGTGTTAAAGGTTTTGGTTTTATTGACGATGGAGAAGGCCATGATTGCTTTTTTCATTATTCCTCTTTAAATATTGATGGTTTTAAGACAATTAAACCTGGTACAAAAGTATTATTTGAGAAAAATGAAACCGAAAAAGGTTTTAGAGCAGTAAATATAGATATCGTTAAAGACTAAGCTTTATAAAACTTATTTTTCTTAATACTATAATTTATTAAAGCTATTACTTCGGTAATGGCTTTATTTTTTAAGAAAAATAATAATCAAAATAGTATATAATTATTACGATTTAAAGAGAGGTGTTTATGGGATTAAAAGCTGGAATTGTTGGTTTGCCAAATGTTGGAAAGTCTACTTTATTTAATGCAATTACTTTAAACCATGTTGAAGCTGCAAATTATCCATTTGCAACAATTAAACCAAATGTTGGTACTGTTACGATAAATGATGAGAGAGTTGATAATTTGGCTAAACTTTTTAATCCAAAAAAAGTTATTTACAATACTTTTGAATTTTATGATATTGCAGGCTTAGTTAAAGGTGCAAGTAAAGGAGAAGGTTTAGGTAATCAATTCTTATCTCATATTAGAGAAGTGGATGCAATTATTGAAGTTGTTAGATGTTTTGACTCAAATGAAATTATTCATGTAGAAAATAGTGTCGATCCAATTAGAGATATTCAAATTATTAATCTTGAGCTTATTATTGCTGATTTAGAAAGTGTAAATAATCGTTTAGCAAAAATCGCAAATAAGGCGAGAATTTCTAAAGATAAAGAAGCTTTAAATGAAATTAATTTACTTGAAAAAGCAAAAGAATGTTTGGAAAAAGAACTTCCATTAAGATCTTTATCTTTTAATGAAGAAGAAATTAAAACTTTAAAAAACTTTAACTTTTTAACAATTAAACCAATTATTTATGTTGCTAATGTTAGTGATAATGATTTAGCAGATATTGAGAATTGTAAATATTATCAATTAGTTAAAGAATTTGCCTTAAAAGAGGGGAATATTGCTTTACCAATAAGTTGTGAGATTGAATCAGAACTAGCAAATCTTCCAAAAGAAGAAAGGCAAGAATTTTTAGAAACATTAGGCTTAAAAGTAAGTGGTTTAGATGTTTTAGTTAAAGAAGCTTATAAATTATTAAATTTATCTACCTTTTTTACTGTTGGAAGCGATGAAGTAAGAGCATGGAGCTTTAAAAACGGAATGCTTGCTCCTGATTGTGCTGGAATCATTCATACAGATTTTAAAAAAGGATTTATTAAAGCCGAAGTTTATACCTATGATGATATTATGAAATATAAAAGCGAAACTGCTTTAAAGGAAGCTGGTAAGATTAGAATAGAAGGAAAAGATTATCTTGCAAAAGATGGAGACATTTTCTTCTTTAGATTTAATGTTTAATTATGAGAATTGGAATTGGTAAAGATATACATAAATTAGAAGAAGGAGAGTATTTAATTTTAGGTGGTATTAAAATACCTTCTAAGCTTAAAAGTGTATCCTATTCAGATGGTGATGTTCTAATTCATGCTTTAATAGATTCAATATTTGGAGCTTTAGGGCTTGGAGATATTGGAGAAACTTTTAAAGATAGCGATCCATTAAATAAAGGAAAATCATCCATTGAATTTTTAAAAGAAACAGTATTAATTTTAAAAAGAGAAAATAAAAAAATTGTTAATATTGATACTATTATTACTCTTGAAGAACCTAAACTTAAAGAAAATAAGCTTAAAATTAGAAAAAACCTTGCTAATCTCTTAGATATTAATGAAAATCAAATAAACATTAAAGCAGGAACAAATGAAGGATTTGATTCTCTTGGAAGAAAAGAATCAATCGAAGCAATAGCTATTACATTATTGGAGGACTTATAAAATGGAAGAAATTAAAAAAGTTAGAGTGAGATATGCTCCATCTCCAACCGGATATTTACATATTGGTGGAGCAAGAAGTGCATTATTCAATTATTTATATGCTAAAAAATATCATGGTGATTTTGTTTTTAGAATTGAAGATACCGATATTGAAAGAAATATTGAAGGAGCAGAATATTCTCAACTTCATGATTTAATTTGGTTAGGAATTATTCCAGATGAATCAATTGAAAAACCAAATCCAAAATATGCTCCTTATCGCCAAATGGAAAAATTAGCCTTATATCAAAAATATGCTCATGAATTGGTTGAAAAAGGATATGCTTATGAATGCTATTGTACTGAAGAAGAATTAGCAGAAATGAAAGAAAATCAATATGCTAATGGAATCAAAGCATTTAAATATAACCGCCATTGCTTAAATTTAACTAACGAAGAAAAAGAAAAATATATTAAAGAAGGAAGAAAACCTGTTATTAGATTAAAAATGGAAAAAGGAGTTACTTTTAAATTCCATGATTTAGTTAGAGGCGATGTTTCTTTTTTAAGCGATGACATTGGAGATTTTGTTATTTTAAAAAGTAATGGAATACCTACTTATAATTTTGCTGTTGTAATTGATGATCATATTATGGATATAACTCATGTTTTAAGAGGTGAAGAACATTTATCAAACACTCCAAAACAGTTACAAATTTATAAATATTTTGGATGGGAACCACCAAAATTTGGACATATGACAATTATTGTTAATGAAAATGGTAAAAAATTATCTAAACGAGACAACAATATTTTACAATTTATGTCTCAATATCGTGACTTAGGTTATCTTCCTGAAGCAATTTTTAATTTTTTATTTTTATTAGGATATACATCAAGTGATTCAAAAGAATTTTTCACTAAAGAAGAGGCAATTGAAAATTTTGATCCTTCACGTTTATCTTCTTCTCCATCAATGTTTGATAATAAAAAATTAAAGTATATTAATTCAACTTATATAAAACATTTAGACGATGAAAAATATTTTGAATTTATCCTTCCTTTTATTAAAAAGTCCGCAAAAGCTAAAGATTTTGATGAAAATCTATTAAAAGAAATAGCTTTAATATATAAAAATGAGATTGCATATGGTGAAGAAATTACATCATTACTTGATGAAATATTAGACTATGATAAAAATCAATTAACTGATGAAGAAAAAGAATTTTTAAATTTAGATTCTTCAAAACTTGCTATTTCTAAATTTAAAGAAAAAGTTATATCCTTAAAATCTTTTGATAAAGATTCAGTTAAAGAATTATTTTTAAGTGTTCAAAAAGAGACTTCTTTAAAAGGTAAAAACTTATATATGCCTATTAGACTTAAATTAACAAAAATGTCTCATGGTATTGAAATGCATAATATTCTTAAGATTTTAGGAATGGAGGAAATATTAAAAAGAATTGATTTATAGTATTAATAGAAATTTATATTGTATTTATATATAATTATTAAGATTTTAGGAGAAAAGTATGACAACAAAGTTAGAAAACAAATCGATGGTAGATGTAGCTTATGAAATTATGGTAAAAGAAAAAAAGATTTTCAAATTCAATGAATTATTTGAACTTGTAGCTAATGAACTTGGATTTGATGATGAAACAAAAAATGATCGTATTTCAAAATTTTATACAAATATTTCTTTAGATGGTCGTTTCGTTAATTTACCAAACAACACCTGGGATTTAAGAACAAATCAAACATTCGATAAAGTTCATATTGATATGAAAGATGTTTATTCTGCAATCGAAGAAGAGCATGGTCTTAAAACTAATGAAGATGGTGAAGAAGTTAAAATTGAAGGTGAATACGACGAAGAAGACGATGAAGAAGATGATCTTCTTGATGATGAAAGTAAAGAAGAAGATTTTGAAAGCGAAAATTTTGATTAATTTTAACTAATAAATATAGGAGGAAGTCATAATGGAATTAGTTAATATGTGTGAAATGCTTAAAAAAGCTCACGAAGGACATTATGCTGTTGGTCAATTTAACATTAATAATCTTGAATGGGTTAGCGCTATTTTAGATGAATGTAATGAATTAAAATGCCCTGTAATTTTAGGCGTTAGTGAAGGTGCAATCAAATATATGGGTGGTTGCGATACAATCGTTGGAATGGTTAAAGGTTATATTAAAGACAACAATATCACTGTTCCTGTTGCTTTACATGTTGATCATGGTTCATCTTTTGAAGTTTGTAAAAAAGCAATTGATGCTGGATTTACTTCTGTTATGATTGATGCTTCTCATCATTCACTTGATGAAAACATTAAAATCACTAAACAAGTTGTTGATTATGCTCATGCAAGAAATGTTTCAGTTGAAGCTGAACTTGGACATGTTGGCGGACAAGAAGATAATGTTGTTTCTCAAGGCGTTTTATATGCTGATAAAAATGAATGCTTAAAACTTGTTAAAGAAGCTGGAATCGATTGTTTAGCTCCTGCTCTTGGTTCAGTTCATGGACCATATCATGGAGAACCAAAACTTGGATTTAAAGAGATGGAAGAAATCAATGAATTAGTTAAGATTCCTCTTGTTTTACATGGTGGTAGTGGAATTCCTGATTTTCAATTAAAAATGGCTATTGATCGCGGTACTTCAAAAATCAATGTAAATACTGAAAATCAACAAGCTTTTGCTAAAATTGTTAGAGAAATTTGTGCTACAACTGATCCAGTAAAAGTTTATGATCCTCGTAAAATTTTAGGACCAGCTAAACAAGGAATCAGAGATGTTGTTAAAGCTAAATGCGAAGTCTTTGGCTGCATTAATAAAGCTTAAAAAATTAATTAATTCTTAAATAAATCTAAACCCGTATTTATACGGGTTTTTATTATGAGAAAAAATATTAATACATTGTAAAAAAACATCTACATGTAAAAATAAATGTTTATTTTGAGAGATTTTTTCAAAAAAATAGGTTGTTTTTATTTTTTTATTTTTGAGGATTAAAAAATCTCTTGATTATTAAGCTAATTGCTATAAAAATATACATATGACTTTTGATGAGATTTATCTTTTAAATGTTATTGAGTTATTGAAAGATGTTATTCCTTTTTTTGTTTCAATAGGAACATTTTTTATTACCTATCAAATCATGAAAAGATTAACAAAATGTTACGAAGATAAATTATTTAATGGATCTATTTCATTATTTGTTACAAGTTGCTTATATTTATCGACAATATTTTTCTTTGATTTAAAAAGATTTGATTATTTTTTAGATATTTTTAAAGTTATATTACCTTATATAAACTTTTTCGGTTATCTAATAATTTCGGTGTTTAAGGAATTTTTTATTTTAAATTTAATCATTATTTTAACCTTAGTTAATTCGATTAGTTTATTATCTGATTATAATAACTTTGTTAGCTTTAAATATTTTATAGTATATATAAAACAAAATATTAAAGATAAATTTAACTTAGTTATTATCTATTTATCAAAATTAGAAAGAAAAATATTTTCTTATAACTTACTTATCAATAATTTTCAAAATAAAAATAATATTATTAAATTAAATTCAATATATCTTTGCTAAAAATTTTCTTTTAGCTTTTTTATATTGAGACAAATAGGTTTTAACTATTTTCTTATTATGAATTAATCTTTAATCATTAATAATAAAATAGCTTATAAATATATTAGTATTTCATAAATTTTATTATATAGGGGGACTTAATTATGAAAAAAACTATTAAAAACAGTTCAAAAAGAAAATGGATTGTTGGTGGCGTTGCTTTCTTTGGAGCAGTAGCCTTACTTACAACAGGTTTTGCTACATGGGTTGTTGGTGCAAATCAAAATCAAGATAAAGAAGGAGTTAGCGTAACTGTTGACACTGCAAAAAATAACTCAATGCAATTTGATATAACATCAACTGGATTAACTATTACAGTTGGTGAAGGAGCTGCTGTAGCAGATGGTAAAATCTTAAACGTTCCACAAGAAGGAATAACTACACCAGATTTTGAAATTACAGTTGAATGGAGTTTATCTGCTGGTAAAGCTATTGCTGATACTATTACAGGAATAGAATTTAAACTTGAAGATACTAATAATACTGGTACTGATTTATTAGCAACTGCTTCTGATTCTGATATAACTGGCACTGATTTAGCAGCAAGATCATCTTCAAGAACATATTTAGAATTAGTTACATCTGGTGATTCTGATACTTATAGTAATACTTATACGCATAAAATAACTACATGGGATGAAGATTCAGAAGAATCTAGTGTAAAAACTATTGCCCATGGTGAAACTACATTGGAATTTTATTGGGGTGACTTCTTTGCTAATAAATTACCATCAGCTTTCTATAATGGTTTAACATATGGTGCTGATACAAATGCTGATATTGTCGCATGCTCTGATTATGTTTTAGATGAATTATCAGCAATGGAAACTAATTTAGAAAAAGGTCTTACTATTACCGCTACAGTTGTAACCAATTCTGCAGATTAATTTTTACGACTAAAAGGATTTTTAAAAATGAAAAAATTAAGAAATAAAAAAACAATTATTCTTTCTCTTTGTGCTTTAGCTGCTATTTCATTAGGAACAGTTGGATTTGCTGCTTGGACAATTACTGCAGGAGATGCTACACCAAAAACTAGCAATATTGCTGTCACAACTGATGATTTAATCGATAAAAGATTAACTTTAAGTGACATTACAGTTGATGATGGAAATGTTAATTTTACTGCAAACACCGATACATTAGGTACTATTACTGGAACTGGTACTGAAGATTTAAGTTTTAAAATTTCTTTTACTATTTCTTCTGGGAACGCTGCATTAAATACTATAGTTGATAGCGTAAAGGTTGGTTTTTATGATTTAACCACCGGTAATACTAAATTAGATACAATTATTCCTACTTATATTCTTTCACCTATTGCAAAAACAGATAAAACTATTTTAACAGATCAACCTACTGGAGCTAGTGATGATGGTGTTGTTGAAGTTTTAACTGGTACAACTTTAGGTTCTAATGTTGGAGATACTGACGTTCTTTATAACACTCGTTATTCTGATGTTGATTCTGCTGATAAGGATAAGGTTGCATACACTTACTCAGTCAGTGATACAAATGAGCAAAAAACTACTGCTAAAGTAAGTATTACATTTAACTTTTTATGGAGTGATGTTTTTAATTATGAGAATCCAGTTTTAATTGATAAAGGTTCAAGTGATTACACTGTCCCTAATGAAGTTGAAAATGGATTAAAAGCGATTGATAAAATTAATGATAATAGTAATGTAATTAAGATAGGACTTAAATTATTTGTTACTGCAACAGAATAATACTTTTTATTAAAACTAAGAGGACAAAATCCTCTTAGTTTTTTATAATATATTTTATGTCTAGTATCGAGATTATTGCGTTAATTGTTACTATCGTATGTCTTGTTAGCTTTTCAATTGTATTTACAGTTTTATTTAGACATTACTATAAGTCAAATATGGCAACAATTGAATCTGGAGAAGAAGATCTAGCTTTAATTGATTATGCAATTGAAGAAGAGAAAGCTAAAAAGAAAAAATCTAAGAAAGCCATACGAATTTCACTGAAAGTGTTATCTTACTTTATATTTGGTGTAATTTTAATTTTTTTTGGCATTTCTTTATATTCAAGATTTTCAAATAATGTAATGCCTTTTGGAGATACTTCCTTAATTGTAATTGCAACTGGTAGTATGTCTGAAGTTAATGATAGTAATGATTATATATATGAACATAATCTTAATAATCAATTTAATGCTTATGATATCATTTCAATTTCAAAATATAAAAATCAAGAAGAAATCGATTTATATGATGTAATAGCATTCAAAAATGATGATGGAGATACCATTGTTCATAGAATAACTGAAATTATAACCCTAGATAGTGGAGAAGAAGTTTATATCACTCGTGGTGATGCTAACGCAGTTGATGATACTTACAATCAATATAGTAGTTATTTAACTTATGATGCAATAATTGGTAAATATAATGGTTTTAGAATTCCTGGAATCGGAATATTTGTTATATTTTTGCAGTCAAATGCTGGGATAATCACAATTATTGCTATTGCTTATTGTCTTTTCATGTTTGATTTTTATAACACTAGATATGAAAACTTAATAACTGAAAGAACTAATAAATTAGTTGAATTATTAGATTATGATTTAGAAAAAAATAATATTGATGAATTAAATCTTATATATAAAGAAGAATTAATTTATCAAAATAATATCTACACATTTATTAAAGGAGAATTTGTTTCTAAAGAAGAAATTAAAGATGAAAATACATTAAAGAAGATTAATGATTATCTTGTATTTATCAAAACTCAAGATGAAAAAGTTGATAAAAACAATATATTTATTAAAAAAGTATCAACAAACGAAACTAAAAAGATTGAGGATGTTGAAAAAAAAGAAATTAAAAATATTATCAATCAAGAAATTCCTGATGATAATTTAAATAATATAGATAACTAACATAGGAGGAATGCAATTATGAAAAAGTTAGCTATTAAAACGCACTTTACAAGAAAGAATTTAATCTTTCTCGGATTAATGTTCTTTTATTGCCTTTGTGCATTAATCGGAGCAGTAGGATGTGATGCTAGTGGAATGATGAAAGAAGGAAATCCAATTCAAGCAATCGGAACTGGATTTGGTTTTCCATTAATTAATGGAAGCGTTCAATCATACATTTTAATCGTATTATTTTTAATTTATGTTTTATTCTTTACCGCTGCTTTTATTTATGAAATGAGGTTAGCTAAATATTATGAAAATAAAATATGGTCTAAAAAATGGGCAATAATATATGGTTCAACCTTTTTAATTTCTTTAGCTTTATGGTTAACAATTGGTTTAATTGCTCAATATCCATATAACGCTGAAACAATTGGAAATTCATTCTTATTCTTAATCGAATCATTGTTTGTTGGATTTGTTATTTATGTTCTTCTCGCTTCAATTATTGCTGCAATTATTGTTTTATATGTTAACTTTAAAAATATTGATAAACCATTTAAATTCTTCTCAAATAAAGCTGATCTTGCAATGGAAGAAGATTATTTAGAAGAAGAGCAAGAAAAGCTTGAAGCTCAAGATAATTTAGCTGCTTCATTTGGTGAAGAACAAGTAAATCAAAATGGTGAAGCTGTTTCTTCTAATGGTGCAAATATAAATAGTAACGGCACAGGACAAGGTGTTGTAACTAATGTTAATGAAGAATTAAAAGATAAAGAAAAAGTATTTCCTGGCTTATGTTCAATTGATTTTATTATGGACAGTCAAGAAAATAATAAAACCTTTGATGATGATGTTACCTTAGAAGAACTTGTTACTAATTTTAGAAATTATTTAGCAAAAGTTGAAAAATTATACTTTGATAAAGAAACTATTAGAGCATTTATTTCAGGTCTTGCTGCTTCTAGACTCATCATTTTAGAAGGTTTAAGTGGTACTGGTAAATCTTCCCTTGCTAGATATTTCTCTGAATTTATTGGAGAAAAATCTTTCTTTGAACCTGTTCAAGCTACATGGAGAGATCGTACTTCTTTACTTGGCTATTATAATGATTTTTCTAAAACCTATAATGAAACAGAATTTTTAAAGAAATTATACCAAGCAACATTCCTCCCAAATAATATTAATATCATGGTTTTAGATGAATTAAATATTTCTCGTGTTGAATATTATTTTGCTGATTTCCTTTCAATTTTAGAATATCCAATCGATCAATGGAAACTTAAAATCTTACAATTACCATATGATTTTGAAGCTCCAATGCATTTAGAAAATGGTATTTTAGATATTTCTCCAACTACTTGGTTTGTTGGAACAGCTAATAAAGATGATTCAACTTATACGATTACTGATAAGGTTTATGATAGAGCGATTACTATTTCATTTGATGATCGTAATGAACCTTTTGAAGTAGTTGAAGATGTTGAAAAAATTAATTTATCTTATACAAAACTTATTTCTTTATTTACTGAAGCTCAAGAAACTAAAGCATATCAATTCAATAAAGAAGATTATTTAAAATTTAAAAAACTTACTGATTTTACATATGATACTTTTGATGTTACTTTTGGTAACCGTATCTTACATCAAATTGAATTATTAGTTCCAGTTTATGTTGCAAGTGGTGGAAAAAAAGAAGAAGCATTAGATTTCATCTTTGCTCGTAAGATTATCTTTAAACTTCAAGGAAGATTTGAAGATTATATTAAAAATGGTTTAAATGAATTATTAAAGATTATTAACGATACATATGGAAATGATTCATTTAAAAATACAAAACATGAAATTTCTCGTTTATTAAGAAAGTTATAGAGTATGAGTAAAGTTAACGATTATATCTTTAAATTTGATCAAGAAATAATAAAACTTGTAAAAAACATAGGTTTTAAAGACTTTTTAGAAATTTTAAGCAAGTTTTCTTTATCAACTTCTTATGATTTTGAAGATATAGCTTTAACTTTAAATGAAATAAAAAATGTTTTAGATAAAATAACTTCAATAATTTATAAACCTCATATTAAAACAGATGTTACACCTATTATTAAAAGGAGTGAGCTTATATCTTCTTTTAATAAAGATTCTTTTATTGATACAGTTAAAGATACAAAACTTTGGAAAGAAAAGGGGTTAGAGTTTACTCCTGAATATGTTCATTCAATTGAAAATATTGATACAATCGATAATTATGAAAATAAATTTATCGTTTTATTAATTGATTGTATTGATGAAAACTTTAATGAAATTAAAGATTCTTTATCGTTTATTAATGATTCAATTGAAGAAAATTATCAAACTAAGAGTACTAATTTTACAAAATATGGAATATATCAAGAATTTGATACTTTTAAATATCCTTATGAAAGTTTCTTTAATTTATATGATGAAAGTATTACAACTTTAAGAGATAATATTTCAAAAATTAATCGTCGAATTAAAAATATAAAAGCTTCAGAATTTTATAAAAATCTTGCAAAATCTAAATTAAATTTAGGAAATATTATACCAACAAATGTTTTAATTCATGATGAATTATATAATTATTGTTATCGATATTTTAAAAACAATATTTTAACTAACGAAGAAAATAAATTATCTTTAAATGATTTTTTATATAACTATTTTGTAGTTAATTTAATTAAATATTTAAATATTAATAAAGTTAGGTCTAATTATCGAACAAGTTTAACATTTAAAAATAATTTAATTAATTTTGGAGTAATTAATTTTAAAAAAGAATTTATTAATTTTTCTATCTCACATAATTTAAATTTAAATGGATTAGATATAGATGTAACTTTTAATGAAGATAAAGAAAATAATTCTAAATATTTAATTCTTTTTGAATATAACTTAATTGAAAATAATTATTCAAATTTAAAAAGAATAATCGAACAAAACCAAAATAAATATAGTGAAATTATTTTAATTACTTCAAATAATGTAATTAAAAAATTTGATAATGTAATGTATTTTTCAATATATGATTCATTTAAAAATAAAATTAATTTATTTAATAACTTATTTAAATCTTTTAGTTTCATTTTTAAAGTATCAAGTAAATCTTATAAACATAAATGTCCAGTATGTGGAGAGCATAACATTTATCAAATTAATAAGAATTATCAATGCTTAGACTGTAAAAGTAGATATTCTCTATTTGATTTTAATAATCAAAAGTTATTATGGATTAAGTCGTTAAGGAGGGATGATCAATGAGTACAAATAAAGAATTAGATCAAACTTTAGCTATGGCTGAAGTTGAAAATAAAGATGAAGTTAAAGAAAGTAATGATATTTTAATTATTGATCATCTTTATAAATCTTATGGAAATAAAAAGAATAAACATGATGTTTTAATTGATCTTAATTTAACTGTAAAAAAAGGTGAAGTTTTTGGATTTATTGGTAAAAATGGTATTGGAAAATCAACAACTATTGATTGTATTGTTGGTTTAAAAGAACAAGATGAAGGACATATTATTGTTGATGGAATGGATACTTTAATTAATCCATTAGAAGTTAAAGAAATTATTGGATATGTTCCTAGTGAACCAATAAGTTATGAAATGATGAGTGGAAACGAGTATTTACAATTTATTGCTTCAATTTATGGAATGGTTCAAGCTTCATTTATTAATAATTACAATTACTTAGTTCATAAATTTAATATGAGCAATGCTGATATGAATCGTAAGATTAAAGAATATTCTCACGGTATGAAACAAAAAATATGTTTAATGGCTTCCTTAATTCATAATCCTAAATTATGGATTTTGGATGAACCTACTGTTGGTCTTGATATTATGGTTTATGATACTTTAGTTAAAATGATTAAAGATTTTGCTTCTAATGGTCGAACTGTATTTGTAACATCTCATAATATTGATATGGTCACTAAGATTTGTGATCGTGTTGCTATAATTAATGAGGGAAAAGTTGTAAGACTTTATGATTTAAATTTAGATCCAATAAAAAGAAGAGATCTTAATAAAATATTCTTTAAGATTTATGGAGAGAATAATTAATGTATTTAGATTTAATAAAAAAAGAATTTACATTAAATAAAACTGAAGATAATTCATCTTTAAAAACAAAGATTATCTCTTTCCTTTTAAAATTTATTGGAATAGCTTTATTTATTTCTTTAGAAGTATTTATTTATTATTCTTTAGATAATCAAGTAAGTGAATATAGTAATTCTTCAGAGGTTAATTTTAGCTTTTTAGTCTTAATTCTTTCAATAACCCTTCTAATCTCAATTATTTTTACTACTTTACGAAGTCGAAAAATCTTATTTAATAAAGAAGATAAAAGGATATTAAGTACTCTTCCAATATCAGATGATATTATCATTTTATCTAAAGTAAGTTATTTATTTATCTATCAAGTAATTTTAAATTTATTAATTACTTCTCCTATTTTAATTACTTATTTTGCTTTAAGGGGCGGAGTTCCTACAATTTATGTTTTTTCTATATTATTTTCGGTATTTATTTCTTTATTTGGATTAGGAATTTCTTTGATATTTTCTATTGTTTTTGAATTTTTCTATCGCTTAATAAAGCTATCTGATATTGTTCAATTTGCTTTAGCAGCTGTTATTGTTATTTTATTATGTTTTGCTTATCAAATAGTTTTAAATATCTTTTTAACAGGATTATCTACAAATGAAGGTAGTGGAATGCTTTCTTCAAGCTTAATTAATAACATAAATAACTTAGCTAGATTCTTATTACCAATTTATACTATTTTAAATCCTTTAATTAATCATAATAATGTAATGAGCGGAGTATTTATTACAGTAGGGTTAATTATTTTATCCTTATTAGTTGGTTATATTGTAATTAATCTATCTTATAATTTTGTTCATAAAACTAATATCGAATTTAATTTAAATAAGGAAAACAATAGGAATTTAAAGATGCATACTCCATTTAGAGCCTTAATTAATAAAGAATTTACTTTATTATTTAAAGATTCAAATAATATTTTTTCCTATACTGCTTTATTAATTATGGTTCCATTTTTATCATTTGTTGTTATTACTTCTTTAAATCAAATTGTTTATCAAAATTTAAGAATCTTTGCTGTTTATTTTCCAGAATTAATTAATGGATTAAATATATTATTAATTTTATTATTTTCTTCAATTATTAACGCAAGTGCAGCAAGTTCAATAAGTCGTGAAAATAAAGCAATTCAAATTGTTAAATATTTACCAGTTGATCCTTATAAACAAGTTATTGCTAAGCTTTTACCTCCAATGGTTTTATCGTCTATTTCTTTAATAATTACTACTTTAGTATTATTAATTACCGAAAATATTGATTATAAAGTAATGCTAACCTCTATTTTTATCGGTGTTATTTTAATTATTGTTACTTCAATTTGTGGTTTATATTTTGATATGTATGATAAAGGGAATCATGAACATAATTTAAGTTATATTAATACGATTATTTCAATTGGTTTTCCAATATTAATATTTATCATTCATTTTGGTTTATCTTTCCTTAGGGTTAATGGAGCTGGAATATATTCTATTGAATGTATCTTAGCTTTAGCTTTACTTATTCCTTTATTTATTAAATTTAAAGATCGTTGGATTAAAGTATTTCAACAAATGGAGGTTAATTAAATATGAAAAGAAAAACATTAGTTATTTTATTAATTATTCCTTTTATAATTGGTTTACTTACTTTTGTTAGCGTCGTCGCTTTAAATAATAGTGTAGCAATATCACCAACAATTATTTTAAATTATGGAGAAAATTTTGGATTTAGAACAAATGGCGAATATTTACTTGAATGTGAACTTCAATTTGATGGAAATGTAAATAGTGAAAATTCAATTATTGCTGAAGGTAGCATACCAACTTGGTCTTTATCTAAATGGAGTGGAAGTGACAGTTTAAGCCCTGAAATAACAAAAGATGAAAATAATAATTATTATTTAAACACTAAATCTGGAGAAGGAAGTTGTGTTATTACCGCAGAGTTAGAAAATGGAAGAAGCAGCGCTTCTTTTAATGCTTTTATTTATTCAAATGGTTTAATTATTATTAATCCAACTACAACTTCAAATAATAGAATTGATGATACTAGATATTATGGAGAATATGATATTAGTTATGATTCAATCGAACCCAGTAATTTAAAGAAAAACCTTGCTAAAATCCCATTTAGTATTGATAAATATACTGAAAAAAATGATGAAATAAGAGTTATTTCAACAAGTGAAAATATTTCATATAACATTGAAACTAATGAAGTTAGTGTCCTTGAAAGTGGTGAAGCTTATTTTACATTAGGTTTTAAGGAACAAGATTATATTGAATCAACTTACCGTTTTAATATTATTGAAAATGGTGTAAATGTTTATTCTTATGAAGATTTAATGATGTGTACAAATAAATCAAATGAAGGAGAAGTTGTTTGTCTTCAAATAAATCTTCAATCACTTAGTAATACATATAATTCATCAAATAGAAATGATGAAATTACTTATCTTAATGAATATAAAAATTCAAATACAAAATTTTTTGGTATTTATGATTTTAACAGACAATATGCTGATTTTTCTGATTTAATTTATTTTCAAGATCCTAAAATTGATACTTTATTTATTGATCAATTTTTAAATGAAGGAGCAGTTTCACCTAATTTTAATTATTCTACTCAGATGAAAGTTGGAATAAGAGTCCAAAAAGATTTTTATGGAAATGGATTTAATATTAATTTAAATGAACTTGCTTATCCAAATCATGGAAATATTGATTCAATTAGTGGAAAGTTAACACCTAATAGAGAACTTGATTTCTTCTATGGTCCTTTAACTTATGTTTCAATTGGAGATTTAGAAAATCTTCCAGTTATTAGAGCTTATCTTTGTGACAATGTTGGAATGCTACTTGATGAAGATAATATCGTAGTTAATGATTTAAAGATTCAAAATTCAAACTCTACTGATAATATGTTTAATCTTGGATATACTGGAACAGTAATTGAAGCTCAAGGAGATAATATAACTATTAAAAATAGTATTGTAGAATGGGGGAGAACTTGTATTAGAGGTTTTTCTAGTGACAATTTATTAATTGATAATTGTATTTTACAAAATGCTGGAGAATTCATTTTAAAATTAGGTTCAAATAAAATTAACCGTATAAATCACGACCAAAACGTTAACGTTAGATTCAAAGATCAAGTAATTACAACTTCTTTTGATGAATTCTTTAATGGAACTTATCAAGATGTAAATAGTGCTGATTATATTTATAGTGACATATTTAACTCTTCAAGTATAACCGGGATTCCATCAAATAATTTAACAAATGAACAAAAAATAGATGCCATTAATGATATTCAAGAAGCTTTAGATAATTTAGATGGCATTGTTAATAATGATGGAAGTGTTAATTATGATGCTCATATTACGGTTAATGATACATATTTTTATAATAGTGGTATTTATTCCATCGCTTTAGAATCTTCATTTAATGGACCATATTTATATAATGGTATGCCTTATTTAGTTAATACTTTAGCAACAGTCTTTGGAATAACTCCTAAAGAAGTAGGAGGAACTTCTTATCCAGTTGAACTAACCTTAGAAGGAGACACAAGATTTTATGATTGGAAAGATGTTGATTCAATTGATGCTTCAAGCTTAATTGAAGAAAACTTTAGCTATTATTTAGAACAACTTGGTAAAGAAGGAGATACTTCATTTGGAGATATTGATGGAGCTAATTTATCAATTGATTCTTTCTTCCCAATGAAAAGAATTTTAAAAGAATATGCAATAAATAATAATTTAGCTTATAGTGAAAAAGATAATGAAGGTAATGTTCATTATTATGTCAACCGACCTATAGCTTATTATGGTGGAGGATATAATGCATCTAAAGTTATCAATAATGTTGATCAAAACGAATATTATTCTTTTAGCGATGATATTTTAGTTGATATTGCAAAATATGTAATTGAACATGATACTACTGGTAGCGGAGGAGAAGTTACTGATTTATTATCATTATCAACATTAGCTAAATGTGTTGTCGTTGCAATTGGATCTAATCCATTTAAGTTTGTTACTAATGGAACTATATCAAATAATGAGACTCCAATTTTATTTGATAAAGCTCCTTCAATTCAGGATTTAATTAATAATTAATATATAGGGAGGTTAATTTTATGAAAAGATTTAAAAAAGGATTATTACTTACTTCACTTATCTCTATGACTTTACTTGGAAGTTTAACATCTTGTTCAGCTTTTTTTGGAGATGATGGATATTTAATTACTAATGTTACAAGTAGAACTGATGGAGAAGGAAATATTATAGTCACAATTACTTTTGATAGTGATGAAGTTGAACCTTTAATTTTAACTATACCTAAAGGTCAAGTTGGTGAAGATGGTGCTGGTATTCAAAATATTGATTATCAAATGAGTGAAGATGGAGAAAGCGTTAATCTTATAATTTCTTATACTGATGGTAGAAGTCCAACTACAATTAATGTCCCTATAGTTCATGGAGAAGATGGTAAAGGTATTGAAGGTGTTACTATTGATCAAACCGAAGATGGTAGTATAACTATTCAATTTAATTATACTGATGGAACAAATTCTGAAACTATTACAATCCCAAAAGGCGAAGATGGAAGAGGTATTGAACAAATTATTTCAGAACCTTTACCAGGAACAAATGTTTCTATTATTACAATACACTATACCGATGAAACAACTTCATCTTTTCAAATCTCAAATGGAGTTGGAATTGAATCAGTTGAATATAGTGAAGCTTTATCAACTTCAACTACCTATGCTTTAGTTATTAATTATGATGATGGAAATAGTGAAACAATTTATTTACCTAAACCTGAAGCCACTCGCTGGTATACTGGAGCAACAAATCCAACAGATTCATTTGGGAATAACGGAGATTTTTATATAAATTTAGCAAGTGGAGAAGTTTTCTTAAAAGCAAATAATGTTTGGACTCCTCAATTTAATATTAAAGGAAGTGGAGAAAGTACAACTCAATATTATAATGTTTTCTTTACTTTAGATAGCGATGCTAATTGGGTTGATGAAGAAACCTTTGGAACTTCTACCTTTACAATAAGAATAGAAGAAGGAACAACTATTCCTTTAGAAAATATTCCTGTACCAGAAAAAGATGGATCAACATTTATGGGTTGGTATACAGATTTATATAATGTTAACGCAGGGCAGTTTACTGATTTAACTCCTGTGACAAAAGATTTAACTTTATTAGCAAAATGGAGTGAAATAGTTTAGATTAGAATAGATTTTGTTATAAAATAAGCATTTTATTTATCCTTATAATAGAATTTTTAAGTTCCTTAAAGGATTATCTTTTTTTGTTATTAAATTTTTATTTTTATATTTGAAAAAGAAATTTTTGTTCTTTTACTTCTTAATATATTTTGGCTTCACCATTTTTAATACAGGAGAATAACCAATTAATATAGAAATCAAGAATATCTTCAGTTAAAATTCTTTTTCCAATCGCAACTTTAAAGTATTTGAAACCATAATCTATAAATATTTTTTCATTAATTTTGCCTTTAAAGTCTTCATAATTATAAGCACCGTATTTCGCAAGATCATTTTCAACTTGTTCTTTAATAAAACAATGATTGTCGTCATAATCAAAAATATTGTAAATTCCATATAAAACAGTTGTTAAATTAAGCAAATTATTAGCAACACAATTTAAATTCTCACTAGAAACTAAAGTATAACTATTGGTTAATTTTTCATTGATTTTTACTTTTGTTAAAGTTATAACTTTTTCTGTATTGTTTTCATATTTTATAAACTTATGACCAATGTATTTAAAATAGTTATCAAGAGTAAAATCAACATATCTATTCAATGTTAAATCGAATAAACCATGATTTTCAATAAAGCCAATGTAACTGTCATCGTCAAAATATAATTCAATAACCTGATAGACCTTTTCACCATGTTCTATTAAAGCCGCGATAGGTTTATATTCATATTTTCCACTAAAATGATTTAACGAAAGAATCAAATCATTCTTTTGGATATTTTCGACTTTTGTTTTACCTCTTTTTGTTTGAACAACTGTCCCTTTTTCAAAACAAGAATCCCATCCAAATTCAAAAGAATAATTACCTGTCGCCTCATAAACAACATCGTTACATAAATCAAATTTATTCCCATGAGTCCCTGTTTGAACACCATCAATATAATAAATTTTATCTGTAAAAAAATATCCATATTTAGAGTAGGTTGTAAAATAAAAGTAATAACCTTTGATAACATATGTTGTTAAGCTGCCTGTTGCTGTTTCACCAACAAGCGTCCATGAATCATCAATTATATTTGTATTTGATTCATATACTTTATATTCGACATTACCTGCTCCAGAATTTCCCGAAGTCGCTATCTTGACTTGAACTCCTTCACTAGGAGATATTTCCACGTTAAAATCTTTATCAACGTAATAATAGGCTGAAGAATCGATTTCAATACTCGAATTTAAAGTTGCTCTTTCTTCTCTATTTATATCAATTCTTAAATATGATCCTTCCTCAATAGATAGTGGCAAATTATTTGCATTTGGTCCTGTTATTGTAGAAGATATAGGTCTCTCATTTGCTCCATTTGAATCATCAGCCAAATAAACTGTATACTCGTATATGTTATATTGATAAGAATCATTAACAAAGATATTTAAGTTATATGAAGATGTAAATCTACCCTCCCAATAATATAAATCTGGGCTACGATAGGCTGAATAAACAACTTGTTGTCCTCCAAATTGTTTTTCCTCAAGTTCTTGACTACTCTCATTATAAGTATAGACTGTTCCAGGTATTATTACCTCTTTTAAAGATGTTCCTTCAGGTGAAGAAACTGAAAAAGTTTCGTTTGTTGCTGTACTTGCATCAATAGTCGATTTTATGTCATTACCTTCATTATTATGTTCAATTAAACCTCCAATATTTGAACCTTCGTTTAAAATAATGTTTCCATTATTAATAAAACGTGCATCCCCCATATTATTAGGGTAAACAACTCCATCATCAGTAGTGACAATCGACAAAGAATCATTTTTATAAAACGCAAGATTTTTGTGAATATTTAACTTAGAATTTGTATCTAAATAAAGAAAAGAGCCTGGCAAGAATTTAACGTCATGTAAAACATTAATATTACTTTCTTGACCGACGTATAAATGAAAGTTATATGAAATAGGCAAAAACATTTTTGAAGTATCAATTTCACCTACTCCTGAAATAGAGAAGTACAATCGATTTATATCAATATCGCCATCAAAAAATATTTTTGAATAATCATAGTTATTCTGAGTTACATTACTACCTAAACCTGGCTTTGTAAATTTAGGGTTAAGAGGTATATATTCAATATCAATTGAACTATTTTCGTTCATTTTGAAAATTGATATTTCATTTGCACCACTTGTAGATATGATTTCAACTTTTTGTTCGATGTTCACGCCAACAGCACTTACTCTTGTTAAAGCAGTAACTTTAGATCCATAATCAAAAGAACAATAAGTTTGGATCATTGGAAAATTAAATGCAGTAATAGGACAAACACCAGCGTCAAGTAAAGCCTTTAAACGTCCACCAGAAAGACCATCATAAATAGCCAGAGGATATTCCAAATATCCTCCTTCCTTAATCTTTACATATCTATCATAGTCATCAGCGTTTGAAAATTTGTCGCCGGAATCATTTGAATTCGAACTTATAAATGTTTCAAAATCTTCCTTAATATATCCGTAACAAAATAAATTGCCCTCACATTCTATAGAAGAAGATGGACCTAAATTAATTTCAGTATATTTTCCAGAGTTGCCTCTTGTAAAAAATTCTCCTCCAATATATAGATTCGCACCAGGTTCAACATAAATGTCAGCCCCATTTCTTAAATTTAGTAATGTTTTTCTATAACTAGTTATCCCACCATCATTAATATCACGATTACTTGAAGTCGAAACATCACTCACGCTCAAAGAATATGTTTCTCCTTCGAATGGTAAAATTAGTGATGTGCCTTCCGGAATAATAAGATTACTTTCAATAGTTAAAGTTTGGTTTGGATATACATATATTTCTTCATTAGGTTTTACTTGTTCAAGGGCCTTATTTAAGGAAAAATAATTTAATCCAGTATTTTTGTTATAGCAAACAGCCTTAGAATTATTATCTTGAATTAAACTCGCTGTAGCCATATTTTCATCAACAATGATAAAAGTTGAAAAACCTACTGAAACAGCAAGTGAGGTCGCAGACAATAAAAATAAACTTTTTTGTTTTTTAGAGAAATCCATTAACCAATAACCTCTATTGTTGTCGTAAAATAAATAGAATTTATTTGAGTACTTGTATTATCAGAAGTGTCTTTTAATAAATCAAAAACATCGGTCTCAAAAGATGTATTTACACATTTTTCAAAATCAAAATTATAATTCGCAATAACATTAATAAAATTTACTGATGAATTTATTTGTTCTAAATGAAGGTTTATAACACTTTCGTTTTTTTCTCCAGCAATCAAGTTAGAACTTAATGTTACAGCATTATTCATAGAGTCAAACGCATATAAGTTAAATTGAAAAGATACGTTCTCATTATTTATAAACTTTAGATTTTTTTTATTATTTTCTATTAAATTTATGTTCAATTCTAAAGTAGAATCTTCAAGAAAAGCAGTAGATTCCAATATTTTTTCTATATTCAAATTGAAAGAAACACTAAAACTCGCAATATTAGTAATAGAACCATTTTCATTAATAAATCCATCTTTACAAATTGTTAAAGAGGACATTCTTAAATTATTAATGTATCCAGTAAGATTTAAATCATCTGATGATATATCAATTGAAATATTTTTAGCTTCTACACCAATATAAAAACTAGAAAATCCTACGCTCCCTAATCCTAATATTGATAATAAACTTAATACCCCAATTGTTCTCTTTTTTATCATAAATAAAAGTTCATAAATGTATACATTTATGTTTTAATTATTTTAGCAATAACTTCTAATTTTTAAAAGACTAATGTTAGTATTTATCATTTCTCCTAGGATTTATCCTTTTTTAGCAAATTATAAAATGAAGTTCTAGATATCTTTAAATAATCTAAACACTCTGCTAAACTCATATTTTTTCTTAAATATTCATCTTTAATTTTGTTAAATTTAGAATTAATTTTTATTTTTGGTCTTCCAAACTTAATACCTTTTTCCTTTGCTATTCTTATTCCTTCTGCTTGCCTTTGTCTTATATTTTCTCTCTCATTTTCTGCAATGAAAGAAAGTAGTTGTAAAACTAAATCAGCAACAAATCTACCCCATAAGTTTGTTGGTTTATCTCTTGTATCAAGAATTGGCATATCAATTACATAAATATCTGCTTTTATATCACATGTTATTTTTTTCCGTTGTTCTCCAATTTCTCGATAATTTCTTCCCAATCTATCGATTGATTTTATTATTAAAACATCTTTTTCTTTTATTTTTTTTATCATTCTTTGATAAGCTTTACGATTAAAATCTTTCCCAGATTGTTTATCTATAAAAAGATTTTTTTGCTTAATATTAAATTTCTTCATTTCTTCTACTTGTCTATCAATTTTTTGAGATATTGAAGATACTCTCACATATCCATAATACATACAAAAATCCTCCTCTAAATATTTACCTAAAATAACAAAATTTATAAAAATATTATACTTTTGCAAGGATATTTAGAGAAATCCATCATTTATTTATGTTTATTTATTAAAAATTGTTACTCAATTTATTTTATTCATTAATTAATAAATTTTTTATTCATTTAAGTATACATTTATGAACTTTTAAAAATGAAAAATAAACTTACTTATATTAAGAAACTTAATCGAAACATTATCTTCTCTTTTACAGGAGTTTTTTTATTAACGATAGGTTTTTCATCTTGGTCAGTTTCTGCTGGTGGAGAAGGAACAACAACCCAAGGAAATATAAATGTTTCGGATACGATTACATATAAAGATTCTTTTAAGTTAAAAATAAACAAAGAATATGATAGAGAAGAATTTTTAAATGGTGCAAGTGTAAGTGATCCAAATAATTATTACAAATTAGAAAGTGAATTAAATTGGAAAAATAAAAATTCTAACTCTAATTATAATGGTGATTTAACAGATTATTTTTCAATATATGATAGCAAAGATCCAACTGGAGAAAATTCTCCATTTTTATATAACTATGAAACATCTAAAAATATAAATTTCGAGAATTATAAAATTGCTTTTAATGATGAAGGTGGAAGTTTAACTTCGACAATACATTATGCATATAATTATGATTACTTGGATACAAACAACTCGAGTTTTGATCAAAACGAAATAAATCGTCAAATGGAAATAGTTTCAAATTTAATTAATCCTCAAAACGGGGATGAGGTAGAATGGGGCGAATGTCAAACTTCTGGTTTCCCAAGTGGAATAAAAGTCTATTACACAAAAGTATTATCATCGAATAATTATGAATATAGATTTCATGTCTTTTATCATTGTGTTGGCTCAAATACAATATGTCGAGCTGATTCAAGTTATAATTCCTCTGCTACAGAATCAAGTACTCAAAATGTTACTCCATCTTTAACTTTTGTTTCGCCTATAGACCAAAGTAGCGTTCAAAAAAATGGAGCAGCAAGTTTAGTAGTTAAAGCCACTAATCTTTCAAATTCAAATAGAACTATTTCATTATCTCAAAATAGGTTTAACAATGTTGCTGGACAAGATGGAGAATTCGATGTAGTAGATTTAAATAAAACATTATCTGATTTTGAACCTTACTATAATTTATGTGATTCCTATGCTTTAACTCATTCAGAAGAAATTAAACCAATAAAAAGTGGGGAGACAGTCGAGGTTGAGGCTATTTCTCAAATTGATGAAAGCAGTAATATTTCAAACTCAAATAACCCTTGGTTTTATGTAGTTGGAACAAGAAATAAAATAACTAATAGTTCAAATATAACTTATTATAACGGCTATAGATATTATTTTTTCTACTTCAGGATGCAAGATGATAAGCTTTGTGTAGCTAGTGTTAATAATACAACTGGTGTTTCAAGCCCAACTGGAGTTTATAACAGTGCTAGTAATAATTATAACAGTTCAAATTCAATTACAAATAGTGATTGGCCTTTAGTTATTGTTCGAACTAATAATGGAAAAAGCTATAATTTTGAAGGACAATCTGCCAATTCCAATGCAAATAGTAGTTCATTAACTCCTTATAGTAGATATAGTAGAAGTTATGTTAGATATTTTGTTACTTTTAAGAAAAATGAATCCTCTGATTATTCAAATATAAGCGATAACTACGTTTATTTTAATGGAGATTACTATAACAATATTGATAAAACTAAAAAAAGAGAAGACTTTGACATGGATTCTTTAATAAATTATTTAAAAATAAATAATGGTTACTATAATAATTTACCAAGTGGCGACGAGACTATATTTGAGGAATATTATAACGAAGATCTTCCTTATTTATATTTTATTATTAGTAAACGTAAAAAAAGTAACAATAAATATTATTATTTTGCTATCAATATGTTTTGTTATTTTACAGGTGATAATAGTACTAATAACAATCAAATAAAACTCACTCAAATAAATTACAGTGGCAATAGTACTAGTAACGAGACAGATTCTGATTTATTTACATTCAATGTTCATTCTGAAAGCGAGACAAGTTATCCAAGTCATATTTCAGGAAGTTATCATGATGAAGGCAGTTATATTTATTTTGATGTAAGTTATACAAATAATAATGGGAGTGTAGTTAATACAAAAAACGCTAGATTAAATTTTGCTAGTAATGCTGGTTCAAGTATAGGCTATAAACACACTGATTTTAATTGTACTGCATTAGAACAAAATAATGAAAAATTTAATTCAATTTATAGCTTTAATAATTGTTACAGTTTATTTAATGAAATTGACAATGATAAAGATTATTCTTTTAACGCATATTTAAAAACACATTCTTCAGGAAGAAATGTTTGGAATTTTAGTGGTTATTATAGTCGTGTAGGATATGCAAACTTTGTTGATTTTTCAAATATGTATACTTTTTCCTCAAGTTTGTACCAAACTAATTACTCCGCTCAAGGTACTACTGAAAACAATACAAATAAATTCATAACTGAAGATGAAATGGATTCTAATTATTATCTTGAAAGTGCTGAACCTTATTATGTTTCTAGAAAAGATCCTTCAATGGTTGAATATACTTTTAAAAATAGCATGACGAATGATACAAAAAAATATTTTCTTTATGTTCCATCAATTGGAAACACCACTAAAGATAGAGTTCATTTGATACTAGATAAAATCAAAACAAAAAATATTAATTTTGATTACAATATGACACTTATTCCTAAGAATGATGAAATAAAAAATAATATGCAAGAAATAGTTAATTGCTTTGATTTTGATTTAAATATTTCAATAAAGAATTACGAGGTTTTTAGATGAAAACAAAAGGTTTAGGATTTATTTTATCAATTTTAATTATATCTTTATTTTCTATTGGTTTAGCTTCTTTTAATCTTGAAAATAATGATACTAGATATGACTTTCAAGTGGATGAAACAGGAGAGAATTATATTACTTTAAATTATAATGATGGAATAACCCCTGAACATAAAGTTTATTTTGAAGGAAGTACTATAAGTATAAATTCATTTATGAAATATCCTACACCTCAAAATTCTTTAAATCATACTTTTATCGGATGGTATACTACTAAAAGTGGTTTTAATGAAGATGGAACATCTTCAAAATATAATGAAGAAGAACTATCAAGTGGTTCAACTTTATATGCAAAATATATTAATAATTCTAATCAAAGTATTACTGAAAATAATCAAATTCCTATAACAATTAGTCCGTCTAATTTAGGAAGTTCATCAAATAATCAATACTATTATTTTTCTGGTATTTCTGATAGCACACCTATATTAGAAACAATTATAACTAAAAAAGGTTCTTTAAATGTTAATTCTTCTCTTGGAGCTTATTCTGATGGAAGTCAAGGAACGGATCAACAGGTGAAATTACCATCAGAAGCAGATTTAATTCTTGTTCTTGATTCAGATCTTGTAATTGAAGGAGAGGTTAATATAAGCGCTGTTTTAGGTGGAAGTACAGGTAACTTACAAGCAATGATTACCAGTAATTTTTCGGCAATAGATTTAAACGGATATACGATTACTATAAGAAATGATGGCTCTTTAAATGGTTATGGAATGATATATAATTCTCAGGATACTGGAGGAATCATTGTAGAAAATGGAAGCATAACTACTCCGTTTGTTGTTTATGGCTTTAAAGGAGGAGGACTAACTGGTTGGTCTTGGGCTAGTGCATTGTCTCCTTTTTCTAATTTTTTATGTCCATATTTATCTTGTGAAATATTATTTACAAGCGGCGGAAAATTAGTAGGAAAAACTTCTTTATATGCAAACGATGACGAAAATGTAACTACTATTAATTTAGTAGGAAATTCTGAAGATTATTTAGTTCAAATAAATAGAGGATTTTTAATAAGAAGGCAAACGAATTATTTAAAATATGTAAGCGAAAGACTCACTCTTAATAATACAATTACAACATTTTATGATTTACTTGATGCAAATTATCGTGAAAATTTTATTTTTACTAATAACCCATCAGAAAAGATTAAATATCTTGATAAAAAAAGAACTGAATATTATGTTTGTGATCGTGCCGATATAAATATTAATACGTTAGATATGCCAATAGAAACTGGTCTTGCATCTTTAAATGTAAGCATGAAATATGTTGATTTTCCTATTCCTTCTTTTTTTGATATTGAATTTTATAATTCTAATATTTATTTTGGGTTAAGTTTAGCATTTATGCCAAGTAGCACGTGTTTTATCGATGAAAATTCAATTTTAAATTTTTTTGCAACAGATGGTGGTAGAAAATACACATATGATATCTTTGCTCGAATTAGTACGATAGACCATTATTATACAAGTTTAAACTATACTGTTAATGGAAGTAGAGTTGGTATGTTTAACCAAGGTAATCCTTCGATTTATATTTCACAAGGCTTAATGAATTCAACAAAACCTGCAGAAGTAACAATTGAAGGTTTAATTAATTTTGACTTTAATAGTTCTTATAGTTCTAGCAAGGATGCGTTATATTCGATTTATTCAATAGGTGGCAGAGTAAATTTATCTCAAGAATCTTTAAATGAGATTTTTTTAAATTCAGAAAAAATTAATATATATAATTCTTATTGTAATTATACTTATTTCACACCTGGGAGTAGGCAATATTATTTTAATATTTGTCATTATTTTACTTATCCTTTAATTTCAAATGATAAAGCATATATTCAGTTAGATTTAAATACTAACGATGACGAAGAAAAATATGAACTTGTTGAATGCGATAGTTTCGATTTAAATAATCAACTTTATACTTATCAGAATAAAACGTATTTCTATAATTTTATAAATCCAACTACAAATTTAGCGTGTGGAGGTATTTTTGGCTTGACTAGTTATACTGATTGTCCTGGCGAAACCAATACTAATAATAAGTTAAATAATTTATATGGAGTTTGGACAGAATGTGAAAAAGGAATAGTAAATAACAATAAAAATTATGTTTATTATATCAAAACTACTCAAAATGGCATTTCTACATATTACATTAAAATGGCAGGAGCATATCTTAAATGCGATGAAGAACCACAATTAAATGAGTTAAATAAGATGAATGATGTTTCTATTACTGAAAATGGAAAATTTAATGCAGATGGCTCCTCAGGTTATACAATTGGTTCAACAGCTTATTTTGATTATGACTACTTTAATGAATGGAGATTTAACTATGAGTAAAAATAATAAGTTAGTGAAAAAAATCTTTTATATTACTACTCCATCGTTAGTAGTAGGCTCTTTAGCTGGTGTTGGTTTTTCTTCTTTCGTTTTGGGTGAAGATCAAAGTGAAACAACAAATATAAATATTGAAACTGGTAATCTTGAAATGGTTTCAAGCGTTTATTTTAATAATGTTTCTATGCTTTCAAGAAATATTAATTTTGATGCATTTCAATTAGATAATTTTGGAAAAGTAACATCGACTAATTCTTCAGAACAACTAACAATTAGATTTACTGGAACATTAAATGGATATAACACAAATTGGGATGAAATTAGATTTAATATTAGAATAAGTAATGAATTTAAATATGTTTTTGAACAATTAATTGATGATAAATTAATTGAAGAACCAATATTTCATCCACTAAAAAAGGGTAGTAGCAATAAGTCTATATCTACAAATGAGATAGGTAGTTTTTGGACAAGCGATGCAACAAGCAATGATACAAGAAATTTTGTAGTATATGCAGAATTTAATTGGGGAGAATATTTTAATAATATGAATCCTTCGTTATTTTTTGATTCAAATAATAGTAATGGAATCAAAAAAGGAAATGAATATACTACAAATGAAATTAGAGAAATTTTAGATAGAATTAAAGAGCTGGATAATGCAGATTATACAATATATATCGATCCTTTCATTAATAGTGAAACAAATTATAGTGTAACATTAGATGCTAATGGTGGTTCTTTTGAATTTAACAACACTAACTCTACTACTAAATTGTTCGATAATTTGATTGATCACGATAAAATTATTTTACCTGTACCTTTCTATTCTAGAAATTCTTTTCTTTATTGGAGAAATGACTCAACAGGAGAAACCTTTGATGGAAATGAAAGAATTTATATCGATGAAATTTTTAAGAATAATTCACAAAAAAGTTTAATTTTAAAGGCTTTTTGGAGAAATATTGAAGCAAATGGCACAGTTGAATTTAATACAAATAGTGAAAGTATGCCTTCAAATTTAACGGTTTATGTTAAATCAAAAAGTGAAACTTCAACATATTATGATTTTAATAATAATGTTGGCGGAACAATTCATGCTTTAATTGGAGATAAAATAAGAATTTCTAATTCAAGTGGTGTTAAAGAAGTTTTCTTTGAAGGTCTATCAGCACAACCTGATCTCTATGGATTTTATGAAGTTATAAATTCAAATTTTACTATAACAATTACCCCTAGGAGAGCATTTTATATTAATATTTCCTATAATACAATTTCAGGTGAAGCAGTTTCTCCTAAATATGTAATGTTTTCTTTAGTTAAGGACAATGGAGAACCAAGTATTTATAATCAAAGTGAAACTAATCAAATACCAGTTGGTGAAGGTGAGAAAATCTTATTAAATAATGTACATGGTGTTGATTCCATTATTTATAATGGAAATGATATAAATAATAGCGATAATTATATAAGTGTTACTGAAAACATTAATTTAAGTATTACACCTCAAAATTCTTTAACTGTTACTTTAAATAAGGTAAACATTAATAATGGAGAAACGCCAAATGTCAACTATACAGTCACTAATAGTTCTGGAGTTGAAATTTGCAATTTAAATACTGGTAATATTAGCGGTAACAGCTATACCATTAGTAATACCCTTGCGGTAGGAGATAATATTGTATTTAATGTTAATGCTTCAACAAATGTTAGCGCAATATCACCTGATAAAATTTCTAATATTCAAGGGAATGCTTCTGTTTCTGTAACCCCAACAGAAGGTGGATGTTTTACAAAAGGAACTTTGATTTTAATGGGGGATAATACTTATAAGAAAATTGAAGATTTGAAGGTTGGTGATATTATCAAAACATATTCGCATAATAATGGATGTTTTGAGAACCAACCATTAACATATATCTCATATCATTCAACAAGAATTTACAAAGTATTAAAACTTACATTTGAAGATAATGTTTCAATTAATGTTTTATTTGCCCATGGCTTCTTGAATGCTAATACAAAAAAATATGAAGAAATTGGTTATGATAATGTTAAAAATAAGATTGGAAATGAATATATTTTTGTTGAAAACAATAAATTAGTTAGAAAAACACTAGTTTTTTATGAAATTTATGAAGAACAGACTGAATGTTATTCTTTAACAAGTGCATATAATCTTAATCATATAATTAATGGAGCGTTATGTATTGCTGACGATATTTCTGGTTTATATAATTACTTTGAACTTGATGATAATTTTAATTATGACAAAGAAAAACAAAAAGCTGATTTATTAAAATATGGTATTTTAGAATATGATAAAGTATCGTACTTTATTCCTAAAATAATTTACGATTTATTTAACGCCAAATACTTGAGCGTTTCTATTGGGAAAGGATTAATTACAATAGAAACAATGGAAAAATATGTAAGAACATTTTTCAACAATGAAATTATTGACAATCTGGCTATGTCTTTTCATATTAGATGAATGCTTTTTAAAGAAGATAATTTTAGAATCTGAATTTAGCCAATAAGCCCTATTTTGAGGTGTTAAGTACAATTGAAATATCACAATTTCATATCAAATAAAATCTCAATTTTTTTTATAAAATATTTGAAAATTTTTGCAAATAAAAATATCTATATTATTAAAAAATAATACGGATAAAAGTTGATAGGAATTAAAAATTTTAAATTTTAAGGTGTTAAAAGTCTAAAAAAGTTAAATTATTTCCTATGTCCACCAATCTGGTTATGTCTTTCCTTAGCTGTTGAATGCTTTTCTAAAGAAGATAATCTTAAAATAGAATTGTCACCATATTGAGCTTTAATTTGATCTAAAGCAGTTAATTCTTTCTTTTCTTTTTGATATTTAGAATCATCTAAATCAAAAAGAGATAATTGCTTAAGACGTGCATCAGTTAATTTAGTTAAAGATATACCTATTTGTCTAATTGGCTTATCTAAACAATATTTATTAAATAAATACATTAAAGAATTGTAGATTTCTGAAGTTAAATCTGTTGGTTGCATTAGTTGTACTTGATGAGAAAAACCTTTAGCATCATCAATTGAAAAAGAATACCTAATTGAAAGATGGACACATTCAGTAAATTGTTTTCTTTTTCTTAATCTTAAAGTTAAATCATCACTCATTTCTCTTAAAATTAAAGGAATCTCTTCTTTTGAATAATCTCTCATCAAAACCTGTCCTAATGATAAATTTTTATTTAATGGAATATATTTATTTCTAATATCAGTATTATCGATACCATTAGCATTGTTATATAGCTCTTCACCCATTACACCAAATAATTTAATAAGAATATCTTTGTCATAATGAGCTAAATCATAAACCGAATATATTCCTAAAGTATTTAATTTTTTTTGATACCCACTAGCAATACCCCAAAGTTCACTTAAAGGTCTAATTGGCCAAAGCTTTGTCGGAATATCTTCTTTAGTCCACATCGAAATATAGTTGTTTTCTTTATTGTTTTTAGCGTCTTTATCATCACAAACTTTAGCTAAAAACATATTAGGACCTATTCCACAAGTTAAAGTTAATCCTGTTTTTTCATAAACTTTTTTAACTATTTTTTTACATAGCTCAATAGGAGTAGATTTATATAATTTTAAGTAAGGAGTAAGATAAATAAAACATTCATCAATGGAATATACATGCATATCATCATATCCAACAAAATCAAGAATGATTGAAGTTACATAAGCTGACATTTTAACATACTTTTCCATTTGAGGTTTAGCAAGAATCATATTAGGAATATTAGTTGGTAAATCTCTTCTTCTACAGCGAGAAGGAACTCCTAAAGCTTTTAAATAAGGAGAAACACTTAAAACAATTGTTGCTTCTTTTCTTGATATATCAGTAACAGCAAGAGGGGTAGTAAAAGGATCAAGTCCTCTTTCCACACACTCAAATGAAGCATAAAAAGCTTTAATATCTAAAACTGCATAGTATTTTTCCATAACTATATTTAAGCATAAAATTTATATCTTTTTAAGTAAAATTATTAAGCAGATAATTAAGTATTTAGTAAAAATATAGTAGATTTGCAAGGTTTTTTGCTTAAAATAGTTAATATCTAGTTACTTTTTATACTATATTTATTTTCAATATGAATAATTAGAAAAAAATATTAAGAAATTACTAATTTCTAATATCAATATAAATAAAGAAAATGTATAATAATAAAGAAATAAAAGAAATTAGTGTTTATTTTTAAAAAAAGAGGAATTAAATAAACTTATGAATGTTTTACTATGTATATTTGATAACATTAACGCTGGTGTAATTGTGGAATTTATTTTTGTTACAATTTTATTAATATCAATTAATGTTTTTATTAATTATTTTATTAAAAGAAAGTTTGTTACTATTCCTTTATTAGTATTTACAATAGGTTTTTATTTATCATATATCTTTAACTTATATTATTTATCTTTATTATTTATTACTTTAATATTTATTTTATTTTTAGTTGCAGTATTTACTAATCTTGCTGAGTTTAGATCATATATTGCAAATAATGTAAATAATACAAATCGAAATTTAAAAGATATTGTTAAGAAAAATAATAATAAAGATGTAGAAAAACTATTTAATCGTGATGAATTCTATAATGAAATAAATAAAACAGTAATTTATTTATCAAAAAATAAGATTGGAGCAATTATGACTTTTGAAAGAAAAGATAATTTATCTAATTTTTCTTTCTCTAAAAATGGTGTGAAATTAAATGCTCCAGTATCCTTTGAATTATTAATTACTATCTTTTATCCAGGTACCAGACTTCATGATGGTGCAGTAGTTATTAAAGATAATATTATTAAACTTGCTAGTGTTTTTTATACTCCATCAACTAAGCCATTAAATGGTAAATATGGTTCTAGACATCGTGCTGCTATTGGAATTTCTGAAATTTGTGATGCAATAACGGTTGTTGTTAGTGAAGAAACAGGCAGGATTTCCATAGCTTATAATGGTGAAATATCTTCTTATTCTGAAGATTCCTTTATTCGAGCTTTTGCTAATTTAATGCAAGAAGAGGATGTTTTAAGTTTGGATAGTGAAAATAAAGGAAATAATCTTAATGAATAAAGATACTTTAGAGTATAAGTATTTAGTATTTTTAAATGAAGTTATTGATAAGATTAACTTATCAATAATGTTAGAGGATAATTCATATTTAAATGAATTAAAGAACGATGCATTTAACTTAATTAAATTAACGAACAATAAAATTGAAATAAATAAATTAAAAGAAAATAATATTGAAAAGGTAAAAGTTAATTTAATTATTAAAGATAAAGATGATGTATTTTTAAAAAATAATCAACTTTTAGAAGGTTTTTTAAGTAAAAATCAAGATATTTTTGACTTAATTAAAAATATATTATTAAAAAATAAAATATTAAAAGAAGAAAACTTAAATGTTTCTTCTTTTAACTTACTTGGAATAAGTAATGATACTAAATACTTAAATATTTATTATCAAATTAATGATGTTACAAACTTTGATTTATCTAATCTTAATAAAATAAATATCAAAGATTTAAAAATAAATAATGATATTAAGCAAAAAATAAGTTAATTTATTTATTGTTATATATAAGATTTTAGGAGGAATTTATGTCAACACATATTAACGATAACGCTAAATTTGCAAAAACTGTATTAATGCCAGGAGATCCATTAAGAGCTAAATATATAGCTGAAAACTTTTTAGTTGATTATAAGCTTGTTACTGATACTCGTGGAATCTTAGGCTACACTGGGAAAACAAAAGATGGAAAAGAAATTTCTGTTATGGCTAGTGGAATGGGTATCCCTTCAATTGGAATATATTCTTATGAATTATATAAATTTTATGGAGTTGAAAATATTATTCGAATTGGTACTTGTGGAGGATATCAAAAAGAATGTCATGTTGGAGACGTAATTTTAGTTACTTCAGCTTGCTCTTCTTCAAATTATGCTTATCAATTTGATCTTAAAGGTGGAGTTCTTGCTCCTTGTAGTGATTTTTCTTTGCTTTTAAAAGCGTATAATAATGCAAAAGATTTAAATTTGAATGTTCATGTTGGTCCAATATTTTCTAGTGATGTTTTTTATGATGAAGATCCTAATTACTATAAAAAATTTGCTAATTTAGGTGTATTAGGCGTTGAGATGGAAAGTTATGGTTTATTTATTAATGCTATGAGATTACATAAAAAAGCTTTATGTATCCTTACTGTTTCAGATACATTTGTTAATAAAGATGAAAAGGATTTAACTAAAGAAGAAAGGCAAGAAAAACTTAATGATATGTTTAAACTTGCTTTAACAATGGGAGATTAATAATATATAATAAATTAATATGGTTAATTCCTTAGATTTTTTTATTGACTTTAAAAGTATCGAAATGATTGCAATCTATTGTTTAATAGGTGTTATTCTTTTCTTATTAATTTTATTTTTAATTTTTTACCCATCAGTTAAAGCTAAACATGATTTTAAAAATTTTCAAAATAAATATTATAAAAAGATAAGAAAGATTGCTGATATTAAAGATTATTATTTAATTAATAACTTAACATTAAAAAATAATAATCAAGTTTTATGTCGAATTGATCATATTTTATTTGGAGAAAAATATATTTATGTTATTAAAGACCGTTATTATCGCGGAGCGATAAGCGGAGAAAAAAATGATAATACTTGGTTTTTCTATTCATTAAAAGGTACTGTTGAAGAGATGACTTCTCCAATGATGTTAAATCAAAAACGTGTTGAACAACTTTCAGCTATTACTCAAATTGATTCATCATTTTTTATCTCAGTAGTTATTATTAATGATAATTGTGAAGTTAAAAATCCTAAAGATTTAAATAGTGATAGCTCATTTATTATTTCAATCTCTCAGCTTCCAAAATTAATTAAATTAATTGAAAGTCGAGATGTTAAGAAAATGGATGAAAAGCAACTTCAATATGCAGTAGAGGATATTTCTAGGTTGTATGGAAAAGGAAGAAAAAAAGACGGAAAATAAATATATACTTAAAGAATCACTTAAAACTTTTAAAAATAATTTTGCCTACACTTTACAATGTGGGGCTTTTATTTCATTAGTTATTTTAATTTTGTATTTGATTTCATCTTTAATTTTAAATTCAAATAACTTTTTTAATTCCACATTTGGAATTATTTTATTTTTAGTAACGATATTTTTAATTGTTATTATTTTATCTCCATTTATTTATTCTTACTTCATGTGTAATTTCATGTTAAGTAGTCCACTTAAAGATAGTGTTAGATTTAGATCATTTTTAAAAACTTCAGCATTAGGTTTAAATCGTCCTCAAAGAGGAACATTAAGTGTTTTTTATAATTTAACAAGATCATTAATTGTATATATTTTAGTAATGTCTGTTCTTGAATTGATTGTCTTTTTAGTTTTGAGTCAAACAAATCCAACAGTTTTTGAGTTGATACAAGATTATGTTAGTGGTAGGGGAATAAGTAATGAAGAATTAAATATTATTAATGAAGCTTTGCTTGAGCCATTAATGATCTGTAATTATTTTGTATTATTAATTTCAATTGGAATGTATTTACATTTTATGTTAATTTATGTTTTTAAATATCATTTAAATACTCTTTTCTTTTATGGAAATAGAAAGATTATGAATAATATTTTTAAATTAACGATAAAAAAGAATAAAAAAGATTTTTATTCAGGTTATTTCATGCATAGTTGGCCAATCTATGTGATATTTGTTATAGCTTTTACTTTATCTTATTTTCTTTTCTTTTATCTTACTAATGTTGATAACTTAGTTTTAATTTCTTTAACTGCTTTATGTATTTCTTTATTTTTAATTATTCCTTTCTTTCCTTTAGTTTTTAACTATTACGGATTAAAAATTGATGATTATCAATTTAAATTTGGTGCAGAATATGTAACTTTAGGAAGAAGTTTCTTAAATGAAATTAAAGAATCTAAAAATAATGATCCACTTTTAAAAGAATATTGTGAAAAGATGGATGAGGAATTTAGTTTTTGGGAAGATGGAATTAAAAATAAAGGATTTGAGAAAGATAAAGAACAAGAACACTTAGATATATTTTTTGGACATCTTAATATGGAAGAAAAAATGAAAGAATCATCTAAGAAAAAAGATAATGACGAAAATAAAAATGATGATGATTCTAATAATAACGATGATTTAAACAAAAAATAACTAAAAAAACATATGTTTTTTAAAAAAATAAATGTTATATAAATAAAAAAAGCTAGTCATTTAAACTAGCATTGATACTTTAAATTAAAGTAATAATTCAATATAATAATCAACTGGAGCAGGCGACGGGAATCGAACCCGCATAACCACCTTGGCAAGGTGGTGTTCTACCACTGAACTACGCCTGCAACGTTTAATTATTATATTATAGAAAGTATTACTTGTCAAAGGAGAAATTATGTTAAAACGTGTTGAACTTGCTAATTTAATATTTGGTGATATTCATGAAACGATTGAAGATTTAGAAAAGAGATTTCCAAATAGAAATTTAAAAGAAGGAGCTAAAGTTACTCGATTTGCTCCATCTCCTACTGGATTTTTACATTTAGGTAGTTTATTTACTTCAATGGTTGCAAGAAAAGTTGCTAAAGATAGTGGAGGTATTTTTTATTTAAGAATTGAAGATACTGATACAAAAAGAGAAGTTGAAGGAAGTGGAGAGACAATAATTTCTCAATTAAAAGATTTTAATTTATTAAATGATGAAGGATATGTTGATGGAATTAATGATATTGGAATTTATGGTCCATATAAACAATCTTTAAGAAGAGATATTTATCGTACTGTTATTAAAGAGATGATAATTAAAGGTTTAGCTTATCCTTGTTTTGCTAGTGAAAGTGAACTTAATGCTTTAAGAGAAAAGCAAAAAGAAAATAAAGAAATTCCTGGATATTATGGTAAATATGCAATATATCGTGATTTAGATGTTGATACTGCAATTGAATATATTAAAAAAGGAAAACCATATGTTATTCGCTTTAAATCTAGTGGAAATCATTTAAATAAGATTAAGGTTCATGATGAAGTTAAGGGTGATTTAGAATTAAGTGAAAATGATCAAGATATTGTTATTTTAAAAAGTGATGGATTGCCAACATATCATTTTGCTCATGTTGTTGATGATCATTTCATGCATACAAATATGGTAACTCGTGGAGAAGAATGGCTTCCATCTTTACCAATTCATCTTGAAATGTTTAAAGCTTTAGGTTTTAAGCCTCCTAAATATGCTCATCTTCCAGTCATTATGAAACTTGATAATGGTGTAAGAAGAAAACTTTCAAAAAGAAAAGATCCTGAAGCAAGTGTCGAATTCTTCTTAAAAGAAGGATATGAACCATCTTCATTACTTGTTTATTTGATGACTATTGCTAATTCTAACTATGAAAATTTTTTAGTAGCTTCTAAAGATTATGATTTAGATCATTTTAAATTTTCTTTTAAGAATATGTCTTTAGATGGTGCTTTATTTGATATTGATAAATTAAATTATTATGGAAGAGAAATTTTATCTAAGATGAATAAGGAAGAAATTTCAAATAAAGCTTACCAATATGCTTTAAAATATGATGAAAATTTAAAAACTTTTATCGAAAAGAACTTTGATGAATTTAAAGATATTTTAAACATTGAAAGAGAAAAGAAAAATCCAAGAAAAGACTATGCTAAATATTCAGATATTTATACTCATATCAAGTTCTTTGATTTTAATGAATTTAAAAAAATAATTGATAATAGCTTGGATTTTAATCCAAATATCGATAAAAATATTATTGTAAACTTCTTAAAATCATATAAAGAAAACTTTAAAATTGAAGAAGAAGAAAATAGTTGGTTTAATGATGTAAAAGAGATCGCTAAGCCATTTAATTTTGCAATAGATAATAAGTTATATAAATTAAATCCAACTGAATATATTGGAAATATTAATGATGCTTGTGAAATTATTCGTATATCAATAACCGGAAGAAAAATTTCTCCAAATTTATTCCAAGTTATGAATATTTTAATTAAATTCCATGGAATAGAAGAAATTAATAAACGTGTTGATTATATTATAAATAAAATAAGCTAATAAAATTATTAAGAAATTTTCAAAAATTTCTTAATATGTATAATTTTAATATGCTAAAACAAGAAAGCTTTTATAAAAATAGTCCAGTAGTAACTTTAAGAAAAAAGATTCTTCCTTATTTATTAGATTATTTTTTAACACTTATTTTATCTCTTCTTTTATATGTCGGAGTAAATGCAATTGGAGAAACTTTACCTTATTTTAAAAATATTCAATCTGAAGCTAGCTCTATCCAATTAGATTTATATTCATTAGTAAATGATAGTGGAATAAGACATCAAGGAGAGGATGGATTTTTAGTAACTTCTGAATATAAACTTGAAAAAATGATTAAAGAAGAAGTTTTATATTCTTTAAAAATTAATAATAATGCTAATAGTAATTCAGCAATTTATGATGGATTTGAAGCTTTAGATTTAAATAACAAAGAACATAATAATGGAATTTATTATTATTTTATAAATTATAAAGTTAATAATTTAAATTTATACAATGAAGAATATAAAGTAAAAGATTATGGGATAGATTTTTATTTAAATGAAATAGTTAAACTTAAAGAAAATAATTATTTTGAACAAGGATTATATGTTAATGATTTAAATTATCCTTTAATTAAATATGATATAGCTATTGCAATTGATGAATATTATCGAAATAGTAAGTATAAAATAGGAAGCGATTATTATAATGAAATTTATTCTCTTTATTATTCTGGTATTAATAAAGCAATGAATGATTTAATTTATGGAAATACATCATATATTTCTTTAAATAATAAGCATAACGAATTAGTTAATGATATGTTAAATTTTAGAGGCAATGCATTATTAATTAGTTATTTATTATCAGTTATTATTATTTATTTAATATTCCCGTTAATTTTAAAAGAAGGAAGAACTATTGGTTTAAGAGTATTTAAACTTGTTTCTATTGATATAAATGGAAATAAAGTAAGTATTTTAAATAATTTAATAAGAATGATAGTTTCAATTTTTTCAGTATTTTCCTTGCTAATCATTGATATTTTTCTTCTTTTTGGAACACAAGCGATGTACTTTTTTAATATTAATTTATTAGGATTTATTAATATTTTTGTTTTAAGTTTAATATCTTTAATTTTTAATTTAATATCTATAGCATTTACTTTCATTAATAAGAATAGACATCAAAATATTGAAGAAACATTAGCGATGATTGTTGTTGTTGATGGTGATGAATTTATTGTTAACAACAATAAAGAAAAAGAGGTAATCGATGAAAAAAAATAAAGTAGAAGAAATAAATATACCAGTAGAAGTTCATGAACTTGAATATGAAAGAGCAACAAATCCTCGTAGAATTGCTTCTAATTTATTAGATACTTTTTTATCGTTACTTCTTGGAATGATTCTTTTATGTTTAACTTTCTATTTAATTGAAGTATCACCTGTAGTTGGCAATTTTGAATCAACAAGAAATGAGATTGCTCTATCTTCTGGATTATATGAAAAAAGTGAAATTGATGGATTCATTATTCGAAAAAATGAAAATATTTTAGATAGTGAAGAATTAACTTCGCAAGAAAAAATCGATAAATTACATGAGATTTTATATATTTTTTATCAAAATGAAGACTTTTTTAATACTTCAAAAGAAGGTTTAGATTTATTTTATGATTATTTTGATCTTGGAATTGATGAAAATGAAAATAAATTATTTGATGAAAATCATAATCGAATTTATTTAAGTTCAGATTATGATCAAGCGTATTTAAATTTTTATAATGATTTATTTAATCTTTCAACTGGTTATTTAGCAAATAATTCAGATTATTTGCATTCGAGTCAAGCAATCATTTTAATTTTAATTTTTTCAATTATTGGAACTATGCTTGTTCCTTTTATTATCTTTTATTATATTATTCCTTTATTTTTTGTTCGAACAAGACAAACTTTAGGAATGTTATTAACTAAAACTGCAATAATTAATTATGATGGATTAGCGGTTAGTTTTAAAAAACATACATTTAGATTTATTTTTATATTTATCTTTGAAATTATATGTTCAATCTTTGCTTTTTTAGTTCCTTTTATTATTTCTTTTTCGATGATGATATTAAGTAAATCTCATCAAACTTTGCATGATTATTTATTTTCGACTTATTGTGTTAATATAACTGATAGGACAATTTATAAAGATAAATATGAATATAAATTATCTTTAAGAGATAAAGAAGGATTAAGAATCGAAGATAAAGATTACAAGCCTTATATAGAGGAGTAGAGTTTATTTTATTGAAAACTATAAATTTAAAGCATTATTATTAATTTAGTTGAAAAGAAAGAAATTTAATTTAATAATGAAAAGGAGGAAATTTCTTATTATGAAAAATACAAAATTTTTAACCATTTTAGGTTTAACAGCTTTAACTCTTTTAACAAGTTGTGGTAATGATATTGAAATTAGTATCGGACTTGGAGATGGTTCAGTTCCTGATGATGGCATACGACTTTATTTTGGATTAAATAATACAATCGAAGAAGGATTTGCAATAGAAGGATATTTAACCGCAGAAAAAGATGCTGTTATTAAGGATGAATATGTTTTTACTTATGCTCATACTGATCCATTATTTGGAGATGATACTTATATTGAAACAACTTTATTTACTTGGAAAAAAGATCAAATTTTAGCTACTAAAAATGGTGATGCATATGGTAATGTTGAATTTAAAGCAGAACTTAATTTAGAAAGTGTTTTTCCTAAAGATTTAGAAGATAAGATAGTATATTTTGTTCTTCATGCATCTATTTGGGATAAAAATAATGTCACTGAAGTTGGATCAACAGATTATAGTTATACTTGGAATGGAGATAAAGTAAATATTAAGAAGGCTTAAATTAAAATAATTTATTAATTATTAATTATTTACTTATTTATTAGCATATTTAATTTAACTATAAATTTTAAAAAACTTTTAAATTCTAAATATTTTTATTAAATATATCGATTTTGTAAATTTATAAATTTAATGTTTTAATTAACTACCTTTTTAAGTAAAATATTGTTTATGAAAAATTCTTATATATTTTTAAAAGGTTTAATTGGATTAACAATTGCATCGCTTACAAGTGTTTCACTTTTTAGTTGTAATAATGATGGAACTAATATAATTGAGGATAATATTTATGCTCATTTAACAATAGAAGAATCGCAAAATGGTAGCGTTTTCCTCAATGATTTAGTACCTGATGATAAAGGAATTTATAATATTGAGGTTGATACAAAAATAACTTTTAATGTAATTCCTAATGAAGGATATGTTCTTGATTCATTATTAATTAATGGATTGGATATTAGCGATACTTTAAGTTTTAATATTTCAATTGCTGCTGAATTTGTTGTTACAGCAAATTTTTCAAAAGAATTTATTGAAGAAGAAAAAGGAATAATTTCTATTTCAGATGAGATTATTCATGGTTCTATTACCTTTAAAAATTATGAAAACCATGCAGAAGTGCCATTAAATTCAGAGATTGAAGTAGAAGTTGCTCCTGAAACTAATTATCAATTATCTAGTTTAACTGTTAATTCAATTGATATTTTAAGTACTAAGAAATTTATTGTTAGTGAAAGTATTGAATATATTGTAGATGCAGAATTTAGATATGTTGCAACAGGTGAAAATCCTGATTGGTCATATTTATATGATAATAACATTGAACCATCTAGAGGAAGAAATGAAAGTATTGATAGTTATTATGAACCAATTAGAGGTTTAAAAGGAGAAGCTTTAAAAGAAGGTTTACATGAAATAATTGATAATCATCTTGAATTTTCTTATAACAGTTCAAAAAATAGCTGGCTCGATACTGACGTTTTAGAAAGCGATACTAGTAAAGAGTATGTTTTTTATCAAGGCGCATTAAATAGAAGTATTCACGAGTCTTTAAATAGAGAGCATGTTTGGGCAAAATCTCATGGTGATTTTGAAAATGTGTTACCAATGCATTCAGATTATCATAATCTTCACGGGTGCCATGTAAGTTTAAATTCAACAAGAGGAAATTTAGATTTTGGCGAAGTTGATACTTCAAAAAGTTATACTGATATGGGTGAAGATTATAGTTGGTCTGTTTCTTCAATGAAAGGCAATTTAAAAGGAAAAAATAGTAAAGGTCAAAGTGTATTTGAACCTAAGGATGAGTTTAAAGGTGACACTGCTAGAACTATTTTTTATATGGCTGTTAGATATGAAGGTGATAATGGAGAAATTGATTTAGAAGTTGATGGCACAATTGATCAAAATAATTTCTATGATTTTACTGCTGGAGCTGATGGACTACATGGAAATTTTGAAGATTTATATGAATGGGCAACAAGTGGAATCGATCCAATTAGTGATTATGAAATGCATCGAAATAATGAAATAGATCAAAATTATCAAGGAAATCGTAATCCTTTTATCGATCATCCTGAATTTATAATTATGATTTATGATAAAAACTATAATGGACCAGGAGCGTTAATGTAATCGCTTTCAGTTTTCATATTTTTATTTTTATTGATTTTAATTACCTTTAAAATTAAAATGATTTTATAATTAAAGGACAAACTTTATGCAAATAAAACTTGTAAACTTAACCAAAAAGTTCCCAGGAGATCCAAAGAAAAATATTCCTGAGACAGTTGCTGTTGATAATTTAGATATCACTATTAAAGATGGTGAATTAATTGGTTTGCTTGGACCTTCAGGATGTGGTAAATCAACTACTCTTTATATGATTTCCGGCCTTAAAGAACCAACAGGTGGAGAAATTTGGTTTGATGATGAAGATGTTACTCATCTTGCTCCTGAAAAAAGGGGTATTGGTTTAGTTTTCCAAAACTATGCTTTATATCCTCATATGAGTGTTTATAAAAATATTGCTTTCCCTTTAACTAATTTAAGAGTTGAAGAAAAACAAAAAGATTTTACTTTAGTTGAAATCGATAAAATTATTGAAATTTTACAAAAACCTAGTGAACTAAAGAATTGTATCTTAGATTCTCAACTTGATGGAAGAATTAAAAAAGAAGGTGCTATAAGATTTATTTGCGATAAGTTCCATATTTCTCGTTATACAGCAGCTAAATTATTTAAATTAAATTTACATAATACCGCTGATAATGAATTAGCTAGTAAAAGTGAAGAATTATTAAATAAATATCAAGAAATGAAAAAAGCTAGACTTTCACTTTTAGCTAGTAAAAACATTCAATTAAATGATAAATATGAAATTATTAAAGTTCTTGATCCAATTCCAGCTAAAATTTTAAATAGAAATACTAAATTAATTGATATCTTAAATACAAAAAAGGGTGAATTAATTGCAACCATTAAAGAATCTTTTGTTGATAAAAAATTCAATTTAGAAACTTATAAACAAGATTTAGCTTCAAAATTTAATCTTGATGAAGAAGAAGTTAAAAGATTAATTAAATTTAAGTTTGAAAAAACAAAAGAAGAAGAATTTGAAAATAAACTTTGGGAATCAATTAATGTTTTAAAAAGAGAAATTAGAGAAGAAAATGATGACTATCGTTTACAAGGTTTCTATTTAAATGAAAAGAATGAATTTGTTAAAGATGAATATACAATTATTCAAACACGTAAACTTACAAAAGACGAAATTGATGCATTAGTTAGAGATGCTGCTCGTCTTGTTCAAATTCAAAACTATTTAGACCGTAAACCTGCTGAACTTTCTGGTGGTCAACAACAACGTGTTGCTATCGCTAGAGCTTTAGTTAAAAAACCAAGAGTTTTATTGTTAGATGAACCTTTAAGTAACCTTGATGCTCGTTTAAGACTTCAAACTCGTGAAGAAATCAAACGTATTCAAAAAGAAACTGGAATTACAACGATTTTTGTTACTCACGACCAAGAAGAAGCAATGTCAATTTGTGATGATATTGTTGTTATGAAAGATGGAAAGATGATGCAAAAAGATCATCCACAAGAAGTTTATCGTAATCCTGATGATTTATTTGTTGCTAAGTTCTTAGGAACTCCACCTATCAATGTTTTTAAAGGCTATATTAAAGATTGTTCATTATTTATTGGTGATGAATTAATTTTAAAAAATGAAAAATTAACTGAGAATAAAGAGGTTTTTGTTGGAATTAGACCAGAAGGCTTCTTATTAGATGGTGAAAAAGAGAAAGTTTTAACATTAAATGTTGATGAAATTGTTACAATGGGAAGAGATTTAACTCTTGTTTGCTCTTCTACATATCATTTAGGTGATGAAAAAATCAAAATCATTGTTGATAGTGATTTAGAACCTAGTGTTGGACCAATTAAATTTGCTATTCGTTCAAGTAAAATATTTATTTTTGATGGTAAAACTGAGGAGAGAATTTACTTATAGTTTATGGAAACTAAAAACAACTGGAAAGCTTGGTTATATTTAGCTCCTGCCTTAATATTAATGGCGCTATTTACTTTTTATCCTTTGATAAATACTTTACTTGTATCTTTTTTAAAAAACTATAATTATGTTTCTGGTGCATCAGAGGGATTTACTTTTGAAAATTTTGGTATTGTTTTAGGAATAACTCCTATTCAAACCGGAGGAACACCTGTTTATGTAACAAATTTTATAAGGTACGCTCTTCCAAATACCTTAATTATTACATTTGTAACCGTTCCAATCTCAATTATTTTAGCTTTATTTATTGCTATTCTTATTAACTCGATTAAAGTTTTAAGAGGTTTATTCCAAACCATATTCTTCTTACCTTATGTTACTAACGTAATTGCTGTTGGTATGGTTTTCTCCTTAATTTTCTCTACATCTGGCGTTTTTAATTCTTTATTTAATTTAAGAATAGACTGGATAGGTTATGGCAGTAATCGAGTAACAGCTTTATTTATTCTTTGTATTTATATTATCTGGACTCAATTACCTTATAAAATATTAATTTTCTTATCTGGCTTACAAGGAATTGATAAACAATATTATGATGCAGCAAAACTTGATGGAGCTAGTAAATTAAAAACAACATTTAAAATTACAATGCCATTACTATCTCCTCAAATCTTATATATTATGATTACTTCATTTATTTCTGCCTTTAAAGAATATAATGCAGTAGTTGGACTTTTTAACAGATCATACACTGGTTCACCAAACACTCCGGATTTGTATACTGTTGTTTATTATATTTATGATCAACTTGGAACTAACAATAACAACGTCTCCTATGCTTCAGCTGGTGCTGTTGTTTTGTTTGCTATCATACTTGTTTTCACACTTCTTCAAATGTGGGCATCTAAAAAGAGGGTACATTATTAAATATGACAAATCCTGTTAATGTAACAACAACCTTAACTTTAAGAATTCCTGGCAAGAAAAGGAATGTTGAGGATACAAAAAAGAGAGATAAAGTTTTTAAGATAATTGGCTTAATTGTTACTTATGTTTTATTAGTACTTTTTGCTTTATTAATTTTAGTCCCATTTTATTACATGATTGTCGCTTCAATGATGACCGAAGATGAAGTAAGAGAAGGTATTTTATTCCCAACAACAGATATATTCTCTAATTTAGTTGATAATTATTCTCGAACAATTAATAATCCTAGCTTCCAATATTTTGATCTTGTTCTTAATACTTTAATTGTCGCTTTAAGCACAACTTGTTTTGGATTAATTATTACTATTCTTACGGCATTTGCTTTTTCTCGACTTCAATTTAAAGGAAGAGATTTATTATTTACAATATTTTTAGCGACAATGATGATTCCTGGTGAAATGATGGTTATTACAAATTATACAACAATGTCTAATTTGAATTTAATCACATTGAATCAATCAAGAATGGAGGCATATTTAGTTATGATTCTTCCATTCTTAGTTTCAGTATTTTATATTTATTTATTAAGACAAACATTCAAACAAATTCCAAATGAATTATATTTAGCAGCAAAAGTTGATGGTAAATCAGATTGGTCATACTTATGGAAAGTTATGGTTCCTTTAGCTTCACCAACTTTAATTACGATTTTCATTTTAAATCTTATTGGTGGCTGGAACGCTTATGTTTGGCCTAAAACAGCTGTTTTAAATTCTGATTATTATCCAATTTCTGTCGCTTTAAGAAGTGCTGCTCTTCAAAAAGAGGTTATGCCAGATGTTTATGAGACACAATCATCCTGGCAAATGGCTGCAACAGTTTTAACTGTTCTCCCATTATTAATTTTGTTTATTATTTTTAGAAAATATATCATGCGTGGTGTTGGTCGTGCAGGTATTAAAGGCTAAAAATGGTAATATATTTGTTTATCGATTTTATGCATTATTAGGAGGAAAAATTCGATGAAAAAATTTAAAAAAGGCTTACTTCCAGTATTGGCTCTTGGCGCAGCAATGGTTATGGTTGTAAGCTGTGGCCCAACTGGCGGTGCAGGTTACCAAGAATGGAACCCAGAAATGAGTCCAAGAGAATTAAAGGCTGAAATTACTTGGTGGAATAATTATCAACAACCTACATCAGAAGACGATCCAGACGACAATGATTTCGCTGAATATCGTTTCATTCAAGGCGTTATTAAAGATTTTAATAAAATTTATCCAAATGTAAAAGTTAACACAGTTGGTTATGAGGGTGGATATAATGCAATTCAAGAAGCTGTTAATAGTGGTTTAAGCGGTGGAAACTTACCAAATATGGCTACCTGCTATGGTGATCACGTTGCAAATTATCACAAAGCTGGTGCTACATTAGCAATGGATGGTTTCTTAACTGATGAAACAATTGGTTTTGGAAAATCAGTCGATGAAACAGGAAAAGTAATTGATGATGCTTCTACTGCATATAATGATTTTAACCAAAGCTATTTAAACGGTGAAAAATCAATGTATGCTTCAAATGAATTTTTATCATTACCATATTCAAAATCTGCTGAAACTTTAGCTGTTAACCAAGATGTTTTTGATAAAGTTGGTGCTGGTAATTGCGGTACTACTCAAATTAAAGGATATACAGCTCCTGTTGCTGCTGAAACAAAACAAAAATATGAAATTCCAAATAACTGGGAAGAATTAATTGCTACTGCAAGACAAATGAAAGTAGATTTCCCTGAAACATTTAAGACACAAAAGAATGGCGATGGATTATTTTCAGCTGTTCCATTTGTTTACGATTCAGCACAAAATATGTTCATTTCATTCTTAACAATGTCTGGTATTGAATATACTGATGCAAGTGGAAAAGACTTAGCACATCAAATTTTATTTAATACTGAAGAAACTAAAGATATTCTTATTCAATTAAAGAAATGGAATAATGAAGGATTAATTTGTTCACAAAATCAATTAGAATGGTCTAACCAAGCTTTAGGTTATCACCAATATTCTTCTACTTTATTAGCTCAAGGAAAAGTATTTATGTGTATTTCTTCTACAGCTGGTGCAAGATATTTTAGTGCAGATGGCTTTAAAGCATCTTTAAATCCAACTCCAACATTCACATTAGATGCTCTTGATGGAGATAATGATCCAGTTGATGAAACACAACATAGAGTTATTGCTCAAGGACCTTCAATCACTTTCTTTGATAAAGCTGATATCAATGAAAATTATGCTTCTTGGTTATTCTATAAATTCTTAACAAATACTGATAATGCTGCTCAACTTGCTTATGACACTGCTTATTTCCCAGTAAGAGCAAGTTCATATGAAACAGAAGATATTAAAACTTTATTAACTGCTGCAGAAAATAAAGATCAATTAACTTCAGAATCAACTCGTGAAGTAAAGAACAATACATATGCAGGTACTGCTTTAGAATTAGATGCTCAATACACAGAAGATAACGATTATATTGTTACTGATGTATTTGATCGTTCTAGTGCTGCAAGAACTGCTGTTGGTAACTTAGTTGATGCTGTATTTAATAACACAACAGCTGATACTGATGCTAAAATCGAAGCACTTGTTGAAGAAGAATTAACAAAAGCATATAATAGCGCAATTGCTTAATTAGTGAGGTTTTAAAATGAAGAAGTATTGCATAAATTGTGGAAAAGCTATTGATAATAAACATAACTCTCATAATTTAAAAGAAGAGCATAGTTTTGACTATTGCTCTTCTTGCAATACTTCTAATTCTTATGAAGATTTAGATAAGATTGAAGATCATGAATTTAATCAAAAAGTTCATAATAACATCATTAAAGCTAATGATATGAAAAATAATTCATTATGCTTTATTGTTGGTGGATTCATTTTGTTAATTATAGGTATATTTTTCTTTGTACTTTCGTTTAAAAGAAATGTTATTGGCATTAGAGTTTTTTCACCTATGTGTTTTGAATTTTTTATAGCAATTATTGCTTTAGCTTTATCTGCTGTAGGCTTAATTTATGGATTTATTCGATTTTTGAGTGCTTATAATAAGAAAAAGTATTTTAAAACTTTGCTTAGAAAAATTAAATAAGCGTAAATTTTCTTAGTTTTTTTATTAGAAATTAAGAAAATTTACACTTTAATTAAGAACAATTATTTATTTTTAATATTTTTTAATGGAACACTATTTTAAAGTTTATTTTTTTAATTTTTAAAATGAAGTTTGACTATAATTAATATATTTTTAAAGTTGATTTTTTTATCCTTTATATATAGTTTTTATCTTAAGAATAGTATATTATTAAACAATAATTTTCTTAATTTTAAGAGGAATGTTTATATGGATAAAAACAAAAACAAAGTAATAGCAATGGGAGAAATAATGTTACGTCTTACTCCTCCAGATTATACAAGAATTGATCTAGCTTCATCATTTTTAGCAAATTATGGTGGAGGAGAAGCAAATGTTATTGTTTCTTTGTCTCATTTAGGCCATTCAACTTATTTTGTTTCTAAGTTACCTCCTAATCAACTTGGAGATGGAGCAATAGATCATCTTAGGGCACACGGTGTTAATACTGATTATGTAGTTAGAGGATCATCAAACATGGGAATCTATTTTTTAGAATCAGGTTTTGGTGGTAGACCAGGGAAGATAATATATAACCGTAAACATTCAGCTATAACTAGAATTAATGAAAATGAACTTGATTTTGATGAAATATTTAATGGTGCGAAATGGTTTCATTTATCAGGAATTACTTTAGCTTTATCAAACAAAACAAGAGAATGTGCATTAACAGCTTTAAAATATGCTAAAAAATATAATGTAACAGTCTCTTTTGATTTTAATTATCGTTCAAAATTATGGACAATAGAAGAAGCTCAAAAAGTTTATCCATTAGTCATGGATTATGTTGATGTAGTGTTTGCTTCTCCTTTTGATTTTAAAGTAATTTTAAAAATGGGTAATGATTTATCTGATGAAAAAGTAATGCTAAACGCAATTAAAAAATATAATTTGAGTCATATATTTGGAAAAACAAGAAAAATATTTTCTTCAACAGAAAATGCTATGAAAGCTTATGTATATACTAAAGATGAAAAAATTTATACAACTGATGAAATATCTTTCCAAATACTTGATCGAATTGGTGCAGGAGATGCTTTTGCTTCTGGTGTTATCCATGGATTATTAACAAAACCTAATGAACCTTTATATGCAGCTAAATTTGGTTTAGTAAATTCAATTTTAAAACAAACTATATTTGGTGATGTTTCAACATTTACCGAAGAAGAAATACTTGAATATATGGAAAATGAAGGGAAAATTGAGGTAAAAAGATAATTTATAAAATAACTATTTGATTAGCATTAAAGTTCATTATTGATGTATCTTGCGTTAATGGATGCTATGTAATTGAATTCTTAAATTGTTGAGTTTACAATATTTATTAGATTAATTAAGTGTTTATCTTAAACATTTAAAAATAAAATTAAGAGATATTTTATTTAAGATTTGAGGTGATTATGAAACGATATTTTTTATTTAGAAGTCTAGTTTTTAGTGTTATTGCTATTTCATCTTTTTGTTTTAATACAAAATATTTAAATAGAACATCAATACCTATTAATTATGTTAAGAGAGATAATGATTTAAGATTAAATAGTGCATCAAATTCAAATGTTTTTGATATGGTGTATTCTTCAAAAAGGTTTAATGTCATTGAATGTGATGATGGTTATGTTGATATGCAATATAACATTTACGATATAGAATTTACCTCGCAGAGTAGGCTTAATTTATTAGAATTTAATTTAAACTTTGTTCCTGGACACGTAGCTAGAGAAAATAATGAAAAACAGACAAACGGAAAAGAGTTTAAAGATTATTCATTAAAGAGTGGTTATTTTCATATTTATACAAAGCATCGGGAAAAGGAATTAGACCAATCGCTAACTGTTCATTCTGCTTTTCCTTTTTTTATTGAAGCTTTCCCTAATTCATCAACAAAAAGTTATGCCACGTTAGAAACGAAAACAAATTGTGAAATTACTCTTAGCCAAACTAAAGGTGGTGAAATCGGAATTGATGGTTTTTCTTTAAAGTATGAATCAGAACAAGGATTTAATATTGGGTACGAAAAATCAGTAACTTCAACATCACAGGATCCAATGATTTCATTTCAATTTTCTCCTAACATCAAAGAACAAGCGGAATGGAATTACGAAATTTTAGGTCCTGATGTTGCTGGTAAAAAAACATTTAATTTTACTTGCTATTATTTGCTTGAACTAGATAATAATGTCCATCAAAGCCTTCAAAATACATTTGATATTTATTATGAGGCTAATTATCAAGGACAATATTATTCATGGTTTGCTTGGAGAGAAGGATGGGATTTTAATAAAAGTGGCAGTATCCGTGTAAGATACTAGTTAAAGTGTTATTTTTGTAATTTATGCTTGCTTGTAAAAATATTAAAAAAATTTATGCACTTAAAAATAGTCCAGACGTTTGTGCATTGAATAATGTTTCTTTAGAATTTAATGATACTGGGCTTGTATTTATTTTAGGAAAATCAGGTAGCGGTAAAACTACATTATTAAATATTTTAAGTTGCCTTGATAAACCTGATGAAGGTGAAGTTATATATAATGGTGTATTATTAAAAGATAAAAAGAATATTTTGAATTATCAAAAAAATGAAATTGGATTTGTTTTTCAAGAATTTAATTTAATTGATGAACTTAATGTTGAAGAAAATATTTCTTTACTTGATAGTTCAAATTCATCTAGTTCTATAAGAAAGGAAAAAATTAAGGAGATTCTTAAAAAAGTAGGCTTAGAAGGATATGAAAAACGTAAGGTTTTTGAATTAAGTGGTGGAGAAAAGCAAAGAGTTGGGATTGCTCGATCCTTATATAAAGATGCTAAAATTCTTTTTGCAGATGAACCTACCGGATCTGTTGACTCAAAAAATCGTGAAGAAATATTTACTTTATTTAAAAATATTTCATCAAATTGTTTAGTAATTATTGTTAGTCATGATGAAGAAGCTTCAAAAAAATATGCTGATAGAATAATAAATATTGAAGATGGACAAATTATTCTAGATAAGACTATTAATCCTAATTATTCTAAGAAAAATGCTGAATCTGCACAGATTTTAAAAAAAAGAAACACAAAAACTTCCTTTTTATCATTATTAAAACTTGCTTTTAAATTCAACAATAATGGACTGATAAGAAATATTATAGTTTCAATTCTTCTCTTTATCTGTTTTACTGGAATGTTAGGTTTTGTAAACTTAATTAACTTTAATTATGAAGAATATGTTGTCAGGGAGTTTGCTGCAAGGAATTATAATGAAATTTTAATAAATAAGACGAGTGGCTTTGATAATGCGGGAGCAGGTTTTACATATGAAGATGAATTATATTTTAAAGATAAGTTAGATATTCCTTTTTTTCAAACTTACGATACTTTAAAAAGCACAAAAACAAATATTTCATTGACAGATTGTTTAAACAAAAGTGAAATAGATCAAACATTTGGACAAAACTCTTTAGTTGAAAACTCTTTATTAAATACAGACAGTCTTGTTTATTTAGATGAAAATACCTTAAATAATTTTACTAATTATACTATTGAAGGTTCGTTCCCTAAAAAGAGAAACGAAATAATGCTTACAGACTTTTCAATATTTCTACTTAATAATTATAATTTAAATCTTTTAGATGATAACTTTGATTATTTGTTTATTGAAGAAAAAGATTTAACAAGTGATAAATTAATTGGCAATTACATGGTTTTAGGAGATGAATTATTTAAAGTTACAGGAATTTTAAATAGTGGTATTGATTTTAATAATAAAAGTTTTAAATATTATGATTTATTTAATGGTACTAAATATGAACAAATTAAAGAAAATAAAAATTATGCTAATTTTGACATGGAGTATCTTAAAGGATTTCCTACCAATATTTTTATATCAAAAGAAATGTATCAGGAATTAAGTGATTATGATGTTGCTGATTTTGGACATTCATTTAATTTCTTTATTAAACCTGATGTAAACACTATTGGAGGTTTAAGGTTTGGAGGAATTTATAAGACTAAAAATCAATCTAACCTTGTATATTTTAATAAGAAGAAAACTTCATTAGATAATGATGAAATTATCTTACAAAGTGATTTATTAAATAATATATTAATTCCAGATTTATTAAATAAAATTGAAAACAACCAATTAAATTTATTTGATGAAGATAAAAAATATAAAGTTTATTCTTTAATTAATAATAACAACTCATATTCTATTGGTATAAAAGAGGAAATTTTCTTAAATGAAAGCGATTATTTTAATAATCATGATGAAGCAATATTTGAATATGCATTAAAAAATATCCCTGAAAACAATAGGTTATTTGATGAATATTGTGCTGAATTTTATGATGTGCCTTTTAATGAAGTTTCTTCTATTTCTAATGAATTAAAAGCTTATCTTTATTTTGAAGCAATAAAAGGAAATATCTTTTATGAGCAATTGGATGATACATTTAGTATAAAATTAAAAAAATATATTGATTTTGCAAGGTATTTTTCTAATTATAACTACTTTTTAGGTAGGGATTATGAAAATATAAGCTCGGAAGATTTTATTCAAAAATATGTAAAATATTTTGGTTATGATGACATTGAATTAAATCTACTTATTAATTTTAAATTCTTTAATCAAAAAAATTCCTTAGTTGAAAATATAAAAATAGATAAAAATTTTAAATTAGTTGGATATTCTAATTCAGATTATCTTTTTTATCCCCCTATTTTTTTAAGTGATGACAATGTTGATGATTTTATTAAAAGTTATAATTTAGGAAATTCAAATGAAGCATATATTCTTTATGATGATATAAAGAAAGATAGTTATTTAGAAATAGTTAAAAATTCTAACCTATCATCACCAATAAACAGATACTATTATTCAATATATTTTTCATTGTATTTTGGAGATGCTCCACTTTTTGATGTGAAATTTAGTTGTAAAGACTTTATTGTTTTTGGAAGAATAGTTTTCATTATTAGTTCTATTTTATCGTTCTTTTTAATTTTATATTTTGTTATTTCTTCGTTTGCAAAAAATAAGAAACAAATTGGAACCTTACTAACCTTAGGATTATCAAAAAAAGAAATATATTTCATTTCATTTTTAGGAATAATATTTTTAACAATCATTCCTTTTGGTTTAAGCGTTTTGGGTGGTTTTTTAGTAGTAAATTTAGTTAATACTTTAACTTTTGGTAGATTTTTAGGTTATTTATCAGCATATCCATTTGTTTTTAATGGCGTTAGCATTTTATTAATATTGGTTTTAATACTCTTGTATAATTCAATTTCAAATATTTACTTTCTTTTAAAAATTTCTTCTGATAGTGGTATAAAATTAATAAATAACGATAAAAATGAGTAAAGATCAGAGATATGTTAATTTGTAGGAATATTTTTAAAACATATAAATTATCTAAGAATCAAAGTATTAAAGCAGTTAATGATATAAGCTTAGCTTTAAATGATAAAGGCCTAGTTTTTATTTTAGGGAAATCTGGAAGTGGAAAATCGACTCTTCTTAATCTTTTAAGTGGAATAGATCGACCAGATAAAGGGGAAATCATATTTAATGATTTAATTCTTAATACAGAAGAAGCATTAAATAATTATCGTAAAAATGATATAGGCTTTGTTTTTCAAGAATATAACCTTCTTAAAGAATTTGATGTTAGCGGCAATATTACATTAGCAAACAATTTAGATAAAAAAACTAATAGGCAACTTGTATCGGAGATTTTAAAAAAAGTTAATTTAGAAGGCTATGAAAAAAGAAGAATAAGTGAGTTAAGTGGTGGAGAAAAACAGCGTGTAGCAATTGCTCGAGCTTTAATTAGAAATCCAAAAGTAATTTTTGCTGATGAACCTAGTGGTGCGTTAGATAGAAAAAATGGAAAAGAAATTTTTCAATATCTAAAAGAACTCTCACAAGATAGATTAATAGTTATTGTAAGTCACGATGAAGAATATGCAAATTTATATGGAGATCGAATTATTAAAATTGAGGATGGAAAAATAATAAGTGATTCTAATCCTTTTAATATTGAGAACATATCTAATAAATCAAAAAAAGATAGTAGTTCTGCAACGTTTTTAAATAGAATTAAGGGAAATTTGAAATCTAAAGAAATTTTTAAAATTTCATATTCTCTTTTTAAAATGAAGCCTTTTAGATTACTAATAACAATTTTATTAACTTGTTTTAGCTTAATTTCTTTTGGTGTTTCTTTTTCAATGTCTATTTTTAATATTGGTGAAGTAGTGAGTCGAGAAATTGATGCTCAAGATTATAATTATTTTCATTTAAGAAAAATGGAAAACGGGGAAAACCCTCGAGGTTTTATTTCGCTATTTGATATAGAAGATATTAATAAAATTAAAAGTGAATATAATTTAAATCTTAATGTGATAATTCCTCATAGTAAGGTCTCTAATACTCTTGATTTTAATAATGTATATTATAAAGATTTAGATAATAGCAGTTTTTATTATTCTCGAGATCCGCTATATGGAATGGTTTATTTGGAGGAAAATAAATTAATAGATAATTTAAATTATTCATTAATTGGGAATTTTCCGACAATGAAAAATGAAATTTTATTAACTGATTTTCAATTAGATTATTTAAATTATTATGGAATGATTCTTTTTAGTGATAATAATTTAGAAATTTTAAATCCTTATGAAATCACTCCAAAAAAATTAATTAATAAATATATTAATTTAGGTGGAGAATTTTACAAAATAAGTGGAATTTTAGATAGTGATATTAATTTTGATTCTATAGATTTTAAATTTAATTCATTAAAAAATATTAAAGAAACTGATATAAAAAATGATGAGGATTATTTAAATCTTCAAAATGAAATTTTATTTTTTAATGAAGAATATATTCTAGGTTTTCCTAGTTGTATTTTTATTTCAAAGGTTTTTTATGAGGAATTGATATCTAATAATTATTTAATATTATCGGCACTAAGTAATGAAATGATAAATATTAAGTATAATTTTAATGATGTTAATGAAAGTGCTCGAAGTATAAGTATAAATAATAGTATTAATAAAAATATATTTTTTAATAAAGATAAAAAAGACATATTAGAAAATGAAATTATTTTATCATCTAGTTCTCTAGCTGAAATTTTAAAAGTAAATTTAAAAGATGAAATAAGAGAAAATAATATTATTTTAGAAAACGAAGATAAAATATATTATTTTTATGAACTAGTATCGGATGAGAACGGAATATATAGTGTTAATAAAATTAAAAAAGAACTTTTAGATAATCAAACTATTGATGCTTTTTATAATTATAATGAGTTAGTTTATGAATATTCTTTATCTTCTTATCCAAAAGAAAATGAATTTTTTAATAATTTAGTAGATGAATTTTATAATGATTATCAATATGAAATCACTGATGATCTAAAAGGATATTTATATTATTTAATTATCTCGATGAATGATGAATTTATTTTAAATTATGAAGATAAATTGAGTGATACTTTGATTAATGAATTAAATATTCTTTTTAATAAAACAAATAATATTGAATATAAGAACATATTTGGAGGATATAATCTATCGTATTTTGAAGATTTAAATTTAATTAATAAATATATCAAGTATTTTAATGTTAACGAAGGTAAGTATATTGAAACAAGTCTTAATGGAAGAAAAATAGATACAATCGATTATTTATTTAATGATAAGCAAAAGGTTGTTGGATATTATATAAATGATTCGGGCTTTAATAATATAATAGCTAGTGAAAAATTTTATAATTATATTAAATCTAACTATTATTATGGAAATTATTTAGAGGGATTAATTTCATTTAATAATATTAATGAAAATGGATATTATAAATTTTTTAATGATTGTTATGATGATGAAATTATTTCTTCACCTTATAGTGAATATTATTATTTGAATCAAAATATTCGTTCTTCTCTTACTAATATTAAAGATCTATTTGATATGCTGTTTTTAGTTTTGCTTGGAATTGCTATAGGATTAGCTTTATTTTCAATATTATTATTTTTTAATTTTATGCTTACTACAATCTCCTTAAAGATGAAAGAAATAGGAGTGATACTTTCTTTAGGTGCTAAAAAGATTGATGTTTTCTATATTTTTATTTTTGAATGTTTATTTATTATTTTAATTAACTTAATTTTTAGTTTTTTTGGAATTTTTATTGTTCTTAGTATTTTAAATAATTTCTTTAAAGGTCAATATTTATTATTAAGTAATGTTTTAATATTTGATATTAGAAGTATTATTCTTATTATTAGTATTCCAATTATTGCAGGGTTACTTGCATCAATTTATCCAATATTTACTAATTTAAGAAAAAATATTTCTGAAACGATTAATAAAAACATTATTTAAATATCAAAAACCTTGCTAAAACCATATATTTTTTAATTTATTATTATTTTATGTAAAAGTTTAGTTATTTTATAGGGATTCATTTTGTGGAATTTGAAGTAACCTTAATATTGAAAAGTTCTATAAAAAATCAGATATTAATTCTTTTTTCAATTTTTAAAATTTGATACAATTTATTCACTGCAGCATTGGAGAAGTGGCTTAACTCATTGCCCTCTCAAGGCAACATTCACGGGTTCGAATCCCGTATGCTGTACCAATTTTTAGTTGACATTTATATTGATTAAAAAAATATAAACCATTACTTACATTAGTTGAATCTATGCTAATAAAAGTAGCGTTTTTTTATACTTTGTTGAACTTTTAAAAGTGCTAGAGCGGACTTTGAAATGTAAATGTAAATATTTTACATCACGCTTAAATTCAGTTCCATTTTTTGATAAAGTTAGAAAAGTTCGTAAAACTTCGTAATTTGCTTAAATTCGACCGTAAACTTTATTTAAAGATTTTTAATTATTTCATCTAAATATGGAAGTAACGTAGCAATTTTAGTTATTTATAAGATGGTATAACCAGATATATCGGTTAAAGGTCTAATAATTATTTAAATAAAGTAACAGTAAACATTTTTGAAGATTTTTATTAATGCGGTAGAATTAAAACCTATTAATTGATTTAAACTGATCACTTCTACATAAAACAAAATAATTGCGCTGTCTAATTATTATAATGATTAAGTGATAATAGTATCAAACTGCGCAAAAATATTTATTTTTTAAAAAGTGCGCAGTATAATATTATTGTAATAAGTGGGGTATTTATGATAATACGTGAAAAATATTTAAAACAAATAAGACCTTTTTATGACAGTGACTTAGTCAAAATAATAACCGGAATAAGAAGATGTGGTAAATCTGTTATTCTGAAAACTATATTTGACGAACTGAATCACATCACTTCAAATATAATATATTTAGATTTCGAAGACGCTTCCGATTTAAAAAAAGCAAATTCAGCTGATTTATTGTTAAACTATATAGAGCAAAATAAAAAAGATGAAAAATGCTATATATTTTTAGATGAAATCCAAAATGTAAAAGATTGGGCGATTGCTGTAAGAACTCTTAGACTTCATAATAACTCTGTATTTATCTCTGGCTCCAATTCAAAGTTATTATCTAAAGAGTTTGCTACCGAATTATCCGGTAGATATATTTCTTTTAGGATTAGACCTTTTGTTTATAAAGAAATTGTTGAATATTCAAATCAAATCGGAAGGAATTTTAATATTACAGATTATTTAATATGGGGAGGTTTTCCAAAAAGATTTGATATGAAAAACGATGAGTCAACAATTAGGTATTTAAAAGACTTAGAAGACACAATTGTTATAAAAGATTTAATAAAAAGGTATAAAATTAAGAAACCTGATTTATTTAATAAGTTCATTAATTTTGTTTTAAGAAATAATTCTAGAATAATGTCAGCAAGATCGATTCATAAATACCTAGCTGGCCAAGGCATTGAGTGTTCATCAAATACAATATTAGGTTATATGCATTACCTTAAAGAGGCTTATGTTATTGATGAAGTGCCACAATACTCTACAAAAGTTAAAAGAGAATTAAATTTTAATCATAAATTATATAATTCAGATGTATCATTTAATTCTTTAAAAGTTGATAATAACAGATATGATTTCGATCATAATTTAGAAAATATTGTATATAATGAACTTTTATATATGGGATATGATTTAAAGATGTTTGATAATAAAGGAAAAGAAATAGATTTTATTGCGACTAAAAATGGTAAAACATATTTAGTACAAGTTGCTTATAGTGTTGTTGATGAAAAAGCTTATAAAAGGGAATTTAGTGCATTTTCTGATTTAGATAATAGCAATCAAAAAATATTAATAACTAATGATACAATAGATTATTCAACATCTACGGTACGTCATATTAGACTTGAAGATTTCCTGTTGATGGATGAATTATAATAATTCATATTAAAACAAAAAATATCATCCTAAATGTCTAACACAATCCTAAAAAAACATCTCATTAATGTAGATATATATGAATTAAATGAGATAGAACTTATTAAATGCAATAACTAATGATGCAGTTCATTAATTGAATTCATTACTTGCCACTTCAAAGGTATCTATTATAAAAAACTGTATGTAGGCAGATTAGTTTACTTTTAAGTTAATTAAAAAAAAGATTATATAAATCATTACTTACATTAGTTGAATCTATACTGATAAAAGTAGAGGTTTTTATAGTTTATTGAACTTTTAAAAGTACTAGTGGGACTTTGAAATTTAATTGTAAATATAAATATTTTACACCATGTGCTTATGAGTATTTTTACAAAATTATTTACACTATTAAATGCATATGTTTTCTAGCAAATCATTAAGAAAGGCATCGCTTATTTAAAAAGTAAGATTTCTGAAAGCATTAATACTCAATCTTTTCTTTTATTATTTGCTTCATTGCTCAAGTAATTTACTAAACATGTTCTTATGTAATAAATTACTCATTAATCATTTAAATTAGTGTTACAAACTGAAAATAATTTTAACTTTGTAACACATTTTCGATATATTTGATATAATTAAAACAGATAGATTATGTATATTAAAAGAGAATATTATTTAGAAACAATTAGAAGATATTACGACTCAAACTTAATTAAAGTACTTACCGGAGTAAGGAGAAGTGGCAAAAGTGTTCTACTTTCACAGATTAGAGACGAGATACTCTATCTTGATAAAGCAAACCAGGATCACATTATTTATATTAATTTAGAGGATTTTAAATTTGCATCTTTAAAAAATGCTAATAAATTAAATGCATACATAAATAAGCTCATTAAAGATGACAAAAAGTATTTTATATTCATTGATGAAATTCAACATGTTAACCAATTTGAAAGAATTTTGGCTTCTTTAAAAGCTACAAGAAATGTTTCCTTATTCATAACAGGAAGCAATTCCAATTTGCTTTCAGGCAAACTTGCCACGCTTTTAGTTGGAAGATGTGTCGAATTTAGAATAATGCCTTTTTCTTATGCAGAATTTATAAAATTTTATCAGGTAAATAATTTATCTTTACCCGAAGAACCATTAGTTAATTATTTGCGATATGGAGGGATGCCTCAAAGATTTGATTATAGTAATGAAGAGGATATAAAAAGATATTTAAAATCAATTTTTTATGGAATCATAGACAAAGATATTTGTAATCAAAAATCGAAAATTGATCGCGATAATTTCATAACAATAGCAACATATATTATTTCAAATGTAACTAAGGAATTTTCTTCTGAAAGTATTGTAAATTTTTTTAATAAAAATAACGATAGCGAAATATATCGAATTACTATAAGCAGGTATTTAAAAAAGCTTGAAGAAGCATGCATCCTTAGTAGAGTAAAACAATATAATGTTTCTTCAAAAAGGATTTTAAAGAAAAATGAAAAACAATTCGTTTGTGATAATGGTTTCATTTTAGCGTGTTCACAAACAAATCATCTTCTTGCTTCACATCTTTTAGAAAATGTAATTTATAACGAATTGGTTTTGAGAGATTATGATGTAAAAATCGGTAAAACATATAAAGGGGAAATTGACTTTGTTGCAATGAAGGATGGTAAGAAGTGCTTTATGCAAGTGGCTTATTTGTTGTCTAGCGAAGAAGTAATTGAAAGAGAATTCGGTGCCTATAAATCGGTAAAAGATTATGCGCCAAAATACGTATTAAGTCTTGATAAATTTGATATGTCTGCTGACGGTATCATCCATTTAAACATTGAGGATTGGCTTCTTCATAAAAAGGATTTGATGTTGTTTTAGTGTTACAAACTGAAAATAATCTTAACTTTGTAACACATTTTGAAAACTAATTTATTGATACATTTGAAATGACTAAATATATGGAACACTTATTTAGCAAGCAAATTTCAGACTTTATTCAATTATCTAAGTCAGCAGTAAGAATTTTATTTGATGTAGAAGTAAATGAAGAATTATTTGATGAAAGTAAGTATCCATTTTTAGGCAAAGATGGTAAATGTACTCCTGCTTGTTTCCTACTGACAGGTATTGAAAGAATGGCAAATGATTTTTTGAGATTTCCTGTTCGATATAAAATTAATTTGGAAAAATTGAAAAAGACAATGAAGAATTCTTAACTGGAGCAAATCTATTAGAAACTGCATATGACAAACTGCAACAATTAAATGAAAAAACTAAATCTTTTAATAAAGTGGGTGATTCCTTTAAAAAGATAATCGTTGTTGCCAAAACTATAAAAGAAGAAGAGATAAAAAAGAGTATTTACTAATTAGTTTAATAAACTTTTATTAAATAAAAATAGCCCTGAACTTTAAACTATAACAATGATATTTAAATTAAGTAAAAGTTTTCTATGATTAATTTAAAATCATTATTTAATATCAAACTTAGTTTTAATTATTCATTAAAAATTGTTAAATATAATTCAGTTTCTTGAGGTGTGACTCCAGCATGATTTCCATTAAATTCACCTGGTAAAGGCCCTGTTCCGTCATTAATTGATAAATTTTTTGTTCCAAGGAGAAAATAATTTCCGAAAAAAGTTTCTACATCTTTTAAAGGAGTACCATATCCAAATGTATGTTCTTTAATAAGTTCTTTAGAAGTTTTTAAAATAAAATATTCTTTTAAATTTTTATTATAATATTCAATAAATTTATTTTCATCTTTAACAAAGAAAGAGCAAAAACGAGGTTCTATTGTGCAAAAAGGTTTTTCTAAAGTATTTAAAAATTCTTGATTATCATTATAAAACCATTGATCTATATCAACCATTCCATGATCGGCAATTAATAAAAATAGAACATCCTTATTTTTATTAACAAGTTTTTCTAATTCATCATTTAGAATAACTAAAACATCTTTTACTTTTTGATCGTCTGTTCCAAATTCATGCATATGATGGTCAGGTTCAGTGCAATAACTATAAATAAAGTCAAATTTCTTTAAAAGTTTATCGGTTTCATTAAAATAATTAATTAAATTTTCTTTAGTAGATAATTTTTCATTATAAATTTGAAATGATTGGATATATGAAGCAATATTTTTATTATTTGTTTTATTAATAATTTCCCAAATATATTCAATAGGATGGCGTTTTTTTGCATCATCATAAATATTTTTAGTAAGTTTTGAACGAGAAGAAAAAACATCTAAGAAATCGTTGAATTCTTGATAATATTGATTCCAACCAAGATAACCTGTTTCAATTGGATATTTAGCTGTAGTTAAAGCGGTGGTTGCACAAACAGTTGTTGCAGGAAAAGTAGAATTTAATTCTATATGTTGATGAGAATAAATAAAAGGCATTAAATTTTTATGCTTTTCAATAATATGTTTTCCACAAGCATCAAAAAGAATTAAACAAATTTTCTTTTTGTCAGTTTTTTTAAGTATCTTATCTAGTGGAATAAATGTATCGTGAAATGGTTTAACATTAAAATGTTTTAATATTGAATTTCCTAAATTAACTAATGTTGTTTTCTTTGGTAAGGTAAAAGTTTTTTTCATAAATAAAAATATAAATTAAAAATAATATAAAGTAAATAAATAAAAACCTCCCAAGAGGGAGGCTTAAATTACAATAATCTGTTGTAGTATTCAACAATAAGTGATTCGTTGATATCTGATGAAAGCTCATTTCTTTCAGGAAGTCTAGTAAATGTTCCTTTGAAGTGTTCTTTATCAAGTTCAACATATTGTGCAGTAGTTGTTATACCTTCTAAGTTTTTCTTAACGATTTCTAAGCTTTGTGATTTTTCTTTTAATGAAATTACATCATTAACATTAACAAGGTAGCTAGGAATATCGATTTTCTTTCCATTAACTAAGACGTGTCCGTGATTTACAAGTTGTCTTGCTTGTCTACGAGTAGAAGCAAAGCCTAAACGATAAACAAGATTATCAAGTCTTGATTCAAGAAGTCTCATAAATGCAAGGCCGGTAACTTCATTTGATTTAGTAGCGATAACGTATAATCTGCGGAATTGTCTTTCGTTAACGCCATAAGTTTCTCTTAATTTTTGTTTTTCAGCGAGTTGTTTTCCATATTCGCTTAATTTTTTCTTTTCATTTCCGTGTTGTCCTGGAGCATAGCTTCTTTTTCTAAGTTCTTTTCCGCTTTCAAGAACTGAGTAACCAAGACGACGGGATTTTTTCCATACTGGTCCAGTATATCTCATCTTTTCTCTCCTTTACTTATATTACTCTATTAAGCAAAGTTTAAATTCCTAACTTCGGATGAAATAAATTTGATTTCACTTTATAGCTAAGTTACTATCTTTCTAAGCGAATATTTCATCAGACAAGCAGTATTTAAACGCTACTAATGAGAGCTTTAAAAATATAGCGAAATATTACTTTAAAGTCAATAATTTTATAGAATAAATAAAGTGTTTCTTATAAAATATTTACGAGGTATCAAAAAATGAATTGTTTAATTAGCTTAGGACTTGTTCCAATTATTGCAATATCTATTAGTGTTTTAGTTTTAATTATTTGTATTGTTATCTTAATAATCTTTATTAAAAAAAGAAAAGGTATAAAAAAACATTTTGAATTATTAAAACAAGATTATGAATATAAACATGCTTTATTAACTGGGCAAGATCTTCAATATATTCAAAGACTCGATGTTATTTCTCGAACTAATTTATTATATGGTGAGATTCATAGTAACTTTTTTAAGAGATTTAAAGAAATTCGTGATGTTCAAGATAGTGCAATTAATGATGTAATTAATCATTTAGGAGCTTTATTAGAGAACAAAAATTATCATGAATATAAAGAGTATTATAAAGAAAATTCTTTAAAGATTGAAAAATATAAAGAAGCTGTTGAACAGCTTGATAGTGAATTAAATCAAATTATTAAACCTGAAGAGGAATGTCGACAAAATATTTTAAATTTAAAGAATGAATTTAGAAGAGTTAAATCCTCTTTTAACTCAAAAGAAGAAGAATTAAGTTATGTTGCAGATTCATTTAGAAAAGTATTTCAAGTAGTTGAAAATCAATTTTTAAAATTTGATGATTATTTAGAATCTGCTGATTATGATGAAGCAAATGCTTTACTTCCTAAAATTGAAAAAACCCTCGTAGATTTAATTGAAATCATTGCAAAACTCCCTTCTTTAATTGAAAAAACTAAAAAAGTTATTCCGGAAATGCTTGTAAAATTAGAAGTAAGATATAATACTTTAATAAGTAAAGATTTTCCTTTAGGTTATTTAAATTTTGATTATTTATTAGAGAAAATTAAGGATAGTTTAGTAGTAATCGATAATAAGATTCTTAATTTATCAATTGACAATGTTGAAGAAAATTTAACTTCAATTGAAAATCAAATAAATGATTTAAATCAAGTTTTTGATGATGAAGAATTATCTAAAAAAGAATTTGATTCTCAATTTGAAACAGTAACAAATAAATTTTATGAATTAGAAAAAGATTTTATTAAAGTAACAAATAATATTCATAAATTTAAAGTTTATTATTTTGTTGATGAAGCTCATGAGCAAGCTTTAGAAGATATTAAACTTGATTTAGATAAAGTATCAAAAGATAAAAGAACATTAGAAAATTGCTTACACTCTTATGAACAAACACCTTATTCTATTTTAATTCAAAAAACAAAAGCTTTAGCTGATGGAACTGAAGATACATCAAAGAAATTTGAAGAGTTTAAAAAGTATCAAAATTCACTTAAAAATGATAGTGAATTAGCTTTTAAAAATATAAATGATATTTATAAGAAAATTAAACATTATGAAGCTCATTTAAGAAGTTTATATCAAGATGAAATTACTTTACGTTTCCAAGATGAAATTGAAAAAACATATGATTTAATGGATAAAATTAACAATTTAGCACAAACTGTACCTATTGTTGTTAGTGAAATTAATGATTTAAATAATGAATTAAATCTTGTTACAAATAAATTATTTTCTCAACTTGATGAAATATTTAATTATGAATTAAAAGCAAAAAACAATATTATTTTAATAAATCGTGATCGTAGTAAATTTTCAGATGTTAATACATTATTAAACCAAGCTGAAAACCAATATAATGCTGGTGATTATAAAGAATCTTTTGAATTAACAGAAAATATTTTACTTAAATTGAAAGCTAAAGCAGGTAAATAAATTAATGATTTATTTTGATAATGCTTCAACAACTGTTCCTTATAAAGAAGTTTTAGATGTTTTTAATAAGGAATCAATAAATAATTTTGCTAATCCTTCTTCATTACATGCTTTAGGAATGAAAAATGATTTTAATATATTAAAAATTAAAAATAATATTTTGAAATTATTTAAATTATCTTCAAATACATATGATATTGTTTTTACAAGTGGAGCAACTGAATCTAATAATTTAGCTTTAAGAGGATATTGCAATTTAAATAAAAATAAAGGAAAACATATAATTTCTACCTCGATTGAACATGAATCTATCCTTAATCCTTTAAAAAAATTAGAACAAGAAGGATTTAAAGTAACTTATTTAAAAGTTAATCAAGATGGTTTAATTGATCTTAATGAATTTAAAAATGCAATAACTAATGAAACAATACTTGTTTCAATAATGGGCATAAATAATGAAGTTGGGAATATTTTAAATTGCGATGAAATCGCTAAAATCATTAAAAATTATCCTAAATGTAAATTTCATTCGGACTTAGTTCAAGCAATTGGAAAAGAAAATATTAATTATTCAAATTTTGATATGTTTACTTTAACTTCTCATAAGATTCATGGATTAAAAGGAGTCGGAGCGTTAGTTTTTAAAAAGAATGTAAGAATTGAACCTATAATTTATGGTGGAGAACAACAAAATAATTTAAGAAGTGGAACAATTGATTATCCAAATATTGCTAGTTTTTATGAAGCTTTAAATATTACTTTAAGAAATCAAGAAAAGAATCATCTTAAAGTTAAAATGCTACATGATTATTTATATGATGAACTTTTAAAAATTAACGAAATAGAACTTAATTCGAAAAAAGATTGGTCACCTTATATTATTTCTTTTTCTTTAAAAAATAAAAAAGCTAGTGTTTTAATAGAGGCTTTATCAAATGAAGAAATATATGTTAATGGTGTTAGTGCTTGTAATTCTAAAAAGAATGAACCTTCATATGTTTTAAAAACGTTTAATAAGAGCGATTTCTTAGCATTAAATTCAATTAGAGTATCGTTAAGTGAATTTAATACTTTGGATGAAGGCAAAATATTTATTGAGAAGCTAATTAAAAATATTAACATCTTGAAAGGATAAAAAACTATGGATTTCAATACTATTATTATTAGATTTGGCGAATTATCAACAAAAGGAAAGAATAAAAAAGATTTTATTTTTACTCTTGCTCGAAGTATTAAAAGACATTTAATAGATTATCAAGATTTATATGAAATGAAAATTAATCACGATCATATTTATCTTAATTTAAAAGAAAAAAACCTTGATTTAGCAGAGATTTTAAAAAATATACAAGGAATGTATTCTTTTTCTTTAGCGTTAAAAGTTGAAGATGCGGAATTAGAAAATATTAATTCAATTATTCTTGAACAAATAAAAAAAGAAGAAGGTAAAACTTTTAAAGTACATGCTCGTAGAATTGATAAATCTTATCCTTATATTAGTGATGATATAAATCGAGAAGTAGCATCAAATATTTTAAAAAATACCGATTTAAGAGTTGATGTTCATAATCCTGATATTTTAATTTCAATTGAGATAAGAACTGATGGAGCTTATATTTTTACTCAAACCATTAAAGGAATTGGTGGTTATCCTGAAGGATCAATTGGTAAATGTATGATGATGTTAAGTGGAGGAATTGATTCTCCTGTTGCTAGTTACTTATTAATGAGAAGAGGAGTTGAGCTTTCCTTTATTCATTTTGCTTCTCCTCCATATACAAATAGTGGTGTAATTAATAAACTTGAAGATATTTTAACTACATTAAACGATTATCAAACAAAGATTAATCTTTATATTATTCCTTTTACTAAAATTCAAGAAAAAATCTATGAAGTTAGTGAAAAAGGTTATCAAGTTACAATTATGAGACGAATGATGTACCGAATTGCTGCTCGTTTAGCTAAATATAAAAATATTACCTGCATTGCAAATGGAGAATCTATTGGCCAAGTTGCTTCCCAAACTTTAGATTCGATGTATGTAATTAATAAAGTAATAGATTTACCAGTTATTAGACCTTTAGCAACATATGATAAAAACGATATTATTTCTATTTCTAAAAAGATTAATACTTATGATATATCAATAAGACCTTATGTTGATTGTTGTACAATTTTCCCTGTTTTAGAACCAAAAACCTCGCCAAAAGACAAAATTTGTAATTTAATTGAATCTAAAGCGGATTTTGATTCTTTAATCGATGAAGCTTTAACAAACTATGAACATAAAGTCTTTAAAAAAGATTATAAATAGTTAAAAACCTAGTGTTTTTCCACTTTAAATTTATATTTATATAAAAGATAAATATTTTTTAGTTTATAAAAACTAATCTTCATTGATTAATTTTTTTAATCAATTCGTTTTTTAAATCTGGTAATTTTTTGCTATCCCACTCTAATTTAATCCCATCTTCTTCAAGAAGAGATGCATAGCATATAGAAGTATCTTTATTAAAATAATCTTTTTTCTTTTTTGAAATAAAAAAAACAAATTCTAATTTATTTTCTTTAAAGTTAAATTTTTTTAAAAATTCATAGAATGTTTCTAAATCAAAACTTTTTGTAATGTCCTTATAATCTTTACTATTAATAATTTGAAATAAGTATGTATCTTTATTAGCATGTAATGCTTCAGAAAATACTTTTTCTAATAAAAAAATGTTATTATCAGTGATTGAAGAACCTGTATTAGGTATTGTTATATGTTTTCTCATAAAATTATTATACATCGTTCTTTTTATAAAAAAAAGAAAGATTTATAAGTAAAATTAATTAGATTAAAAGATCAAAATAAGGAAAAAATCAATAAATATATATAAAATCTAATAAAAAAACACCAAGTTTCCTTGGTGCTTTTAGATTTTTAATTACTATAAAGCTTTTTTAGCAATTTCAACTAATTGAGCGAAACCCTTTTCATCATGAATTGCGATTTCACTTAACATTTTTCTATTTAAATCAATATGAGCAACTTTTAAACCGTGCATGAATTTAGAATATGAAATATCGTTAATTCTGCAAGCTGCGTTGATTCTTTTAATCCAAAGCTTTCTAAAATCTCTTTTAATGTTTCTACGATCAATATAAGCGTACATATGTGAACGCATTACTTGTTCGTGAGCGGTTTTATATAAAGCGTGTTTACTTCCGAAGTAACCTTTAGCTTGTTTTAAAACTTTTTTTCTTCTTAAATGTGTTGTATTTCCACCTTTTACTCTCATATAAAGTTACCTCCTAAATTATTGTTGAATGAGATATTTAAGTCTCTTCATATCTGAAGAAGAAACAATAGTTGCTTTTCTTAAATGTCTTTTTTGCTTATGTGTTTTAAATGGTGCACGGTGTGAAACATAAGCATGATGTCTTTTTACTTTACCGCTTCCAGTAACTTTAATTCTTTTTGTTAAAGCTTTCTTTGACTTCATTTTTGGCATAGATTACTTCTCCTTTACTTTTTATTTTTTTACTTTACTTGCAAGTGTACAAGTAAGCCATTTACCATCGAGAACTGGTTGTTTCTCGATAATTCCATTTTCACTAACGTAGCTAAGAAATTTTTTTAATACTTCTTCACCAATTTCAGGATGAGTTAATTCTCTTCCCTTGAATTTAACGCCGACTTTTACTTTGTTTCCTTCTTGTAAGAACTTATTACAAGCCTTAACTTTTGTTTGGATATCATGTTCTCCAATTTTTGGAGACAATTGAATCTCCTTAGTTTCAATAATTTTTTGGTTTTTCTTGGCTTCTTTAGCTTTCTTTTGCTTTTGGAAGCGATATTTACCATAATTTACTATTTTACAAACTGGTGGTTTGGCATTAGGACTGACACAAATTAAGTCTAAGTCTCTATCTCTTGCTTCATATAAAGCTTTTTGAGAAGACATTACTCCTAATTTTTCTCCATCTGGTCCAATTAATAAGACTTCATTGAAACGTATTCTTTCGTTAACAAGTTCACCATCGTATTTATCACGACGGCTTTTTTCAAACTGCTGTGGATTCATCAAACGTGGGTTAATAAATCAATTCCTCCTAAAATAATGTAAATAAGTTAAATAAAAATAAAACGGACGTATTTACGTCCGTTATCATTAATAAGTTTAAAGATAAACAATATTTCTTTGTAGCTTATTTACCAATTAACTTTGTTAATCTGGTGAGAGCGGACGCTTTCTTTCTACGTGCTTATACAATTTATATTTTTAAAATCTAGTTGTCAATCTTTTTTTATTGAATTTTACTTTCGATTAATCGTTTTAAATTTAAAAAACGATGTTATCTAAATAAAAGATAAATTATTTGTTTAATTTTTAAAATAAACTAGAATATATTTTATTGATTTAAGGGGGTTTTAATTATGGAAAAAGTTATTGATTTAAAAGATTTAAAAAGTTTTGAAAAACAATATGATTCTGAAAAAATATTTCGTGTTTCTAGCAATTCAGTTAAAAAGAATGGCGTATTTAATGCTTCTTATAATGATACTATTTTAAATTCTGTAGATGATGTTTATTCAAATGAAGTTAAAGATATTGGAAAAATTACTGATCAAAAACAATCTGGAAGATGCTGGATGTATGCTGGCTTTAATGTTTTAAGAAATATTGTTGCTAAAACATTAAAAGTAAAAGATTTTGAATTTTCTGAATCATATTTATTCTTTTATGATAAGTTAGAAAAAGCAAATTATACTTTAGAGCTTGTTTTAGAAAATTTAGATGAAGAAGTAGATTCAAGAAAGATGAGCTTTATTCTTTCTCAAGGTCCTTCACAAGATGGTGGTTTTTGGCACTATTTCAAAAATCTTGTTGAAAAATATGGTGTTGTTCCAGCTAGTGCAATGAAAGAAACTTCCGCTTGTAAAAATTCGATGGAGATGGATGAAATCTTAGAAAATTTAATGGCAAAAGATATTGCTTTAATTCGTAATTTGCATCAAAAAGGTGAATCAATTAATAATTTAAGAGCTAAAAAAGAGATAATGCTTCAAGAAATTTATAATGTATTAGTTATTTGCTTAGGGAAACCTGTTGATTCTTTTGTCTTTGAATATAATGAAGAAGGAAGTGAAGATACTAAAAAAGATAAAGAAAAAGAGAATGAAGAAAAAGAAAATAATAATAAAGAGGAGAAAAAAGATACATTTAAACATTTAGAATCTACTCCTTTAAAATTTTATGAAGATTATATTAAAGAAGATTTATCAAATTATGTTGTTTTAACAAATTACCCTTCAGAAAAGCTACCTTTTAATAAACTTTATCAAAGTGAAATGAATAATAATGTTTATGAAAAACCATTAGGTAGATTAATTAATTTAGATATTGAATTAATTAAGAAATTTGCGATTGCATCAATTAAAGATAATTCACCAATGTGGTTTGCGTGTGATGTTGGAGCTTTTAATATGAGAAAAGAAGGATACTTAGTTAAAGGTTTACTTGATATTGATGCAACATTTAATACTTCTTTTGATTTTGATAAAACAGATCGTGTTTTATATCAAGCAAGCAGTGCAAATCATGCTATGACTTTAGTTGGTGTTAATTTAGTTAATGATAAACCAAATAGATGGAAAATCATGAACTCTTGGGGTGATGATTATGGACTTAAGGGTTACTTAATGATGAATGATGAATGGTTCAATGAATATGTTTATGAAGTTGTTCTTAATAAAAAATATTTAACTAAAGAAATAGTTGATTTATTAGATACTGAACCAACAATTCTTCCATATTATTCACCATTTGGAAAGAAGTGCGATTAAGTAAAAAACTATTGTTTTGCAAGGTTTTTTAAAAAAATAGGCTTAATTTTTGTTATATTTAAGCCTTTTATTTTTGAATTTTTAATTATTATTTTTTAACTTTTAATTAATAAAAAAATAATATTTTATTAAAACTTATTCATATATAATAATTAAAGTTTATAGGTAGTATTATGAAGAAAGCAATTGTATTTGATTTTGATGGAACATTAGCAAGTTCATTTCCTCTTATTGAAAATGGACTTGTTGAAGCTTGTAAAAAGTTTAGATATAAAGAATTTTCTAAAGAAGAATATGCCCGTTTATATGGTCCAAATGAACTTGGAGTTGTTAGAAAAATTGTCCATAAAGATGATGTAAAAGATGCTTTTATGGATTATTTAAAAATATATGAAAGAGTTCATGATGATTATATTAAAGATTTTATTTACCCTGAATTTCATACACTTTTAAAGAAATTAAAGGAACTTAATTTTAAAGTTTATCTTTTAACTGGAAGATGTTTAGAAACTACCATGATTTCTTTAATAAAAATTAAAGATAAGAATGGAATTTCAAGCATTAATTATTTTGATGATATTTATACTGGTTCTCCTAGTGGTCCGGTTAAAGTAAATTTACTTAAAAAATTAATGAAACAGCATAAATTAAATCCAGATGAATTAGTATATATTGGTGATTCAAAGCAAGATATCACTCAATGCAATAAGGCTAATGTCGATATTATATCTGTCGCATATAATCGTTTAGAACTTTATGATTCTTTAAATGGAATGAATCCTAATAGAGTCGCTAAAGACTATAATGAATTTATTTTTTTATTAGAAGAAATGATAAAAAAAGAGCTAAGATAGTTTATCTTAGCCCATATTTTTAAATTTGGTGATCCTAAAGCGACTCGAACGCTTGACCCACAGCTTAGAAGGCTGTTGCTCTATCCAACTGAGCTATAGGACCAGTGCTAATGATAATACCACTAAATTCATTTATGAGCAATAAAATAATTTTTGAAACAAGTTAAATATATTAAAATATAAAGAAATAGTTTAATGTCTATTGACTATTTTTTATAATTATTTATCTTTTTGAAGTTTAAGGAGTGAGTTATGGAACTTAAGGAACAATTAATTGAATTATTAAAAAAAGTATTACATGAAGAATTAAATGTGTTGGATCATGATGATTTAATTATGATTGAAATACCAAAAGAAACAATACATGGGGATTATTCAACTAATATTGCTTTAAGACTTACTAAAATTTTACATTCTAATCCTAAAGATATCGCATTAAAAATAAGTGAAGGATTAAAAAAAGATAGTTTAATTAAGAATGTTGAAATTGCTGGTCCTGGCTTTATTAATTTATTTTTAAATCATGAATCCTTAGGTAATTTAATTAATGATATTTTATTAATGGATGAGAAATATGGTTCCTCAAACTTTGGAAATAATGAAAAAATAATGGTTGAATATGTTTCAGCTAATCCAACTGGAGATTTACATTTAGGTCATGCTCGTGGAGCGGCATATGGTGATTCCTTAACTAGAGTTTTAAAATTTGAAGGATATGATGTTTTAAGGGAATATTACGTAAATGATGCCGGAAATCAAATTGATGTATTAGGTTTATCTTTATATGAAAGATATAAAGAAGCTTTAAATTTACCTTTTGATCTTGAAAAAATTGGTTATCAAGGGAAAGATGTTAAAGAATTAGCAAAACAAATTGTTAATGAAATCGGCGATAAATATGTTAATGATAATTCAAAAGAAAGATTTAATTACTTTAAAAAAGTCGGAACTAAATTAGAATTAGATAAAATTAAAAAAGATTTAGATTTATATCGCGTTAGCTTTGATCATTATCAATCCGAGCTTGAAATGTATAGTAGTGGCAAAGTTGAAAATGCATTAAAAGTATTAAAAGAATCAAAATACACCTATGAATTAGATGGTGCATTGTGGTTAAAAACTACTGAATTTGGCGATGATAAAGATCGTGTTTTAGTTAAAAAAGATGGAAGTTACACCTATTTATTACCAGATATTGCTTATCATAAAGACAAATTTGATCGCGGATATAACAATTTATTAGATATTTTAGGTGCAGACCATCACGGATATACAACAAGACTTAGAACAGGACTTGAAGTTTTAGGCTATGATTCATCTAAACTTAATTTTGCAATGATTCAAATTGTTAGATTAATGGAAAATGGAGAAGAAGTCAAAATGTCTAAAAGGACAGGAAATGCTGTAACGATTCGTGAACTTTGTGATGATGTTGGAGTTGATGTTGCACGTTATTTCTTTGTCTCAAAACCAATTGTTTCTCATTTAGATTTTGATTTAAATTTAGCTAGAAAGAATTCTAGTGACAATCCAATTTATTATATTCAATATGCTTATGCTAGATGCTGTTCTATTCTTACAAAATCAAACTATAAAGAAAAAAGATCTAGTTCTTATGAATTATTAGAACTTGAAAAAGAGAAAAGTATGTTAAAACATCTTGGAGATTTTAAAGAAACTTTAATTGAAGTTTGTAAGCATAAAGAAGTTAATATTCTTACAAATTATATTTATAAATTAGCTCAAATTTTCCATAGTTATTATAATGATACAAGAATTATCGATGAAACTGATTTAAATAAATCTAATCAAAGAATGGACTTAATAAAAAGCGTTTCTATCGTCTTAAAAAATGCGCTAAATCTTCTTGGAATTGAAGCAAAAAAAGTAATGTAAATATTACATGAAAAAATATTGAAAAAAGCTCGATGCCATCGAGCATTTTTCATATATTGAATTTTTTAAAAAAAATGCTTTATTTTTGCTTTTAAATATTATAATATTTTTAAGATTTTTAGAAGAACTTTACTTCTATTTCATGGAGGGTTTCAAGAAGTGGAAAATGAAAACTATATCATCGAATTAAAGAATGTTTCAAAGATATTCGAAGATGATACAGTGGCTGTTGAAAATTTCAATTTTTACGTAAAAAAAGGTGAATTTGTTACCTTTTTAGGGCCTAGTGGCTGTGGAAAATCAACTACTTTAAGAATGATTGCAGGATTTGATTTTCCTTCGAAGGGAGAAATATTGTTAAATGGTAAGGATATTTCGTTGCTTCCTCCAAACAAAAGACCAATTAATATGGTTTTTCAAAAATATGCTCTCTTTCCCCATCTTGATGTTTATGAAAATGTTGCTTTCGGTCTTCGTCTTAAAAAGATTCCTGTCGAACTTAAAGATAAAGATGGAAATCCAGTATTAAAAATAAACTACAAGAAAATTTATGAAATTAAATCTGATATTAGACAAGTTAAAAGAAATAAACACTTATCTAATGAAGAGAAAGAAGAAAAATTAACAAAGTTAAATGAAGAACTTAATAAGGCATTAGTAACTAAAGAACAAGCTTATACTTATAAAAAGTTATCTAATCGAGAAATTGATGAAAAAGTTGCTAAGGCTTTAAAAATTGTTGACCTTGATTCACTTGAAGAAAGAGATATTTCGACTTTATCTGGTGGTCAACAACAACGTGTTGCTATAGCTAGAGCAATCGTTAATGAACCTGAAATTTTATTACTTGATGAACCTTTAGGTGCTCTTGATTTAAAAATGAGAAAAGATATGCAAATCGAATTAAAAGATATGCATACTCGTTTAGGAATTACTTTTATTTATGTTACTCACGATCAAGAGGAAGCTTTAACAATGTCTGATACGATTGTTGTAATGAAAGACGGAGTAATTCAACAAATTGGTAAACCTAAAGATATTTATGATGAACCTAAAAATGCTTTTGTTGCTGATTTTATTGGTGAATCCAATATTTATAATGGAACAATGCTTAAAGATTCAACTGTTAGATTTTTAGATCATAACTTTAAATGTGTTGATACATTCCCATTAAATGAAAAGGTTGATGTTGTTGTTCGTCCAGAAGATGCAGATATAACTTCAGTTGAAGATGGAATGATTAAAGGAAAGATTGTCACTAAAATCTTTAAAGGAGTTAATTATCAATATACTTTAATGGTTGGTAAAAATGAATTAATTGTAAAATCAACTAAAGATTATCCTTTAGATAAAGAAGTAGGAATTAGTATTGAACCAGATCTAATTCATATAATGAAGAAAGATTTTACAACTAATATATATACTGATGCTTATATTAATAATAAGAATCAAGTTGTAATCGATGATAAACCATTTGATTGTGATATAACTCAACTTCTTCCAAATTCTAAGCTTGATGAAGAAGGTTATCTTATTTCAAAAGATGGAAAACATAAATATGATTTAAAAGATGCTGATGTTGTTGCTGAAGTTGGTATTGAAAAAATTGAAATAGTTGATGATTTAAACGATCCAAAAGTTCAAGCAGTTGGCGAAATTGTTGACTTAGTTTATAAAGGAGATCACTATCGAATAATTGTTCGCACTGATAGCGAAGAAGATTTTGTTTTAGATACTCCATACAGTTATAACTTCTTTGATAAAGTTGGAATTTATATTAAACCACAAGATATTAAGTTAAGACTTAAAAAAGAGGTAAAAGAGTATGAAATTTAGATTTCAGAGGAAATTCCTCGCTATTCCTTACTTTATTTTCTTAATTTTATTCATTGTTCTTCCAATTTTATTTATTATTTATTATGCATTTACAGATAGCAATGGGTTTTTTACATTTGATGCTGTTGTTGATTTTTTTACTTCAACAAACAAATTAAATGTTTTGCTATTATCTTTAATGTTTGCAATGCTTAATACAATTATTTGTTTAGTAATTGGTTATCCTATTGCTTATATTTTATCTAATACTAAATTTAATGCTAATGCAGTTATTGTCATGTTATTTGTTATGCCGATGTGGATTAATTTTGTTTTAAGAACATGGGCAACAAGAGATGTTTTAACGTGGATTGGTTTAGATGGAGGAACTCATCCATATTTAGCAACAATGATTGGTTTAATTTATAATTATTTACCTTTTGTTATTTTGCCTTTGTATAACGTCATGTTAAAACTTGATAAATCTCAAATTGAGGCCGCAATGGATTTAGGTTGTAATAGATTACAAGTATTTACTAAATCAATTTTTCCTCAATCTATTCCAGGTGTAGTTTCTGCGGCGATGATGGTTTTTATGCCTACAATGTCTTCTTATGTAATTTCGGATGTTTTAAGTGAAGGACAAGTTGTTTTATTTGGTAATTTAATTTATTTAAACTTCTCTAATTCTCAATGGAATTATGGAAGCTTTATCTCGTTATTTATGCTTGCACTTGTTGCAATTTCAATGCTTATCTCAAGAAATTTTACTGAGAAAAGTACTACTAATAAAAAGGAGTCAAGTAAATGGTAAAGAAAATACTCGCGAAATCATATGTTTATTTGATTCTCATCTTAATGTATATTCCTATTTTTGTTTTAATTGTTTTTTCATTTACCAATTCTGATAGTGTTGGAATTTGGAATGGTTTTTCTTTAGAGCTTTATTCACGTTTATTTAGAAATGAAGAAATAATGATTGCTGTTGGAAATACTATTATTATTGCTTTAATTTCTGCAATTTGTTCAACAATTTTAGGTACTTTAGGAGCAATTGGTGTTTTTTATTCTAAAAGAAGAACAAAAGCATTAGTTGAAAATTTGAATCAAATTCCTGTTGTTAATGCTGAAATTGTTATGGCTTTAAGTCTTACATTTATGTTTGTTTTTTGTGGAAGCTATATTTTTAAAGATAATATTTTCTCATTCTGGACTATATTGTTTGGTCATATGGTTTTAGAAACACCATTTGTTTATTTAAATGTTAAACCTAAATTAATTCAAATGGATCCAAGCTTATATGAAGCAGCTTTAGATTTAGGATGTTCACCTAGAAAAGCGATGTATAAAGTTATGCTTCCTCAAATCGCTCCTGGCGTATTAAGCGGATTTATGCTTGCTTTAACTTTATCTTTAGATGATTTTATTGTTACAGCATTTTTAAGTGGACCTGGATTATTATCTGGAGCTGGAAAAATACAAACAATTTCAACATTTATTCAAAATTCAATTAAAAAGAAAATTGTTCCACCTGAACTAAGAGCATTAACAACTATTATTTTCTTGGTTGTTGTTATTGCTACAATTTTGGTTATCTTTTATCAAAAAAGACAAAATAATCGCAGTTCTGCAAGGTTTTTAACTAAAGAACAAATAAAAATAAGAAATATAAAACGTCTTATTATTGGTGGTATTTCTTTAATAATTCTTATTACAGTTATTAGTTTATTAATTGCTTTTATTTAAAAGGAGATTAAATAAATATGAAAATTTATAAAATTATTAATAAGTTAGCTATTTCTTTACCTCTTTTTTCTCTTTTATCTTTAACTAGTTGTTCAGGAAATTCTAATAATCAAGATGTATTATATTTAAGAGTATATAACGCTGGAGATTATGTTTATTTAAATGATCCAGATAATGGTTATGATGAACCTGATTTAGTTGATCAATATAATGAATGGATTAATCAAGAAGAAAATAAAGCTTTCTATTTTGGAGAAAACTTTAATAAAAGAGTTGAAATAATCTATGATACATATGATACAAATGAAAATATGTATAATGAATTATTAACTGGAAAATCAAATTATGAACTTGTTTGTACAAGCGATTATATGATTCAAAAACTCGCTAAAAAAGATTTGATTCAAACAATAAATAAAGAAAAAATTCCAAATTATAGTAAATATGCAAGTAAGTTTCTAACTGGAGAAGATGGAAAACTTAATAATGTTATAATTGATGAAGAAAATCCTACTTTAGGTACTTTAGACGATTTTTGTGTTGGCTATATGTGGGGAACTTTAGGACTAATGTTTAATCCTGAGTATGATGGAATAAATAATCGAAGCAAAGAACAAGTTATTGAAGATTTCACTTCTCCTAATGGTTGGGATACTTTATGGACACACTCTGAATATTATGATAATTGTGCTTCAATTAAAGATTCGATTCGTGATACTTATGCACTTGGTATAGCTCATGCGTTAGTAGATGAAAATGGAGAAAATAGATTTGCTAAACTTTATAACGAATATTCTGGAAACTATAATGAGGAATATACTAAAAAACTTGGCGATTTATTTAATCTTTGTGATGATGAAACCATCGCTTTAGTTCAAGAATCGTTAATTGAATTAAAAGATTATATTTATGGTTTTGAAGTTGATACTGGTAAGACTGATATAGTTACTGGTAGAGTTGGAATAAATCTTGCATGGAGCGGAGATGCAGTTTATTCAATGGATACAGCTGAAGAAAATGATGTTTATTTATATTTTGCTATACCTCATTATGTTACAAATGTTTGGTTCGATGCTTTTGCTTTAATGAATGGAATTAGTGAAGAACAAGAAAATGCAGCATATTCATTTTTAGATTTTATTTCTTTACCTGAAATTGCAGCTAAAAATATGGATTATGTTGGTTATACTCCATTTATTGGCGGTCAAGAAATTTTTGATTTAGTAACTGAATGGTATGATCCTCGATATGATGAAGATGGAAACTTTGATGATAGTGTTGAAACTATTGAATATGATTTGAGTTACTTTTTTAATCAAGGTGAAGATGATACAAACGATTACATAGTACATGTTGAACCTGAACAAATTAATCGACAAATGAGAGCTCAATATCCTTTAGAATCTGATTTACCACATTTAGCCATAATGAAAGATTTTGGAAATCAAAATGATAAAATAACTTCTATGTGGGAAAATGTTAAAGTTAATCCTTTACCTGTTTGGGTAAGTGTTATCGTAGTTTTAGGCTTTGTTGGCATTTTAGGATTTTTAGGAAGTTACCGTATTATTCAAAAGATAAAAGTTAATCGTAGAAAGAAATTAAGAGAGAAAAATAATTAATTTAATTAAATTCTTTGCAAAAACGAATTGTTTTTTAAAATTTCAATGTTTATTTTTATTTTAAATAATTTTTAAATGATTTAATCTAAATATTTAAACTTTTAAGTTGTTCTTTTTAATAATGTCATTAATTTCAAGTTGAAAATCAAACAGAGCTAGTAAAACAATAGGAAATTGATATTAAGATTAATTATATTGATTAAAAAACAGTAATAGAAAATTGATATATTTTTTATAAACTTAATAATCTTTTTAATACTTGTAGGGAACTAATTGAAGGCAGTAATAAAAATTTGCCTAGCGTATTTAGTTTTTAATGAATGAAAAAAGCTCATAATTTATCAAAAACCTTGTTAATCCTAAATATTTTTTACGAAATTTAGTATAAATTGATATTTAAATTTAGTTATGGTAAAATTTTACCATGCCTCAATGGTGAAATTGGTAGACACGAAAGACTCAAAATCTTTTGATAGTGATATCGTGCCGGTTCGAGTCCGGCTTGAGGCACCACTATTAGAGCAATAACCCCAAAAGTTGCACAAAATGTAGAAACTATATAATGTGCAATTAAAGGGGTTTTTATATTAATAGATTAAATCTTAAAGAAAATATTTAAATAATACATTGAATATTCTTTTAAAGAAATTTAAAAATATATTTTTGAAACTTTTAAAACATAATATTTTGTTTCTTAAGGAATTTTAAAATTAAAGATCTTTATTGAATAAAATATAAATACTTTTATAAGGAGTGGATAAAAATGAAAGATCTAAATTTAGATTATTTAAATAAAGAAGACTATTTAAAGTATAAAGAAATTATGAAAACTTTTTTCCTGATGATTATGAAGAAAGGATAATTGATCTTAATTTTATGAAAGATCCAATAAATCATAAGGTTTTTGAAGGAATTAATGCAGTATATAGTTTAAAAGAAAGTGATGAAAAGTTCATTCTAAGGTTATTTAAAAATTATATTTTTCCTTTTTTAGCTAGTCTTATTACCTTTGAAAACTATAATAAGATTGATCCTTATAGTAAAAAATGGATGTATTCATTTTATACTTTTAGAAGTAAATTTTTTAATAAAACACCTTTAATTAGCGAAATAGTGAATGAATTTTATCGAATTTACCCTACTTATAAACTAAATAAAATAATTTATAATACTAACGATAAAATTATTCTTAATTACGAAGAAAAAGGGAAAATAATTTTAGCTCCTTTTGATTGCAATTTTAGCGCATCTTCTGTTTTTAGTTTATTTAAGAAATTCCTTCAATTTACAAATATCGATAATACTTTTTATAAAAAATCTTCTAATAATTTTGTTTTAAATTATATAGTTAATTCTCCTTTTTTCTTTTCAGTATATCGTGATTTTATAGATCCAGTTTATAAAACAATGATAGGTTTTGTTTTAGTTTTACCAAAAACTTTTAATTTATATGAATATAAAAAAGATAGCCGCCCAATAGTTTTAAACAATTTTAAAATTTCATCTTATAGTAGTTATTTTGATGAGCAAGATTTTGTTATTTATTCATATATTGATATAGATACAAATTTAGGCGATCTAGCAAATAAAGTTGCAAATGTAATAAAAGAAAAACTTGAAAATAATGAGTTAAGGATTTCTACGAATGAAAAAATATATTGTAAAAAAAGTAAATCTTACTTAATGAATAATAAAAATATTACAATCAATTCTTATACTAATTATTTAGACTTAAAACATAAAAAAATGGAATTTTATTATCAAGGAAGATTTTATATTTATAACATAAAAAAGATTGAAAAAGGTGCGTTTTTTAAATATAAAACCTTCTTTGATGGATGGACTTTTAATGATTATGATTTATTTTTAAGCTTTCAAAATTATTGCTATCTTAAAAATAAGGAATATGAATTATTTGAGGAAAATATAAATATTAAAGAAAGATATAAAAAAATTTTTCGTAAACTAAAAGTTGGAACAGTTCGTACTGATGAAAATAATCCATTAAAAGTAACGATAAGCTTAGATAAAAGTTTAAATAATGAACACGCTATTAATTATATAAAGCATGAGTTTTTATTAGATAATGATAATTTAGAGGTAACATTTAATTTTATTGATTAAAAGTTTAAAGGATAAATTTTCTTAAAATATATTAGATTTGCATATTTTTTATAAAAAATATTAACTTTTATTCGGATTAATTTTAATTTTTTATAATTTGATCTAAGTATATTTTTAATTATAGTAAACACAAAATATTATATTTTAAAGAATTTTATAATTTCTTTTATTATATCGTTAATAATATTTTATATCGTACAATTAAAAGGGGGCTTATGAAAAATTCTGTAATTAAGAAAAATTTAAGAACTTATCAAGATAGAACAAAAAGAGAAGAAGAAATTGATAAACTAAATTTAAATAATGAAGAAAAAGAAATACTTAAAAAACAAACAATTAAAAAACCATCTGTATTTTTAGTTTATTTAGTTTTAAAAAATTATTCTTCAATTGATAATTGCTTATCAAGAGAAAAAATAATTGAACACGTTAAAAAAGATTATGGTGTTATTTTAAGTAAAAATACAATTACAAATTGTATTAAGGAAATAGGCGATATCAATAATGAAATTTTAGAAAGCCAAGATTTTGATAAAAATAAACCAGTAGTTATTACTAATGGTAAAAAAGGGTATTTTCTTTTAGATTCAGGAAGCTTAAATATTGGGGAAGTTTTTTTATTTGTTGAATTAATTAAAGAGTCAGAAAGTTTAACTAATAAAGATAAAAATGAAATGATTTCAAAAATACTCAAATCATCCATCTCAAATAAAAATTATGAAGATATTGGAAAATTAAAAGATGAATTTAGTGATAATTTTTTAAAAAGTGAAGATTCAAAATTTAAACAAATTATTTCTGATAGTACCGATAAGCTTACTTTAATTTCTAGAGCAAAACTTTTAAATAGAGATATTATTTTTGAACATCAAATAGGTTTAAAAAATATTAAAGAGATTGATAAAAATTTAGTTAAAAAACATAAAACAAAAACAATTACTATGACGCCTTATTTAATATTTCAAAATAATAATGAAATTTATGTTTTAGGCTCCGCAGCTAAGGAAGTTGATGAAATTAGTTTAAAAGAAAATAACGATAAAAAATATGTATTATATATTTCTAAACTTATTAATATGGAAAATATTAAAATTCTTTCTGATGATGATATATCTACTACACCTTGGAGCGAATCTTTTGAAATTGAAGATTTAAAGAAATATTTGATATTTTCAAAAAATGATATTGAAGAGGGAATATTTAATCCAAAGGATTTAAAAGTTAATGCCTATGAAATTATTTATCAAGAAGAAGATTTTTTCATAGAAATTCTTAATTATTTTAAAAATGGAATATATCAAAATGATTCTCAAACTAAAAAATGTATTTTGTTTGCAACGGAAGAAGCAATTATTAATTTTTATTATAAATATAGTTTTAAATTAAATAAGAATTTAGAAATAAAACCAATTGAACTTTCGATGCCACTTGAAGAAAGCAGTTTTATTAATTGTTCTAGTAATGATAATTTGAAAAAATTTTCAAAAAAAGTATATCAAGATTTTTATAAAGGAAGTAATAGCTATATGACTGAAAAAGATGACTATATGAATCCTATTTTATATTTAATGTCCTACCAAGAAACTATTGAAGAATTTAAGAAAGTAAATTATGAAACATTAGTTAAATTATATGAACATGAAAATCCTAAACCATTTGAAGTTGTTTTAACTAATAAACTTAATTTTGATTTTTCTATGAGAAGTAAAATGGCTAGTGAAATAATTAAAGATTTTAAAAACTTTAATTTAAAATTTATGAGAGGTACAATGAACTCGTATAGTTTAAATAAATATAATAAAAGTTTATTAGAGGATAAAGAAACTTGGATTAATTGTTTAGCTGATGTTTTACATATTTGCTGTTTTGGATATTTCGCTCATGAAATAATGAAAGATGAAGAATTAATTAAATATGATGCTTTTAATCCTGATCAAATTCGTTATCCATATGATTATTATAGTTTTTATTACCCGATAAATCTTGCTAAAGAAGATATAGGTGAAAGTTATGACGATTATCGATATTTTCAATTTATGGGGTTTGAAATTAGTTTAATACCTGCTGAACATATTGTTAATTATATTTTAAAATATTACTATCGATATCGTATTAAATGGTGGACCAAGAATTGTTTAGTTGATTTTTATGATTATTTTATAGGCCTTCATTAATAGATAAAATTTTTAAAAAGATTGCAGAACTCAACTAAAATAAAAAAATATGCTAATTTTAATATATAAAAAGAAGTAAAACTTTTTATATTTATTATAATTAAAGTAAGAGATAATATTTTTAATACTTAATAATTTTTTAACTAATTTTTCTTTTTTTACCATACAAAAAGTATAGGAATATAAAAAATTAATATAATAATAAACTTAAATTTAACCTAACCATAAAATTAATGTAGAAAATTAATTTAAGGAGGCTTATATATGAAAAAATTATCTGTTCTCTTATTAGGAATTATACCAATTGTATGTTTAACAGGTTGTTCAACTAATAATCAAAATAATAATCTAAATGATGGAGATGAAATCGAAAATGCAATAGTTGTATATTTTTCTGCAACAAATAATACTGAAGCTGTAGCTTAAACTATTGCTCGACACATTAATGCAAAAATATATGAACTAGAACCACGTGATGCATATACTAGTACTGATTTAAATTATGGAAATAGCGATAGCAGGGTTGTTCAAGAACATAATCAAATTGTAAATGGAAATAGAGTAAATGTTAGATTAGTTGAAACTCATTTTGAAAGTTTTGAAGATGCGGAATATATCTTTTTAGGAGCACATGTTTGGTGGCAAGATTTAAGTTGGGTTATTGAAAGTTTTGTAAGTGAAAATGATTTTGAAGGGAAAACTATTATTCCTTTTGGAACTTCATCTTCATTTACTTTAGATAATTTAACTCCATTAGCAACAAATGCTACTTGGCTTGAACCTCAAAGATTTAGATCAAGTGTTCCAGTATCCGAAGTTATAAGCTGGGTTGATGGGTTAGATATAACTTTTGTTTAAAAAATTTATACAATATTAGTGTTTTAAAAAAATATTTGCTTTTTTTCTTATTACCTTTATATTTAAAAAAATATATAAATAAATTTTTGGAGGAAATCGATGAAAAGAAAATATTTTTTGCTTTTAGCTTTACCATTATTATTGGTTACTTCGTGTAATAATAACCAAGATGATAATAAAAAACCAACACCTGAACCAGTTTTATCGTTTAGTGAAGTTTATAATAAACTTTCAAAAGAATTAACTTTAAGTGGAACCGTTAAAGAAGTATTAGTTGGAGAAAATAAGGAAGAAACTCCATTAAATGGTACTATTAAAGTTAATTTAGGTGAAAATAGTTATCATATTGAACAAACTGGAGATTGCACAGAAATTATTTCTTCTATTTATACTAATGATGAAGAAAATCGTAATTCTTTACATTATTACATTACTGAGTTAAATGAAGTAGAGTATGAAGTTATTACTGAAATGGATGAAGAACTTCAAGAAGAAGTTCCTGTACCTTTTAAAGAATATGAAAATCCATTTAAATATGTAAAAGCAGATGTTTTTAAAGATAATGGCGATAATACATACTCTTTTGATATGAGTAAAACTGAATCTTTAAACGATCTTTACTATATGAGTGGCAATATTATCTATTTAATGATAGATGAAATGGCTGCTCAATCAATTTGAAACTAATGTTATTGAAGATTTTACTTTTACTCGTGAGAAAAATGATTTGACTAAACTTCATATCAAAACAATTAATTTATCCGATTCTTTTGGAACAAGGTATTTTGAATATAATTTTAACATTGATTATTCTAGTGATGTCGACCATGATTATCCTCTTCCTTCGCCTTTACCACATGAAGATTATCATACGAATTTAGATAAAGCTTTTGATGCATTGAAAAATGCAACTTATGTTGCTGAAGGTAGTGTTGACTGGGGTGGAATACTTTATCCATTTACTTATGCTATAAGTGATGATTTAGTTTATGTGTATGATGAAGATTATGATGAGTTTGTTGCATTTATAAAATTAGATGATGGAATTCATGAAGTCAGTTCAGTTGATGGAACTTATTACTATAAACCTGATATCGTTGAAGATGGTGAAGCTTATTGGCCAACTCAAACAATGGCGACAGAATGGTTTAATTTTGATGAAGATACAGATGAATATTTCTTAGAAGGAGACACGTCTTGCTATAATTTCTCTAGTGGAATGATTCCTTATGCTTATTTATTTGATCCAACCGCATTTGCAGGAAGTAAATTAAATATAACTCTTGACGATAATGATATGCTAAAAACCTTAACTGTAACTGGTGGTATTGCTGAAGTAACAATTAATTTTAATTTTGATAATCCGGTATTACCTATTGATGTAAGTAAAATTACTGAAGAGCCTACTTTATTTGAACGTTTTTTAGGAACTTATACTTTTACTGATGATGGTGCAGAAAATGTAGTTGTTGTTACAGAAAATAGTGTTACTTTTAATGGTGAAACATGTTTAGATATTGGCGAAAATAGATATGGCGAATTAGAATTTACTTATAAAGATGAAAATTGGTCAATTAATAAAGATAATAGTACAATTTATAATAACGATTCTGGTGCAAGCTTTGCTTTTACCTATTCTGCATAGTATAAATTAATTGTTGTTTTTAAAAAACCTTGCAAAAATCATATAAAATTCAAAAATTAGTAATTTTTATATAATGATTTATAATGCAAGGTTTTTTGTTTACTTAAATTTAACCTTTTACATATTCTTTACAAATCTTTACTTAATTATGCTTTTATGGATGGTTGATTTTGATAAATAATTTTTATGTCTTAAAGGAGATTTTAGATATGAAAAAAAGATTTATTGCTGTTTCAATATTAGCATTAGGCGTTTTAACTTTAGCAAGCTGTGGTAATACTACTTTTGATACTACAAATGCTATTAAATTATATTCCCGTGATGATAAATCTGGAACTAGAGATGGTTTCTTTACAAAAATTGGTTATGAGGATGCAAAATCAGATAATTCTTTATTAAAATCAACGGTTTCTATTGTTGCAAATAATGGTGCGATGATTACCAGTGTTGCAAATGATCCTTATGGAATTGGTTATATTTCTTTATCAACACTTGAAAGTAATGACAAAATTAAAGGATTAAAGTATGAAGGTATTGCTCCTTCTGAAGCAAATGTTTTAAGTGGAGATTATCAATTAACAAGAAACTTCAATTATATTATTAGAAGTGAATATGCTGATTCAAAAGTTGGTGATATAGTCAAAGCTTTTGTTGCATATATGAATACTAGAGAAGGTAAAACAATTATGCAAAATGAAGCTGGAATTTTAACAATTAGTAATACAGATCCTTCTTGGAATGATATTAAAGCTAACTATCCAATTGTTAATGATGCTACATTAAGTTTACAAGTTAAAGTCGGTGGATCAACTTCTGTTAGTGGAATGAGTGAAGCATTAACTGATGCTTTTACTGGTTTACTTGCAAGTGATAATGTAACCTTCAACCATAATCATACTGGAAGTGGTGATGCTTATAAAAATACACAAGGTTCAGGAAAAGATTCTGCTACATCACTTGATATTGGTTTCTTAAGTAGAGAAATTGAATTAACTGGTGATGAAAAAGCTGCTGCTAATACATATGGAAAAATGTGTACCGATGCAATTGTTGCTGTAGTTAATGTTGCTAATCCTTATTCCGATACAACTGCTAAAGATTTAGTTTCTATGTATAGTGTTACTGGAGCAGGAAAAGTCTGGAGCGATTTCGTTAAGTAATTCTTTACAAAATCTTTACATATATTTACTCTCATATGATATTTACAAATAACTAAAGTTTGTAAATTATTTGTATGAAATGTATAGACGAAAGTCAAATATTGAAAAATTCAAAAAGGAAGTCAACTATTGATAAAGTTGTCGGCTTCCTTTTTTTATTTGTTACTTTAATTTGTGCAAGTATAATCATTTTTACAATAGTATTAATTGCATATCAAGGTATATTACCTTTTATCAAGGAATATCCTGCTTCTGGAAATCAAGTTTCAACCGCTAATTTAGGTATATTTTTAACTGGATTATCTTGGTCAAGCTCAGGATATGGGGCGTTCTTTTTAGTTATTAATACACTTTATGTTGTTTTATTAAGTGCAATAATTTCAATTCCAGCATCAATTTTAACTGCTTTATTTGTTGTTAAAATTGCCCCTAAAGTTGTTGGAGAAATTTTCCAAAGTGGAATTGAAATGCTTGCAAGCGTTCCTAGTGTTATTTTTGGTTTATTTGGTCAAGGTGTAATCTGTCCAATTATTAGAGATTTTGCTTTTGGAATAGGATTACAAACAAGTGGTGGAACTTCAGTTTTAAGTGGTGCGATAGTTTTAGCGATGATGTCTATTCCGACAATTACACTTGTTACTATTACATCATTAAGATCTGTTCCAAAAACTTATATTGAAGGTAGCTTAGCGCTTGGAGCAACAAAAAGTGAAACTAACTTTAAAGTTGTTTTAAAAGGTGCGACTAGTGGAATAATTAGTGGAATAATTTTAGGATTAGGTAGAGCATTAGGTGAAGCAACAGCAGTAAGTTTAGTTATTGGTAATGCGGTTAGTGGTCCTACATTTAATATTTTTGATATCGGTTCAACTTTAACTTCAATTATGCTTATGGGAATTGGTGAATCTACCGGATTAGGATATGATATTAGGTTTAGTTTAGGTATCATGTTAATGGTAATTATTGTTCTTACTAATTTAATTTTAAATTATGTTAAAAATAGAGTAACAAATCCTTTTAAAAAGCCTTCAAAAATTTTAAATGCTTGCAAAACCCTTATTATTTATATAAAAACTTATTTTAAAAAGGACAAAGATAATGAAGAAAGTAGTAAATAATAGCGAAATTAATTCTAGTCAAATAATGTCCAAAAAAAGAACAGTAAAGGACATTTTAAGAAATGTTTCAACTTTAGTTTTTTCAATATTAACATTAGGAATTTTAATTTGGATTATTATTTATATTTTTGTAACTGGTGCTCCAAATTTAAGCTGGAGTTTTATTACAAGTGATTATAATGAAACAAGTGTATCTTTAAGAAGTGAAAGTGATTTTACTTTCGATGGTCGTGATTTTACTTTTGAAGATCCAAATGGTTTTAAAAGTGAAAGATGGGGAGTAAGCTTTATTGATGGAAAGAATAATTTAGGAGAAGATGTTATATTCTTTAATGAAATATGTGAAAATTCATATTTTTATGAATTAATTGATTATTCTACTAATGAAGTATTTTTAGATTATAGCGATCAATATGTTTATTCTATAAATTTAATGCTTGATGATGGAACATATCAAATTGTTAATGGTAATAGATATTCAGCAGAAGAACTTGTTTCTTATTTAGATCAAGCTTATTTAATCGATAATTTAAATATTATGACGGTAGGAGGCGGAATTAGAGGAAGTATTTTAACTACTTTAGCTTTAATTGGTGTGACTTTAATTATCGCTTTACCAATAGGAATAATTGGTGCAATTTATTTAGCATTATTTGCTAAGAAAAATAAAATAACTATGGTTTTACGTAGTTTAATTGATATGACTAGCGCGATTCCTTCGATTATTTTTGGTTTTATTGGAGTAATTATTTTTATTCCATTTGTGAATTCTATCACTGGAAGTAGCGGAGGTAGTATTCTTTCTGGTGCTTTTACTTTAGCAATAATGTTAATTCCAACAATTGTTAAAACAACAGAAGAAAGTATTTTAGCTTTACCAAAAGGTTATATGGATTCAAGTTTAGCATTAGGTGCAAGTAGAACCGAAACTGTTTTTAAAGTAATTTTACCTAATGCAGTCCCTGGAATTATTACTTCAGCTATTTTATCAATTGGCCGTATAATTGGAGAAAGTGCAGCTTTAGTATTTGCAATTGGGGCAAGTATTCAAGATAATGTTTCTTTAACTAATTCATCAACTTCACTTGCTGTCCATATTTGGGTTTTATTATCTCATGAAAATCCAAATTATGATGCAGCTTGTGCAATTTCAATTATTATATTAATAATAGTTTTAATATTATCTTTATTAACAAAACTTATTAGTTATTTACATGAAAGAAAACTTAAAAGGAGTAGATAAATATGAATGAAGAAGTAATTTTTAGTGTTAAAAATTTATCTTTATATTATGGTGAGAAAAAAGCTTTAAATGATATCTCTATTGATATTTATAAAAATAAAGTCACAGCTTTTATTGGACCTTCTGGATGTGGAAAATCTACTTTTTTAAGATGTTTTAATCGTATGAATGATTTAATTGAAAATTGCCGAGTAGAAGGTGAAATATTGTATAAAAATGAAAATATTTTAAAAGTTAATCCAATATATTTAAGAACAAAAGTTGGAATGGTCTTTCAGCAACCTAATCCATTCCCAATGTCAATTTTTAATAATGTTACTTATGGTTTAAAATGCCAAGGAGTAAGAAAAAAAGACGAATTAAAAGAAATTTGTATTGAATCTCTTACTAAAAGTGCTTTATACGAAGAAGTGAAAGATCGTTTAAAAGATAATGCTTTAGCTTTAAGTGGAGGGCAACAACAGAGATTATGCATTGCTCGTTGTATCGCTTTATCTCCAGATGTAATCTTAATGGATGAGCCAACTTCCGCTTTAGATCCAATTGCAACAAGTAAAATTGAAGAATTAATACGTGAATTAAAAAAGGATTATACTATTGTTATAGTTACTCACAATATGCAACAAGCAACAAGAATTAGCGATTATACTGCATTCTTTATGCTCGGAGATTTAGTAGAATATAATACAACCGATGAATTCTTCTCTCATCCAAAAGATAAAAGAAGTGATGATTATATTAGTGGTAAGTTTAGTTAATAAGGAGTTTAATTATGATTTATAAAGAGGAGTTAATTAATGATTTAAAAGTTAAAAGTGTTCAAATGATAGAATTAACTTTTAAAGCAGTCAAAAATTCGATTAAAAGTTTAAAAAAAGTCGATATTGAAAAAGTAAATGATGATGAAATTGATAAACTTTATGTTGATGTTGAAGAGCAAGCTTTAAAAATTCTTTTAAAAGAAAGAACTTACTCAAAAGATTTAAGAATTGTAACTGGTATTTTAAAGTTAGTTGATGACATTGAAAGAATAGGAGATCATGCTGAAGATTTAGCTTGGTGTAGTTCTAAACTTACTTTAGTTGAAAAACATGTTGAAATTAATTCTTTAAATGAATTATGTGATGAAGTTTTATCAAAAATTGATTTAACTTTAGAAAGTTATTTAAATGAAGATAGTGAGTTAGCTAATAAAAACATTGAGCTTGATGATAATGTTGATGATTTATATTTAAAAGTTTTAGATGAGCTAGAAATTATTAAAGATAAAGAATCTAATTATAATTTAATTATTTATTCAACATTAATTGCAAAATATTTAGAAAGAATCGCTGATCATTTAGTAAATATTAATGAATGGATTATTTATATTAAAAATGGTTATTATAAAGGTCGTACTATTATATAATTAAAAATATGAAAAAATTAATCTATTCAATTGAGGATGATAAAGATATTGCTTATATCATAAATAAAGCATTAACTTCAAGCGGATATGAAGTTAAGTCTTTTAGTGATGGTGAATCTTTTTTTGATGAATTTAATAAAAAAGAACCAGACTTAATTTTATTAGATATGATGCTTCCTAAAATTCAAGGGAGCGAAATTTTAAAATATATTCGTCAAAATAAAAAATACGATGATATCGATATAATTATTATTAGTGCTAATAAATTATTAAGTGATAAAATTGATGGACTAAATTTAGGTGCAGATGATTATATTGAAAAACCTTTTGAAATTTTAGAATTAATTAGTCGAGTAAATGCACGTTTTAGAAAAAGTAAAAATCATATTTATCAAATCGGAAATTTAAAGGTTGATGAAGAAAAACGTATAGTTTTGCTCGGTGAAGAGAACTTAAAGTTTACTAATAGTGAATTTGATATTCTACTTGCTTTAATTAAAGCTGAAGGGAAGGTTGTAAGTCGAGAATCTTTGATGGGCATATTATGGGGAAATGAATCAAATTATGAATCTCGAATCATTGATATGCATATTACATCAATTAGAAAAAAAGTTAAAAATAAAGATTTAATTTTAACAATTCATGGACATGGTTATCGTATAAATGAATAAAAAGAAGTTAGTTTTGCAAGGTTTTTTATTCTTTTTAGCTAGTTTAACGATTTTTCTTTGTTCAATTTTTGTTTTAAATAATATTACTTTGAATGAAGCAAATAATAATTTAAATAATTATTATCAAATTACTTCTAAACTTTATAATGATAATGAAAATTATAATGAAATTGTAAATATCTTTAATGATAATAAAGATATCCATGTAACAATTTTAAATAATGATTTAAAAGTTGTTTATGATAATTTTTTAAATACTACGATAAGTGAAAAAGAATCTTTAAACATTAAATCTCACATTAATAAAGATACATATTGTGAGGTTAATTTAAAGAATAATGAAGAATATTTATATTTAGTTAAAAATAAAAATATTAATAATTCAATAATTCGAGTTGGAATTAAAAAATCATATGTTTTCCAATATAATTTATTGATAAGTATCTTAGGTCTAGTTATTTTAGTTGCTTTAAATATTGGATTTATTTTATATATTTACTTTAAAGCAAATAAGAATATTAAAATAATTAATAATGAAATTAATAGCTTAAATAAATTTTTAGGAAATAATGAAAATATTAATAACTTAAGTATTGTTGATACATTAAAAGAAACTAATTTGCTAATTGAAGAAAAAATTAAAGAAGTTAATAGTGAGAAGGAAAAATATGAATATATTTTAAATAATATTTCAGAAGGTTTTATTGCTATTAATTCAAATTTTGAAATAAAAGTTATTAATAATTCAGCTTTAAAAATGTTTAAAAAAGAAGTAAAAAGCGTGCTAAATAAACATATTTCTTATTTATTTGATACATCTTTGCTTTTAAAAAAAATAAGTGGATTAAAAGATAAAATAGTTTATGAAGAAGAGATTAATGATTCATATTATCAATTTGAAATTAATAAAATTAATTTTAATGAAAATAATATTTACTCTATTTTAATTATCGATTTAAGTGAAGAAAAAAATTCTAATCAAATGAAAAAACAATTCTTTTTAAATGCTTCACATGAATTAAAATCTCCTCTTACTTCAATTATTGGATATTCTGAATTGATCAGTGAAGGATTAGTAAGAGATGAAGAAATTATCCAAATAAGTAAAAAGACTTTAAAAGAAGCTCGTAGAATGAAAAATATTGTTTTAGATATGCTTGAATTATCTAAACTTGAATCTAATGAATCTAAGCTTCAAGAAAATATTAATTTAAAGGAAATAATTGATTCTTCAATAGAATTATTGGAATATCAAATAAATAAAAAAGAGATAAATATTATTAAAGATGTTAGTGATTATAATATTTATGCAAATAAAGAAGATATAAATAAATTAGTTTCAAATATTTTATCAAATGCTGTTAATTATAATGTTCAAAAAGGAAATATTTGGGTTACTTTAAAGAATAATAAATTAACTATTAAAGATAGTGGTATTGGTATTTCAAAAGAAGATTTACCACGTATTTTTGAAAGATTTTATCGAGTTGATCAAGGAAGAAGTAAAGAAAATAGTGGAACAGGATTAGGATTAGCTATTGTTAAACATATTTGTTTAAATTATGGCTATCAAATATCTGTTGATTCTAAATTAAATAGTGGAACTACGTTTAAAATAATTTTTAAAAAATGATGATATTTTAAATACTTATTTTAAAATTAATGATAAAATTAAGAAAAATATATCTTTAGGAGGTAATATAATATGGCTGAAAAAGATAAGGTAAATACTAAAGTAGAAGAAGAAGAAGAAGAAACTGAAGATGAGATTTTAACTCCTTCAAATAAAAAAGCTGATTTTACTAAGGTTTATCACGTTAATAAAAGAGCTAGTGATAAAAAATGGACTATTAAATTTGCTGGTGGAGAAAAAGTTATTAAATTATGTGATACAAAACCTGAAGCCATCGCTTATGCTAAAAGTTTAGCTGAAAAGCAAGATGGTGTCGTTTTAGTTCATGCTTCAAAAGGAAAACAGAAAGGAAAAATTCAAAAGAAATAGTTATGATAGCTGGGTTAATTATTCTTGGAATCATTGTTTTATTAGTTATTATTTTTGTTTCATGGTGGATTTATACCATGAACTGGTTCCGAAAAGCAAAAGTTAAAGTCGATGAATCTTTATCAGGAATTGATGTTGCTTTAAATAAAAGATTTGATTTGATTACTAAATTATATGATTCAACAAAAGGTTATATTAAACATGAATCAGAAACTTTAAGTAAAATCGCTTCCTTAAGAAGTGGAAAAATTGATAATCTTGATTTAGATTCAAAATCTAAATTATCTTCTGATTTAGATTCTTTAAATCGAGAAATTAATGTTGTAGTTGAACAATATCCTAATTTAAAAGCAGATACTGTATTTTTAAATTTAATGAATCAAAGCAACGAAGTTGAAGAAAGACTTCAAGCTGCAAGAAGATTATATAATTCAAATGTTTCTATATTTAATCAAAAAAGAGTAACCTTCCCTTCTTCTATTGTTGCTAATTCTATTGGTTTTAAAGAAAATCTTAAGTTCTTTGAAGTTGAAGAAGCAAAAAAAGAAGATGTTAAACTAAATTTTTAATAGATGTAAAAAACGCTTGATTAAACTATTAATTTTATGATATATTAATCAAGCGCGTTGGACCAGTGGTGTAGCGGTTAACATGCCACTCTGTCACAGTGGAGATCGCGGGTTCGATTCCCGTCTGGTCCGCCAGCACTATTCATCCAGTATGGCCCGGTAGCTCAGTTGGTAGCAGCGGAGGACTGAAAATCCTTATGTCGTGGGTTCGAGTCCCACTTGGGCCACCACAGAAAAAACGACATGTCTGATATATTCTTAGAAAATTCTAAGGATTTGCAGACTTTTTTTATTTTTAGGCTTAAATGGCAATTTTTTAAATTTGTGTCGTTTTTAATAATGAGAGCCGAAATCTCTAAAATTCAATGAGAAATTATCATTTTTAAGACCATTTTGCAACGGCAGATGTTCACTATTACATGACAACTGTACTTATTATTCTTTTTATTAATATTGATTGACAATCTGATTCTTATCGAGCTAGGTGGTCTTTTTTGACGTATCAAAAATATTTTTTAACTTTTTTCAATTTATACCCCATCATAAAGGTCTCAAAATCTCTATGTAATGAGAAGGGTAATGTTAGCTCTTCTTTAAAAACATAATGAAGAAAAAGTTATGAAATACAAATTAATTATTGGCGTTTCTAACAGATCTCCTAAGAATAGAGTAGTTACCTACAAAAAAGTATCACTAGAAGCGAAAGTTAAAGATGCGATTGCTGATGCAAGTAAGGCAGCTATCATTCTTCCTGGAAATTCATTTAAAAGCGTCACGCCGAAGATATAATACTAATAATTATAGAAGATAATGAAGAAGGCAGCGGAGTAGTCGATGGAATGGATTGTTTATATAGATGAACTGTTTTACTTTTGAAATTTATTCGTACGAAAAATGTAATTTAATATACACTTTTTCATATTAAATTAGTAAAATATCTTGGCTTTTTATATATTTATTTAGTATACTTATATTCCAAAAGCGAGGAACTTATTATGAAAAGACTAATTGAACAACGATTATATGAATGGAAAAATTCTTTCAATCGTAAGCCACTTCTTATTTATGGAGCAAGACAAATTGGGAAAACTTATTCTATGCTGGCATTTGGAAAAGAACATTATGCTAATGTTGTATATTGTAACTTTGAAAACAATACGGATTTACATGCCATTTTTGAGAGAAATCTTGATCCTGAACGAATCGTTTCTGCTATTTCTGCTATGTGCAATACTGAGATTACAAAAGGTAATACATTAATAATCTTTGATGAAATTCAGGCTTGTGAACGTGCATTGACATCACTTAAATATTTTCAAGAACAGGCAAATGATTATCATATTATTGCAGCTGGTAGTTTGCTAGGCCTTTCAATCAACCGAGGTTTATATTCTTTTCCAGTTGGCAAAGTTGATATGATAACAATGTATCCTCTTACCTTCAAAGAGTTTCTTATTGCAACAGGCAATGAACAACTCGTTTCACTTATTCAAGAAGCATATATTAATTTTTCACCAGTTGTTTTGCATGAAAAGGCAATGGATTTATATCGTACATATCTTGTCGTGGGTGGTTATCCTGCTGCTGTACAAAAATATCTCGATACCGGTAGTTTTAACTTAGTACGTGCAGAACAAAGTTCAATTTCAAATGCTTACATCGCGGATATGGCAAAGTATGCAACGCCATCCGAGATGATTAAAAGCATAGAAGTATATAACTCACTTTTATCTCAACTTTCAAAGGAAAATACAAAATTTCAATACTCTGTAATCGGTTCGAAAGCCCGAGCAAAAGATTATGAAATGTCACTTGCTTGGTTAAAATCAGCAAACGTCGTACTTAACTGTCAGAGAGTAAGTGAAGGAAAATATCCTCTTAGTTTATATGAAGATCATAATTCATTTAAAATTTATTATTCGGATGTTGGTCTACTTACAATGCGTATGTCAATTGCTCCTAATGCAATTTTACAACCATATAACCTTTCGGACAAAATGCGTGGTATGATGGCAGAAAACTTTGTGGCAGAGCAACTTGCGGCAAATGGATTTTCTTTATACTATTGGACTTCTGGAAATTCTGCAGAAATTGACTTTGTAATTCAACAAGGCACCTACTCTATCCCAATAGAAGTTAAATCTTCGGATAACGTAAAAGCAAAAAGTTTACAAACATATATAAAAAAATATTCTCCGAAATACTCTTTTCGTATATCTGCTAAAAATTTTGGTAATGAAAACGGAATTAGATCTATTCCACTTTATGCAATATTCTGCTTAAAACCGGAAACAGAATAAATTGTTTAAATCTAACGCAAACACTTCCTATAAAATAAAACGCTTATTTTCTTTTCTTCTTATATTTATATTTTTTTCTTTTTCTTATTTTTTTACCAGTAAAGATTGATATTAAAATAATTATGATAAATAGAATTACTATACCAATAATAATATAGGTTCCATATTTATCAAAAAATATTTCTAAAGGTGATTTATCCTCAATTGAGATAGTATAAGTTGTGGTATATTCTTTGTTATTTTCATTAGTATAAGTAAAGGTAAATAAATATTCTCCAGGATTATTAAAAGTTAATGTTGAATAGTTAGAAATAGGTTTATTATTTTCAATAACCTTACTATTTAAGGATATTTCTAAATTAATATTAGGATCATTATTTTGAATTATTGTTTCTTTATTATCTTGATTAATATAAGTGAAGGTAAAATCTTTAAACTCTAATGTATCATTTAATTCATAATTAGGATTAATAAGAGAAACATAGAAACCTTCTTTTTCTACACCAATATCAGAATCTAAATTAATTCCATAGGATGTATCTTTAAAACAAACATCAGCCCATTCAGGATAATCAATAAAAGGATTACGGTTATGTTGAACTGCATTATAAACTAAATTATTACGATGCTTTTCATAATTATCGACTGGATCAATCTTATTCCAACTTAATAAATCATCTAATATTCCATAGGTTGCAGGAGTAGTTTTTGTTGAATCACAAGTTAAAGTTTCTTCAGGATTTGTATTAAATGTAGAAACAAGTTTTAATGCAGGTTCAAAATCCTCAGTTGAACGATATGAATGATATCTTGTAGCCATATAAAACAAGCTTCTTGCGATATCTCCTTTATCTTCATCTCTTGGTTCATAAACTGTGTAACCATCTTTATTTAAACCATAATGTCCGGTAACTTTGTTGGTTACTGAATCAACAACTTCAACAGTAGTAGAAGCATTTAAATCTAAGATTTCTCCATATGGTCGATTATTATGCCCTTGTTGATTATTTGTTCTTTCTCCAATTCTTAAATTATGCATGTCAGTAGCAGCAAATGGTTGCTCTTTTAAATCTTCATCGACAGAATATTTATCTTTAAATCCACGAGATTTTGGCCACATATGTTCTCGATCAAAATTTTTATTATTTCCTTGTTTCCAGGTATAATCATCAGTATATAAAGGATTAACAATTACATTATCTAATTTCCATTCTTGAGTTGATATTTCTTCTTCACTTAAAGGATCAAGCTCATAGTTTCGATCAATTAATAAAAATAATTCCCAATTAGTTTTCCAAGCTAATGAATTTTCAATTTTTGAATGGCCTTCTTCGATTATTTCTTGAAGTTTAATTAATAATCCTTCTCCTTTAAGACCATCATCATCGCTTAAACTTGAATAGTAAGCTTTTATTTCTTCTTTAGTAAAATCATCAAAAATACTTTCTTTTTGAATTGCTTGAGTTGAAATAGTTAATTCATTTGAATTAAGCTTAACATTATTAATCGGCGTTAAAAGTAAAAGTGGAATTAATCCAAGGCAATAGTTTTTCATAAAAATATTATCATATAAAAAATAAATAAAAGAAAGATATTTTTAAAAATATTTAAGAATAGTAAGGATTTTTATCTAAAAACTCTAAATTGTTTTAAGGGAAAATAGCTCTTTATTAAGTATTTTAAACTTGTTATAATTATGTTCCTTGGGGCTTTAGCTCAGCTGGGAGAGCGCTTCCATGGCATGGAAGAGGTCGCCGGTTCGATACCGGTAAGCTCCACCATATTGAAAGCAATGGTTTGATACAGTGAAAATCGCTGGTCAAACCTTTTTTTGCGCCAAAATTAGCAAAAATTAACATATTATTTACATAAATTGAACATAGTTGACTTAGCATCCTAGTCTCCACTAGTGAAGTTTTAACTCGTGATTTTGCACTAAAAACTTTTTATAGCACAATAAACTTTTTGTCGCACAAAAAACTTTTTATTCTTTTTGAGAAAAAATCTTATAAAAGTCTTATTAAATTATCGAAATTGTACCTATTTTGTGTTAAAATAGCGTTAAAGATTTTGAGGTGAACACATGTTTGATTACGCAAAAAAGATTAGAGAGTATCGAGAAAGAAAATTCATATCACAGCTAGAACTAGCTAAGATATTAGGTGTTAGTAATGTAACCGTCTGTCGATGGGAGACAGGTAGATATGAACCAGACATGGAAACCAAGAAAAAGTTAGTCGCTCTCTTTAATGAGATCGGCATGAAATTAGATAATTAATAATGAGGTGAAGAGAATGGCTAAGAAAACCACTGACGTTAGTTTAAATCTTGATTCTATTTTATTCAATTGTAGAGACTATTTGAGAGCCGCTAGGAACTCTGGATCTTTTTTTGAAAAACGTGACATGATGCTTACGCTTGTGTTTTTGAGGTTCATTGGTGAAAAATACGATGATGGCGTTGAGAAACTTAAAGAAGATTTGAAAAAACAAGGATTAGATCCGGAAGATCCTGAAATAAAAAGAGCATTTATTGATGATCCTACTTTCACAGATGGAACATTCTACTTACCAAAAGAAGCGCGATGGGAAACAATCATTAATACTCCAGCTACTAGTTTAAATTCTGCTCTTGATAAAGCACTTAAAGCGATTAGTGATTCATCAAATGATTTAAAAGGCTGCGTTGTTGAAGGAACTTTCACTTCAAGGAATTTAGCTCCTAATGATATAAAGAAAATCGTCGATGAAGTTAACAAAATAAGTCATAAAAAGTTTGGCGAAGAAAAGGATTTAATTGGACATGTATACGAATACTTTTTAAAGGAATTTGCTGTCAATGCCACTAAAGAAGAAGGTGAATTCTATACACCACATGATGTTGTTCAATTAATCGCAACGCTCATCGAGCCATACGATGGGACTCTATTCGATCCAGCTTGTGGCAGTGGTGGTATGTTCATTCAAAGCGCTGAACTTGTTAAATCAAAGCAAGGTGATATTAACAAAATCAATGTTTATGGTCAGGAAAAAGATGCTGCTACTTGGCGACTTGCAAAGATGAATTTGGTTTTGCATGGCATTTCAAGTAACTTAGGAAAAACTTATGATTCGTCTTTTACAAACGATCAACACAAAGGTCTATATTTTGATTATGTCATGGCTAATCCGCCATTCAATTTAAAGAGTTGGTATGACTCTAATTTAAAGAATGATCCAAGATGGACTGGATATGGAACACCTCCCGAAAGCAATGCTAACTATGCTTGGATTTTGCATATCCTTTCACATCTAAAGCCTAACAAAGGCGTTGCAGGATTTTTGCTTGCTAATGGGGCTTTGGGTGACAGCGATACAAAAACTATAAGACAAAAATTAATTGATAATGATAAGGTAGAAGCCATCATTATTCTTCCTAGAGAATTATTTGTAACTACTGATATTAGTGTCACCCTTTGGATACTAAATCAAAACAAAAAAGGCGGAATGTATCATAGAAGAAATCTTAGAAATAGAGAAGGAGAGATTCTTTTTATCGATTTAAGAACATGGCGTGACAACCCAGTTAAAAACGAAAACAAAAAGAAAGTTAGATTAAGCACTGAACAAATTCAAAAAGTTGCTGATATTTATCATACTTGGCAAAGCGAAGGAACTGATGGAAGTAATTATGCAGTTCCTGAACTTTATCGAAGTGTAAAGAAAGACCAAATCATAGACTCTTCATTGGTGCCTTCTAAATATATTGAATTCATCGACCATGATTTAGATATAGATTTCCCTAAAGAAATGGAGAGAATCCAAAAGGAACTAAAAGATTTAATTGACGAAGAAATAGAATCCCAAAAGAAGCTAAAAGATGCAATGCGAGGTATTGGCTATGGGATTGACTAGACTTGGAAATTTCATCGAACAAACTGATATCAGAAACGATGATTCGAAATTTGGTGAAAATGATGTAAAAGGCATCTCTACGACAAAGCAATTTATCGAAACTAAAGCTGATTTGCTTGGCGTAAGCTTAAAAAGTTATAAAGTCATCAGGCCAAACGAGTTTGTTTATGTTGCTGATACTTCTCGTAGAGGTGATAAAATCGGGTTAGCATATTGCGAGAATAAACCTTGTATAGTTTCTAGTATTTATACGAGCTTTAAGGTAAAAGACGAATCTAAACTTCTACCTAGATTTTTAATGATGTTCTTTAACAGAAGTGAATTTGATAGATATGCAAGATTTAATAGTTGGGGAAGTGCGCGAGAAACTTTTACTTGGGAAGACATGTGTGATATCGAACTCGATCTTCCTCCGATTGAAATTCAAAGAAAATATGTCGCTATTTATGAAGGTTTATTGGCAAATCTTCATTCATATGAAAATAAACTAGAAGATTTAAAACTTGTTTGTGATGGATATATTGAGGATTTAAGGAAGAAGTATCCGTTATACGAATTGAACTCTTTTATTAAACGCTTAAATTTGAAAAATTCTGATTTTAAAGTACAAAAATTAGTTGGTATAGGCGTTAATGGAATTATACCTCCGGCACAAAGCAAAGATGAAACGAATGGTCATATTTGTTATTTAGTAGAGACTGGTAATTTTTTGTTTGCCCCACCTCAGCTTCATAATGGCGCAATTGAAATTTACAGGGGTGATGAAACAGTCAAATGTAGTGATGCATATATTGTTTTTGATGTAATAAAAGACAATTTGTGCAAAGATTATTTGTTATTAATACTTAAATCCCCTTTTTTTCAAAAATATGCTTCATATTATAGAGATGGGGTGAGAGAACAATTTGATTTTGAACAATTATGCGAATATAAAATCCCAATCCCTCATATAGAAATTCAAAACTCTATTGTTGAAGTATTTAAGGTTTATAACAAGAGAAAAGAATTTGTTATTAAACTTAAAAATATAATTAAAGATATCTGTCCTATACTTGTTAGAGGGGCGATTAAGGAAGCAAGTGAGGTGAAATAATATGGCTAGGCTAAAGGAATACAATGGTCGTTTTTGTGAATCGGACTATGAGAATGCTTTTATTGATTATCTAGTAAATGAAGGTTGGACCTATCTTTTTGGCAACGATCTTCCTAGAGAAAGTAAGAGAAGCGTAATTTATCGTGATGATTTAGCTGCTTACCTAAGTGATACTCACGAAGAACTAAATGAAGAAGAAATAAATCAAATAGTAGATGCTATTACCCTTGTTGGAGATGTCTCAGATTTTGCTACGCTTCATAAAGTATATAAGTGGCTTGTTGATGGATATACCTTTAAACCAGCTGAAGGTCCTTCAAAAGACATTAAGTTCATCGATTTTGAAAATTGCGAAAATAATAAGTTCAAGGTGGTAAACCAATTAACAGTTGAATATACAAATAATGGCAAAAATGAAAATAGAAGACCTGACGTTCTTTTATATATCAATGGTATTCCGTTATGTGTCATTGAACTTAAAAATCCTGCTGATGCAAACGCCACAATCGTTGATGCTTGGAAGCAAATAAATATTCGTTATTGGAGGGATATTCCTCATTTATTGCATTACTGTCCTTTAGCGTGCATTTCCGATGGTGTTAAAACTAGACTTGGTACTGTTAGAACTCCTTATGAGCACTTCTATGCTTGGAGAAGAGTAAATGATGGTGATAAGGTTTCTACTCTTCCTTTTGACGAATTAAAGACAATGATTAAAGGCGTTTATGAGCCTCAAAGATTTCTAGAAATATTTAGAGATTATGTATATTTCCAAGACGAACAATATGATAGTGAGGAGAAAGAAATAATCTGCCGTTATCCTCAATTTTTTGCGACTAGGTTACTAAAGCAAAGCATTATTAAATCAGTTGAAACTAAAAGCGGCAAAGGTGGTACCTATTTTGGTGCTACAGGATGTGGGAAGACCTATACAATGGCATTTTTGGCTCGTCAACTTTCTTTAAGATGTGCCGATGTTCCTGCAATTGGCTCTCCTACAATCGTCATGATTGTTGATAGAGATGAGCTTCAAAAACAAGGGGCTAAATTATTTACTAAAAGCACTGAATTCTTAAATATTGGTGCAGTTTCTGTCGTGCCTAATAGAAAAATCTTAAGAGAGGAATTGGGTGCTAGGGAAAGTGGCGGTTTCTATATTTGTACCATTCAAAAATTCTGCGACCGAGTCGATGATAAAATCGGTTTGATTAATAGCAGAAGCAATATTATCTGCTTTTCTGACGAAGCACATAGAACACAGCTTGAACATTCAAAACGTATAAAGTTTAGCGAAGATGCTGATTCTAATATGAAAGCGTTGTTATCAAAGCCTTACGCAAAAGTACTTAGAGAGGCCTTCCCTAATGCTACTTTCGTTGGCTTTACAGGGACTCCAATCGACGAAACTTATCAGACTTTTGGCGATGAAATTGATAGATACACTATGGATCAAGCGGTCGCGGATGGCATCACTGTTCCTATCAAATATCATCCTAGAATCGCTAAAGTTTTATTGGACACCTCTAAAGCAAAAGAAATCGAAGAATATTATAAAAAATGTGCTGATGATGGTGCTACTAAAGAAGATATCGAAGCAAGTAAGAAAGCTATGAGTTCGATGGAGGTCATTTTAGGTGAACCTTCTAGACTTGAGAAATTAGCTGCTGATATCCACGACCATTATGCTAATGCAGTTGCACAGGATCCTACACGAATTCAAAAAGCACTTATCACATGTGCGAATCGTCCAATCGCTTATGCTTTGCTTAAAAAATTCAAAGAAAAATATCCTGAATGGTTTGTTGAAAAGAAAACTCCAGATGGAGTTGAAGCAACCGAAGAAGAACTTAATGAATTAACTCCTCGTCCATTCATTGCTATGGTTTCGAGTGTAGGCAAGAACGATGAATCTGAAATGTATAACTATTTGGGCGGAGCTAACAATGATAAGCGTTCAGATGATTTAGACGCTTCGTTTAAACAAGATAAATCTAATTTCTCGATAGCAATTGTCGTCGATATGTGGATTACCGGTTTTGATGTTCCAACACTAACTTATCTTTACAACGATAAACCACTTAAGAAGCATATGCTTATTCAAACCATTTCTCGCGTCAATCGTAAATATCCAGGTAAGGATTATGGTTTGATTATTGATTACATCGGTATTAGAGACAATATGAGAGAAGCTATGAAGATTTATGGCGGAGATACCTCGATTGCTCCAACTGCTGATGATGTTGAACAGGCTACTGAAATCTTTAGAGAACAACTAGAAATTTTAAAAGATTTATTTAAAGACTATGATTTGAAGCCGTTTATCGATATTAATTGCGAACCGACTAAAAGATATGAGTTACTTTCTAAAACAGCTGAACAGGTATTTGTTTCATCGCAAACTTTAAATTTTGTAAGCGAAAATCAGCCAAATAGCACAAAAGTATCTTTTAAGACCTACTTCTTAAAAATGGTCACTAGAATGAGAAGAGCTTATGACATATGTCAGCCTTCTGGTGGTTTAAGTGAGGAAGAATCTGCTTTAGCGCAATGTTTTATGGCTATTGCCGGCTTTGTTAGAAAGATGAGCGGTACTACCGAAGTAGATACTGAAACCATGAATAGAAACGTATCGAAAATGGTCGAAGAAGCGCTCAAATACAGCAATGTTGAAAGCATCCTTGATACTGACGAGCAAGAAGATATTTTTAGCCCAGAGTATTTTGAAAAATTAAGTGATATAAAGATGCCTGCAACAAAACTTGAGGTGTTGATTAAATCACTTAAAAAGCAGATCAAGGAATATGGAAAAATAAATCAAGTTGCCTCAAAGAAATTCCAAGAGATGCTAGAAAGAACGATTCAAGAATATCATGAAAGAAGAAAGACTTTGACGGAAGAAGAAGCTGGTGAGGCCCAGGAGCATGCATCTGAAGAGATTATTAAGAATGCTACCGAACAAGCAATCAAGCTTCTCAATGAATTAAAAGAAAATAAGGAAAGCTTTAGAAAAATTGGACTTACCTTTGAAGAAAAAGCTTTTTATGACATTTTGATTGAATTAAGAGACCACTATAACTTTGAGTATGGTGAAGACAAAAATGTTGATGGTGTTGTAATTAATGAAAAATGTCGCACATTAGCCAAAAAAGTAAAAGAAATCATTGATACTAAATCATCCTTCGCTGATTGGCTTAATAATAGAAATGTAAGAGAACAGCTCAAGTTTGATATTAAGATTTGCTTAGTTAAGAACGGTTATCCTCCTCAATATAGTCCTGAAGTCTTTAGCAAGGTGATGGAGCAAGTGGAGAATTTTGAGGAAAATAATGATTAGTCAAAAGGTGGAACTAGCAAATGACCGGCTATGAAATAACAACATTAATTATTAGCATCCTTTCGTTGTTTGCCTCTGGATTCGTTTCTTTTGCGATTTTTTATATGGGCAAAAAGTCAGATGACAAAAGATATAAAGCTGATATCGAGTATCAAGCCAGAAAATTCATCATCGATCATGGCGACAACGATATTTTATATTTGCCATATTGCGTTATCGCTAGTGGCGTTAATAGACACCATAAGCATATAAGACAGATTTATAATGATTTCGACGCTTTGCCTAACGATGTACAAAAAGAAGTCCTCAAACAAGCCGGTTACGATTATCAACTAATCGAAGGTTCAGATTGGATTAATGAGGGAATCAAAGAAGTTGAGGATTTCGCTGAAAAATACGATTTTGGAGACACTTTTTTATATGACGGAGCTAAATATTTTCACAGAGCATTTTCTGACCATTCATCGGCTTTAACATCTAATTATCATGAACTAGAACCCTTATTTGAGGATAAACTAGGATGGAACAGTCCTGAAACAATAAAGATAGTGCAAGCTAATAAACTGAGTTTTTCTTTATATTTAGAGTCGTACTATCAAGCTTTTGTCCTAAATGATAAAAGACTTAACAAAAACGATGCAATTAAACCTCTTGGTTATCTCACCACAATAAAGAATTTCCACAATTGCGATGAAGAGGAACTTTGCTTTTGGATGATGGAAAGCGTGTGTGAGTTGTCGACTCTTGTTTTAAGAACTCGCTACGGTGGTTTTCTTAATGGTGTTTACATAAATGGCGAAATTAGTAGGGGTGATGCACTTTCTGAAACATTCGAAGACAAATATTACGAAGCATTGATGTATCTATATACTCTTTATTTAGATAAGAAAAAAATAAAAACCAAAATCAAGTCAACCGAGGAGGACAATTGACCTATGGAAGCTAAATCACAAGGAGTAATCTACATACTTACAAATCCATCATTCCCAGACTATGTGAAGATAGGTTATGCGGACGATGTAAATAAAAGACTAAAGGAACTCAATAGGAGCGAATGCATTCCTTTTGCTTTTAGACTTTATGCTTATTATGAGGTTCCGCAACGTTTGACTGATAAGAAACTTCATGAACTCATCGATATGATCAACCCCGACTTAAGAGCGATTGAGGAGTTCGACGGAAAGAGAAGAACTCGTGAGTTTTATAACATGACTTCCGAGAAAGCCTATAAGATCTTGCAAGCAATTGCTCAAATTAACGGGTTGGAAGATAACCTTCACAAAGTCAAACCTTCCGAGAGAGATTTAGAAGAAGAGGAAACTGCTGAGGAAAATAGGATCTTAGCCTCAAATAGACATCATTTTAAGAATATAGAGTTCACAAGTAGTTTGACTGGTCATACCTATAGATCGTCAACAAATGAAAAAGGCACCTTATCTATCTTTGATGTAACAGCAGGGGAAGAAGTTCCTAATAACTCCACACCTTCAAAAAGAGAAATAGTAAGAGTTGCTCTTAGTGATTTAACCAAGAATGAAGAGGAAGGGACTCTATATCAATTGATCCATAGGTTAGAGAAATCAGTACTGAAATAACATAAAGAGGGGGAAATTGAAAATTGAGTTTTAATGGATTTACTTATGAAGACTTAAAGCCAATCGCTTTGGACAACAAGTGTATTTTAGGAGAGCAAATTGTAGCTCATACTTCCAAAAAAATTGAATACGTAGCTCGATATGTCGATGAGTGGCTTTATGTTATTGAAAATATATCAGGTCATATCTTTTTTATTGATGCCATGAGTAACGCTGGCTTATATGAGAATAATTTTTTATCTACAGCTCTTGAAGTCTTAAATGTTTTTATAAGGCACGCTCAAAGGCATCAGGATAGAAATTATTATTTGTTTTGCAATGACTACGATAAAAAGAAAATTAAAACTTTAACAGCTTTAAAGAACTACATGCTGCCGATGCTTAGAGCTAAAGGCATTCATAATATTTATATGTATGTGGATTGTGCTGATGCTTCTGAATACATTAGAGGCTTAAATTTAAAATTGATACCTTTCAGAGGGGCAAAATCGAGCACTCTTTTATATGTTGATCCATACAATATACTTACAGAAGAATTGGGGAGAGCAATATTAGATTTTTCGAACAATGTCTATAGCGAGGTTCTAATAAACTTCTTTTCTAGTGATATAGTTAGAAACATCAACAATCAAGCTGCTGTTAATAAATCCGAAGAAATACATCGATTTATCAAAGGCTTTTGTGAGATTGAAGATGATATATCAGATGAGAACGAAATTCGTAAAGCTTTTATTGGCAAGATGCTATCAAGCAAATATTTAAGCTATTACCATGACTTTATTATGAAGAACTCGACAAATATTACTCTATATCATTTGATATATTTCACACCAAATCTCAGAGGTTTAGAGAAAATTAAAGATACGACTTACAAATTATTTAAAACGTATAGAGATTATGATCCGAAAAGGTCGCTTGAATATTATACGATTGATTTGTTTGGCAAAAGTCCTGAGGACTACGCTTGCGATGAGGCAATGGAAATCATTCTTAAACACGCTCGATTGAGCAGAACAAGAGAATATTCTTTTAAAGAAATTGAAGAAATACTACTTCAAGAAGGAGTTATTCCGGTCAGTTTAATTATTAATGGTGTATTAAGGCCATTAATAAAAAGCGGAAAAGTAGAAAAAAGAAATCTAAAAGGACCAAGAAATTTTAAAGAGGACAATTACCTTTTTAAGGCGGAAGCATTATGAAAACGATAGAGAGAAAATCACTTCTTTATAAAACTGGAGTTGAATATGGTGACTATACCATAAATCATGTGCAAGGCTGTGCCCATGGGTGCATGTTTCCTTGTTATGCTTTTAACATGGCTAAGAGATTTGGAAATGTCAAATCTTATCAGGAATGGTTAGAGCCAAAATTAGTTATTAATGCCATTGATCTTCTTGAAAAAGAATTACCGAGATTAAAAGACAAAATTAAAAGTGTTCAGTTATGTTTTACGACTGATCCATTTATGTCTGATTATCCAGAAGTGGGGGAAATGACAATTCAAATTATAAATAAACTAAATGATTATAATGTTCCAGCTATTGTTTTAACAAAAAGTACCCTACCTCATGAATTAGCTAAACTATCGAGGATAAATCAATATGGTATAACACTTGTTTCCACTGATGAGTCTTTTAGAGATAAATATGAGCCATATGCTAGTAAATATGAAGATCGAATAAAAGCATTGAAGTACCTTCACGAAAGGGGATGTAAGACCTGGGTTAGTATTGAACCATACCCAACGCCAAACATTAATAAGCAAAGCCTAAAAAAGCTGCTTAATAGGATAAAATTTGTTGATTACATAGTTTTTGGCATGTGGCATTACAACAAGCTAATCTCTCAATATAAAGACCACAAGGCTTTCTATGATGAATGTAGTGAGACGGTCATTGATTTTTGTAAGAAAAACAATATAAGATTCCATATCAAAACTGGAACTTATAGTAAGGGAGAAAGCGATTTATAGTGAAGAAGAACAATTTTTTATCATATGTGCTGGACAACTATTATGATCAATTATACAAAGCACTGAGAAAATACATATTAAACAATCATGAGAGTCTGATTCTTGATAAGTTTGATAATGCCACAAAAATCGATGACGATATCGAGATCGAATTCAATGAAATGGGTGCTCATGTCGAACCAGCTGAAGCAAACAACATAGCCATAGATATCGTCATGATGCCGGAAGTTCAAGTCTCAGTTTATCATGCAGGGAAATATAAATCCTATGAAAGCGAAATGGTGCGCTTAGGCAAGGTTATAATCGAATGCTCTGCTAAATTCGAAGAAACGATTCACGATTTTAATGTTTTGGACGTTTATGAGTATCAATATAAAAAATACGACAAACCACTTAACGGCGATTTAGTGCCAATCATCAGCAAAACAGAATATGATGACATAGCAACTGAATTTTTAATGACTTATTTTCCGTCAGCATTAAAAGATGACATACCAAACCCTTACAAGATAGTTAAGGCGATGGGATTGAAACTCATAAGAAGAAAAATTAACAAAGAAAATACGATTTTTGGCGAAATATTTTTTAAAAAATCTAAGGCTTCTTTTTATGATGCTTTTAACAATGAGTATGTTGAGGAAGAAGTAGAAGCTAATACTATAGTGATTGATGACTTAGCGATGTGCTTTTATTCTTTTGGAACAATAGGTCTTACTATCATCCATGAGTGTTTGCATTACTATCTTCATAGAAGAGCTTTTATTTTTTCTCAAATTTATAACAAAAATATAACTAGAATAGCGTGTTCAATGAACGGAATTATTGATGCCAGTGATGACGATCGTTCCAAATGGATGGAAATACAGGCTAACGGAATTGCCCCCTGTGTTCTAATGCCGAAAGATTCTTTTATTAAAAATTACGAAACTGAGCTAATTGATGCACAAAGGCTATATGGTTCAAAATTTGAAGATTATGCACCTCGCGTTATAGAAAATTTGGCTGAAAAATATGGAGTTACAAAATATGCTGTTAAAAAACGCTTAATAGATTTAGGTTATAACAGCGCTAAAGGCGTATTTGATTATGCAGATAACGCATATGTCAAACCTTATGTATTTGCTAGGGATTCATTAATGGAAGGGGAAACTTATACCGTCTCTTTTGATGATTTATCTAAATCAAACTCAGCAAGTTTGCTGGCTTTGATTTTTTCTGGTGATTACCGTTTTATTGAAAACCACTTAATCCTTAATGATAAAAAGTACATAACACACGAAGGGGAATTAACGGATTTTGCTAGGGTTCATCTTGATGAATGTGCCATAAAATTCAAAATAGTAGCTAAAGGCAAATCCTTTAATAACATTTCTTCATCTTTTGTTACTTTTTGCTATTTGTGCCGCGAAATAAGAGAAGACATGACTTATGAAATTGTTTCGGTTAAAGCCCCAGAGAGTATACCTGACATTAAAAAAGCGAGGGAAGAATCGCAAGCTAGGATTGCTGGGATGATAAGAGAGATTTCGACATATAACACATTCAGAGAACTACTCGAGTATCTTATGAAAGAATTTAAGATGAATAAAGCTTCTCTTATTAGAAGAAGCAAGCTGAGTGAAAAGACCATATCTAGGTATCTCGACGAAAAAAGCAAAGAAAAGCAATTTGATATAAGATGTATTGTTTCAATTTGCTTATCTTTTAACCTTCCGCCTAAGCTTTCCAATATTCTCATAAAATTTACTTGCGGAGGTATTAGAACAACGCCAGAAGGTGATGCGTTTAGGACTATACTTTGCTATATGTATGATAAATCGGTTGATGAAGCCAATCATTATTTGATAATGCAGGGCTTCAAACCATTAATAAAAATCGAAGAATAAATAAAATTTAGACAGAGGTGTCTATAAATTAACCGCAATTAAGGCTTAGAGGTATATCTCTAGGCTTTTTTTGTGGCTTTTTTCTACAGAATTTTTAAGGACAGGGGTGTCCTAACGGGTTTAAAAGATATCTTTTAGAATGATTTTAAGTCAGTTGCAACAGGCGAATTATTAATAAAGGTAGGTGGTTATATGCTAGAGAAAATTCCAGTCCCTGATGGCGGACCTGATGCGTTAGAACCTGATTCTTATGATGCTGAAGGTCACTTAACAATTAATTCTTGGGAGCTTTTCAAAGAAGATGAATTAGCTCGTGAATTAGATAACCAAGACTAGAGATACAAGTCTTAATAAACATTTTTAACTGACAATAAGGGACATTTGACTCCGGAAAATCAATGTCCCCGATTCACATGTTGTCAGTTTTATAGAGGCAAAACTTAGGTGAATCGAGTTGCGCTTTCTGTTAGGCAAAGGCCGCAGTAAGCACTACATCATAAGTTTTTGCTCACTGTGGCTTGCGCCTTCAAATATGAGGTGCAACACGGTGGATAATGATAATTATAACGATTTAATAAAGAAAGAAATTGATTCTTTTGCTGATGAAGCAGAAGAGCTAAATGAAGATGAAAAATATCATTGTAGCGATCTATCAGAAGTCGAACTTAAAACCGAGACTGACGAGAGAAACTACTACATTGAGCTTAAAGATAATAATGGCAAGGTCCTAGAGACTATCTATGTTGACCGCCACGATTATCTTCTCT